>JAGQPR010000114.1 GCA_020426625.1 Planctomycetales bacterium
TTGCCCGGAGTCAGGCGGTGCCCCTTGCCGAACAACTGCTCAACATGCGCATCGGTCAAATGCACATGGCGCGCAGAGATGCTTACACGAAGACTAGGCCGCTCTGTCACCGGCGACTGCTCGCTACCGCCTGAGGCGGTAGCCACTCGCCGAACAATGCTGCGTACTAGCGCTTCCACTTGTTCACGGTCGATCGTCTGCGGCATGAGATACTACTCGTTTGAGGTTACTTCGTTTTCGGTTGGGCTGGCTGGCGCTTCACGACTGGCAAGTACCAGGTTGACGCCGGCCTCTCGGAGTTGTTCCTGCCATAATTCGTCCAATTCATCGTCGCACACGACCGTATCGACCTCCGACAATCGACATAGTCGCGCCAAAGAGCTCTTGCCAAACTTGCTGCTATCGGTGACGACAATCGTGCGATCGGCGCAGCTCATCATGGCTCGTTCCGTTTCAACCAATAGGAGGTTGCTGTTGTAAAACCCTCGGTGGTCCGCCCCAGCAATACTCAATACCGCCGTTTGTACGTTAAGGCTGCTTAGCATTTGGTTCGCATAGGGCCCTAAAGCGACGCCTGTTCGGCTATGGATATATCCACCCAGCATCACCAGGTCTGCCTGGACACCCGACACGAACAGATTTGCCAGGGGCAAAGAGTTCGTTACGACTTGCAACGGACGCCCAACCAACTGGCGAGCCAACTCGTAGGTCGTGCTGCCGCCATCTAGCAGCAACGTGTCGTGGTTATCGATCAGTTTGCTAGCTGCAAAGGCAACCTGCCGTTTGCGATCCCATTGCTCGGCCCGGCGATCTTCGAACATCCGCATGGAGGATGCTTGCCCGGTGAAGAACACTCCACCGTGCGTCCGGCGAGCTTCCCCCTCGGATTCCAGGAAATCCAAATCTCGGCGAACCGTAGACTCACTGACATCCAAGGCTGATTTAAGGTCTGGGATCGATACAAAACCTTCGGCTCGAATCAGTTCCAATAGCCTGACGCGGCGTTGGTCGGTGACATTCACATTGCTCAAATCGCGTCACCCTAAGACCGAAATCTATCCAAAGAACGACAGAATACCGACAACTCTATCACAAAAATGATCGTTTTCAATCGTTCTTGTGAATATATTCTTCCAAAGTTGCCCTGTTTCTCTATTTTTCGCGCCGCCAGGATTCGCGTGAAGGAAAACTGTCACCCAAGACCCAGGCGACTCGTCCAGAGGCAGGGACTATCCACAGGCAGATTCTTCCGCTCGTGGTTTACTAGAAAAGTAGAAATGCAGCGGCAGCGAAGTTGTCTGCCAAACCGGTCGGAAGAGGTTGACCGATGAAGAAAATCAGACCAGGACTGTTCCAGCTGCATCGCCTGGGCCGCTCTGCGATCGAAACCGTCAGCAACGAAACCCTGCCCAAATCAATGCCAAGCAAATCAGCCCCGAAGGCTAGCAATCAACTGCCCTAGGAATGGCAACACGAAATGTCTACTCTCCGCATTGGCTCTCCCCGCATGCGCTCAAAGCAGGGGATCTACCACCGTCTCTGCATTTCGTATTAAAAGGGAGATCAGCACTATGCACGCCATGCGATCGTCGGGTTCTCTTGGACTAACCGCTTTGTTGGTTTTCGTTCTGTGCAGTGCCACGGGTTGCCAAACCTGGAACGGTGGACTGCCGTTTCAGAATCCCTCGCGCGTTCCACCGCGTGGAACGGGAACCTTTCCGACCCCGGGCAATTATTACAACAATACGTCCTCGGTGACTCCCACTGGCGGAGTCATGCCAGCCAGCGCGGGATCGTATTCTACGAATTTATCATCGGCCGACGCAGTCCGGTCGGCAGATTTTGTCGCACCTAGTTTCGCAAGGCAGCCGAGTTCCAGCAGTTTTGACTCGACGACAGGCATGCAACCAACGCAGCCAAACGACTTTGTATCCAGCGCGAATTACGGTGGCCAATTCACAGACAGCTCAGTCTCTGGCGGAGCCGGTTACGGCTCGGATGGACTACAGCCGCCAGAGATTGAATGGCAGCCTTAGTATGGGCGGGCCGATGCAACGCTAGCAAGAGTCTCGTTTGAGTGTGTGTTAGAGCCCCGATCGGCATGGATTCAAAATTGGCCAGCTCCAGTTCTGCTAACTTTGCGGCCAGCGACAGCCTGCCGCTGGACTCCGTGGGCGGTGCATCTGTCGCCTCGCTCGATCCGCCATTGATGCAGCAAGCCAAGTCGGAGATTCGCTCTCTGGCCGCCGAGATTGCTCAACTTGCTCACTCGCCCATCGAACAGGCCGAATTCTATTCTGGTTTTCTTCCACGCTTGTGCGCTGCCATGGGAGCCCGTGGGGCAGCGGTCTGGCAGCTGGTTCCGCAGAATAATGGTGCAAATGCAGAATTGCCAAAGGCCGAGTTGATCGCCGAGCATGCCATGCCGTCTCAGCTGCTCGACGGTATCAGGCCCAGCACGAGCCACTGGCGCATTCTGGAATGTATTGTTGCTGAAGGACAACCGGTTCTAGTCCCGCCGGGCAACTTGTCGCTAGAAGCCAAGCGTCCCGTGAACCCGATCTCGGAATCCTTGATCGTCGTCCCGGTCATTGTGCAAGAATCCATCGAACACGTGCTGGAAGTCGTTCATCGTCCAACCGGCGGCCCGACCGCCCAACGAGGGTTCCTTCGATTCGTATCGCAGATGGCAGATCTGATGGCGGACTTCCTCCGTCGCAACGCCTTGCGAAGCTTAGATCGCCAGCGTGACGAGCTAAAGCGTATCGAGCAAAATCTGCTGGCGATTGCCTCTGCGCCCGAGATCACCGAGCGACAGCATTTGGCTGCCGACGCGATCGCGGATCTATTCGCCGCCGACCGGGTCTTCGTGCTAGACGGTTGG
This sequence comes from Planctomycetales bacterium, assembly GCA_020426625.1. GTDB lineage: Bacteria > Planctomycetota > Planctomycetia > Pirellulales > Pirellulaceae > Aureliella. Next base: position 2,885 of record JAGQPR010000114.1, read on the forward strand.
GGCAAAAGCAAAGTGCGAGCCATCAGTGGATGCCAATCGTTTGATGCCCGAAGTGAAATCGTGCTGGCCGCCGAACAGCTGGTCCATGACCTGGAATCTGCTGTCGCTTCGAGCAGAGAAGAACATCAGGGACATGCCTCCGGTAGCGCGTACTGGCAACCCTTGTGCGCTTCCGAGCGGCGGCAGAGTGCAAGTAGCAAACCCGAGTCGTCCGAAGCTGGGGATGTCCAGAACACTGACTTGCAGCCGGGCATTGATCGAGTGTGCCAGTTGATGGCCTCCAGGTGCTTGCTTGTTGTGCCTCTTGGGCCGGTTGGTGGTATGTCCGCCTTATTGTCTTTTCCGGGGACAATACCCGCTGGGATCGACGAGTCCAACAAACGAGGGCTGACGCGAGCCATCGGGCAACTATTGGCAAGCACTATAAAGAATCGATGGGTCACATGGTGGTCAAGCGTTTTGGGGATCAGGGCCAGCACGCCGCTGTCGAGAAGACAGAGAATCGAGTGCTGGATTGGTCGAGCCGCAATTCTGTGTATCGTCATCGTTGCAGCTGCTTTTCCAGTCACACAGAACGTCACAACCACAGCAACACTCCGTCCGTCAAGCAAGCGATGTTACTACGCACCCAGTGCTGGCATAGTCACTGAGGTAATCGTCAGCGAGGGTGAAGAAGTCAAGCCAGGTACCATTCTTGTAAAACTTTCCAATCACGAATTGGAAAATCAATTTGATCAACTGGTTGGTGAACTGCAATTAACCGAAGAACGCATCGCGGAAAAAAACAACCAGCAGAGCCGGGGCAATCTGCTCTCAGCACAGCAGAGCGATCAGCTGGAAAGCGAGCTGGAGCAGTTGAACATCACGCAGCAAACGTTGACCAAGCAGTTGGAGCTAGTCCGTCAACAAATTGACAGTCTCACGATTGTGGCTACCGAAAATGGCACAGTTGCTTCATGGCAACTCCGCAATCGTCTTCTCAACCGGCCCGTTCAGGCAGGCGAGCTTTTGGTGTCAACGTTTGTTCCAGAAGAGGCTTGGTTACTGGATATCGACGTGCCAGATACCCGCAGCGGACTAGTCGCTCAAGCGATGGAAAAGGCCAATGGTAAAGGGCAAGTCAGATTTACGCTGAGCAGCCATCCCGATCAAATTCGCACGGCACTGCTTCAGCGGATGGCGCAACAAGCGGTGCCTGAGTTGGGAAAGTCAACCGGATCCGAGCGGCGAATCGTGCGAGTGCAGGCAATCCTGCCGAGCAGCGCTTTGCCGATTCGCAAGGATGGCGCCGTGGCGCGGGCAGCCATCGACTGTGGACGTGTGCCAGCCATTTGGCTAGCCACCCGCGACGCTTATCAAGCCGTTGCTGCCTGGGTGAAGATGCTCTGGTGACCCAAAGCCCAAGCCAGTGCGAGCGTACTTGCTGGCGTTACTCCAAGAACGAAACACCATGGAATCGAATAACAACAAGGGATGACCATGATGCACTCGTGTTCAAGGTTCACACGTTGGCGAATTGGCTTTGTTGCACAACTGCTGACAATTGGCTTTATCGCCACAAGCTGCACCGGTGATCTGGCCGCACAACAGACTGCCGAGATTTCGCCCACAGCTGCCGAGTGGCTGTCGTTTGAAAACTGCACCGCCTATGTCGAGCACGCCGTGGACATTCCAGCGATGGAAAGTGGTGTGTTACAGTCGCTGGCCGTCGACAAGAATGATGCGGTGAAAGCAAATGCTCCAGTCGCACAAATGGATGCTCAAACGGCAGAAATGGAAATCCGGCTGGCAAGATTGCAATATGAGGCCGCTTTGGAACTTGCTAAGGATACGTCAGACCTAAATTATCAGAAAACGGTTCTGGAAGTTGCCAAAGAGGAGCTGGCGAGTTTGCAGAGCATTCGCTCAACCGTCAGCGATACTGAAATGCGTCGGGCAATTCTTAGCGTACGCAAGGGGGAGCAAGCTGTAGTCCGGGCGGAGCAAGCTCGAAATTATGCTGCCGTCGAGGCAGAGAGCAAGCTGGCTGCAGTTGAGGCTGCGCAGCTACGCCTCCGCCGCCGGTCGATCGTGGCGCCCATCGATGGTGTGATTACCGCCATTGAACGACGACCAGGCCAATGGGTCGAAACGGGGCAGACCATCGCTCGCATCGAAAACATGGATCATTTGGTTGCCGATTGCATGCTGCCGATAGAAAAGATCGACATGGCGCACATCGTCGGTGCCCAAGTTACAGCAGAGGCTAGCTCTCAGGCTGGCATGATACGCCTGTCCGGGAACGTTGCATCATTCGATCATCTGGTGAGCGGACAAGGGTACGTGCGCATCCACACGCGGATCACCAACCTGCAACGCGACGGCACCTGGGTGCTCTTGCCTGGCATGAAAGTGCACTTGCACATCGCACAATCCGACCGTCAGTCCAAGTAGAGTCCGATTTTTCAAGTGTTTGTAGCCAGGCGTCAAGTCCGAGTAACGCGCGATGACCAATATTCCGACCATGGCTTTGTCCAGCGCAGCAGCTTGCAGCTCGAACGCTGGCGGCTTGCTGGAAATTCATTTCTGGTCGCGCGGAGACCTGGTGTACACACCGCAACAATCCGCGCGCAACCAGCAATCATGGATCGTATTCGATCCCCTGTCGCGCAAAAGTCATCGAATCGGGCCGATTGAATTCTGGCTGCTACATCATGCCCGGAGATCGATGACTGCTTGGGCTTTAGCACAACGATATGGCGAGGCCCACACCGGTTCCCGGCACTCGCCCGGACAAATTGTTGAATTGATCGCCAAGTTGAGTGCCAATGGTTTGCTGTGTCGTTCCGCTGATGCTCGGATTGCAGAGACCGCCCAGAGTATCTCCTCGCTGCAACAGTTCGCATCCAGTTTGGTCGTTTGGCAAATTCGAGGCCTGCAGCCGGAAAAATGGCTATCATCCATTGCAACACGTTTCGAAGCAGTCTTTTCTGCGACCGCTGTCCGACTATGGCTCCTGCTGGCTGCCATGACCAGTGTTGTTGTGGCTCTGCAATTCGAAGCCCTGGGGCAGCAGGCGGGATCTTGGACCTGGTTATCGAACCCGCAGGATTCCGTGATGTTGTTCGCGGTCTTTCTCCTGACCCGGGCGGTCCACGAATTGGGGCACGCCTTGGCCTGCACTCGGTTTGGCGTGCGCTGTCCGGACATCGGTGTGTTTTTTATCCTGGGCGCACCCTGCGTGTACTGCGATGTGTCCGAGAGCTGGCGATTGCCCAGTAGGACGCAGCGAGCATGTGTGGCTGCGGCGGGTATGTACGCGGAGATGATCGTTGCCATCTTCGCAGCCTGGTTGTGGCTGGGAACCCAGTCGGGGACTGCCAACACGCTTGCTTTTCAAGTAATGCTCGTTTGTTCAGTTAGCACGATACTGATTAACGCTAACCCGTTGATGCGTTTTGATGGCTACTACATCCTGGCGGATTGGCTTGACGAAGTAAATCTGCGGCGAAAGGCAGATGACTTGGTCAGCGGTGCGCTTAGGCGACTTTTGGTGGGGTCAGCTGAACTCAGTCCGCCAGTCGCCATGTTCCAAGGATGGCGGAGGTTGCCTGGCCTGTCGTCACGGCAACTTTTTCTCGCCCTATTCAGCTGTGCGGGGTGGTTGTATCGCAGCGTGCTATCCGTCGTGATCGCGACCACGATAGCATCGATCTATGCCGGTTGGAATCTGACCTGGGCTGGCCGTCTGCTAGCCGCCATGATCCTAGTAACGTGGTGGGGAGTACCCATGTTAAGATTCAGCCAGCGCGTTTATCAGGATGCCATCAAGCGAAGAAATATTTGGCGGCCAGCGCTCTTTGCATTTCTTGCTGGCGCCACTGCGATCATGCTACCTATTCCCGAGCGAAATTTTGGCCGTGGATGGGTACAGCCGGTTAGTATGCGCGGTGTCTACGCTTCCTCGACGGCTAGGCTGGCGGAGGCTAAGGTCCGCGACGGACAAGAAGTGACCAGTGGCGAAGCCTTGTATTGCCTGGAGAATCAGCAATTGGTCGCCCAAGAGATCAGCCGTCAAGCGGCCGTCGAGCGCGCCCGGCTGAGGCTGGCAAACATGCAGCGCGGTCGCGATATGTATTCTCTGGACGTAGATCTGTCGCCCTATGAAGCTGATCTACACGCGGCGGAAATCTTGCTAGAAAACGTCCGGCGCGAAGTGCAGTCGCTGACTGTTCGTGCTCCAGACTCGGGACGCTTAATTGTCAGCCCGGCTTCTAGTGGAAGCCCGGCTTCTAGTGGAAGCCCGGCTTCTAGTGGACACAGCTCATACGAGTTGGAGAACACCGAGTTGCAGGACACAGACCCAAGTTCCGATTGGAGCAGTAGGGAACAAATTGGACGCACCGTCATCAAAGGGACTATGCTGGCAGCGATTTGCAGCGAGCAGCAGCAAGTCATCGTTCCGCTAACCGAACGGCAATTGGCAACTGTGGCTAGTGGCACTAGCGTACGATTGCATGTTGCCAATGCGGGAGCTGAAGTGCTGAATTTGACCGTTGCCTCCGTCGTGCAGCTAGGCCAGGTCTCGGGCATTTTTGAGCCGCGACTCGGGCAGGGCGGGGCAAGTGCTATTTCGGAGGACAACGCGGATTTGTTCCGCTACGCAGCCTTGATTCCCCTGGGCGAGGCAAGCCTAAAATGGAATGATCCTATTGGAGTTTCCGCGGAAGCAGTATTTGTTGGTAAACCAAAAACACTGTTCGGCTTGGCGCGCAGTTGGGTAAAATCAAACCTGCGGCTACTTGAGTGAGCCGACAACCCCGATTCCTTTCGGTAACGTAAGGTTCGCGGCCGTATTTTCCTATCTTCTGATTTTCAGTTAGGTTCACAGGAAATCAACTCAACTACCGTTGGAAAAGGTCTGCTGCGATTGACAACTTGTGAAAGATATGGGAAACAATTTCGCAAATTAGGGAATCTTGTTCGGTGATAATACCGACTGTTAGACGAAAACAATTTGTGTTGTCGATCACCTCGGAGTGATCATGATTGATTGTGCCGGTTCGAAAAATGGTCGAAACGGCTTGGGTTTAGGGTCTTGGGAAAAATAACGTGGCAGATTTGCTGCTGGCAGCGGACGCTAAGTTGTTCTTCCTCAGATCCTTAGAGGATCAACGTTTCGGTGGTAAGTAAAGTTCGATGGCATGCATTTTGTCAGGCCATTTCACCAGTCTTGCCGGAAACGCTGAATTGCTGGTCCTCAGGTTTTGTTGTTGAGCGTTTACGGAATGCGTTGGAGACAACACGCGAGCCGCATGCTTTGTCATCGCAAATCGCCGTGAGTCTCCGCACGAATGTTCTGTAAAGGCTGAATGGATTTGGACGACCACCGGAGTATCGTCCCACAAACATGCCCACCGCCTAACCGCAAGGTTTGTATCCCCAAGGTAAAACGGTTTTGCTGCATGAATGCGGCGGATCACGATTCGGAAAGTCGACCGAAAGTCACTGTGACTATTGGGTTGGTTTTTGTTTTTTCGTTTACCTTGGAGTACACAGCTCTATGCTTACAGAGATCTTGGCCACTTCGCCTCGGGCTGCGCAGACCGTTCTTTCTTTTGACCGCGCCCGAGAGTTGGCTAGCTGCCACGGATCACCGTTGCTGGTGGTATCTAAAAGTAAGTTAATCGACACTTACTGGAAAATGCGGGAGTTCTTGCCGGGTGTAGAAATGTACTATGCGGCAAAAGCGAACCCCGACCTTCACATTCTGACCACTCTGCGCGAGCAGGGCTCTTTTGTGGATGTGTGTTCATTCGGTGAAATGGAAGCCGCTCAATTCGCGGGCTTTTCACCCGAGCAAATGTTGCACACCCATCCCTGCAAAACCGAGTTTAACCTTCGCTCTTGTTACGACGCAGGTATTCGGTGGTTTGTTTACGACAACGCATTAGAGGCTCAGAAGATTGCCAATTTGACGCCCGACGTCAATCTCTTGCTGCGGATGGCGGTTTCGGTGTCATCTAGCGTAGTCAACTTGTCCGCCAAGTTTGGTGCTGCAGTTGACGACGCCCTGTCTGTCCTGTTGGCCGCTAAATCGCTTGGCCTCAAAGTGCGTGGAATCTCCTTCCATGTTGGTTCACAATGCCTTAATCCCACGGACTACACTGCGGCGCTCAAAGAAATCCGCTGGGTATGGGACGCCGCAGTAAAGCATGGGTTTGACCTCGAGGTGCTGGACATTGGCGGTGGATTTCCAGCCCCCTACCGGCACGATGCTCCAACCATTGAAGAATTCTGCGGCGTGGTTGCTGCCGGAATCAACGAACATTTTGGCGACCTGCCCATTCGGCTGATTGCCGAACCAGGCCGTGGCATGTGCGCTGAATCGACGACTCTCATTACCAAGGTAATCGGCAAGAGTCGGCGGTGGGGAATGCCCTGGTATTTCCTGGACGACGGGCTGTATGGTTCGTTTTCGGGCAAACTTTTCGATCACACAGACTTCCCGTTGATCTATGAAGGTATGGGAACGCGTGAGTTGTCGTCGTGTGTCGTCGCTGGTCCAACGTGCGACTCCAGTGATGTTGTCTCTACCGATCAGCTATTGCCAGATCTAGAAATCGGTGAACTGATCCTGGTGCCTTGCATGGGCGCCTACACTTCGGCTAGCGCTTCTCCATTTAACGGTCTACCGGTTGCCCGCAGCGTGGCCATCGATTAATGCCAATCGAGCCTATTTATTGACGTAGGTGGAAGAATCACTGCCGATACTTCGTTTCGCATCGGACCGCCCAATCAACGATACGAAAGAGAGTGTGAGTCTCGGCAATCTGCCAAAGCGTTTTCAATAGTTTCCTTTGCAAGCAATATTGGACTTTCCTATGCTTGGCTTTGCCGTCGCTGGATACTTGGCAGTCACTGTTGCGATTGGGCTGTTCGCCTCCAGTCGCGTACACGGTGCGAAAGACTTTATGGTGGCCGGAAGATCGTTGCCACTGTTCATGAATTTCACGTGCGTGTTTGCCACATGGTTTGGCGCCGAAACAGTGCTATCCGTCTCTGCCACGTTCGCTAAAGACGGATTCTTGGGACACCCTGGGGATCCGTTCGGTGCTGGCTGCTGCCTGATCTTGGTTGCTTTGTTCTTTGCCAAGGCGTTTTACCGACTTGATCTGCTGACCATTGGAGACTTTTACAAGAAGCGATTTGGGAAGACCGTGGAAGTCTTCACGTCGGTGGCGATTACACTTTCCTACGTCGGTTGGGCCTCGGCACAATTGACCGCACTCGGCTTGGTGCTGTTCGTCCTTGGTGAAAATGCAGGCATCGAGTGGATCACTTTGGATCGTAGCATCTTGATTGGAGCCGCGATCGTAGTGGTCTACACAATCTTTGGTGGAATGTGGTCTGTCGCGCTAACTGACATGATCCAAACGGTTGTCATTGTGGTTGGTCTGCTAATTATCGCCGGGTTAATGGCCCGCTTGGTTCCGGGAGGGGCGTTGGAGGTAGTCCAGCATGCTCACGAGAACAACAAGTTCAATTTGTTGCCAACCGATGGTGTGCGCGGTTGGTTTACACTGTTGGCTGGCTTTTTGACGGTAGCGCTCGGGTCCATTCCTCAGCAAGACGTCTTTCAGCGCGTGACCAGTGCCAAAGACGAGAAGACGGCGGTCTTAGGAACTCTACTGGGAGGATCTTTCTATTTTTTCTTTGCCTTTGTGCCCATCTTCATCGCCTACTCAGCTGTTGTTATCGAACCGGAATTTGCGGAGCTGTTCAGCACAGCGGATGAACGGGAAGTTCAGCGGATCTTGCCGGACATGATCTTGGGTTACACTCCCTTTTGGGCACAGGCCATGTTTCTCGGAGCTCTTTTGTCCGCGATCCTCTCAACTGCTAGCGGTACCCTGCTCGCGCCCTCTAGTCTGTTTGTAGAAAATGTTCTGCGTCCACTGGTGCCGCACTTTGAAGAAAAGCGGATGTTGCTCATGCTGCGGATCACACTACTGTGCTTCGCCGTGGCGGCCACCTGGCAAGCGGTTACATCCAATGCCACCATGTACGAATTGGTGTTAGGAGCATACAGCGTTACGCTAGTTACCGCTCTCGTGCCTTTGGCTATGGGGATCTATTGGAAGCGTGCGACTACCCAAGGTGCGATGTGTTCCATCGCCTTCGGCATGGCCGTTTGGTTGTTGATCCTGAAGCTATATGGCGAAGAAGCGTTGATTCCACCTCAGCTATGCGGACTCGCGGCCAGCTTTGTCGGCATGCTGGTTGGGGCTTTGCTGCCGCAATACGTTCCAGATCACCAGCGGTCGGTCAGCAGCGATTAAGTACCTGGGTTCTTCTTGGCAGTTTTCTTGGCGGACTTCTTGGTCGTTTTCTTTGCTGCCTTTTTGGCGGCAGCTTTTTTGGCTGGGGCCTTCTTGGCTTTCTTTCGCTTGCTACCGCCAGCTGCCGCACGCGCGGCCAAGAGATCCAAAGCTTGTTCGAAGGTCAATTCCTCAGGTTTGGTCTCGCGCGGTAGGCTGGCATTCGTTTCGCCATCGGTGACGTACGGACCGTAGCGACCCTCCAGCAATTGCACGGCGGTGTTGGTTACTGGGGACGCATCGAAAGTTTTCAACGGCTCCTTCTTTGCGCCCCGCCCGCGTCCAACGGCCTTGGGCTGTGCCAGCAGATGCAAGGCTTGTTCAAAGGTCACATCGAGCGGCGACAGGTCCGCTGGCAAACTGCGAGTCTCCTTATCACATTTGACGTAGGGTCCAAAGCGTCCGTTGCTCACCACAACGGGCTCATTCATTTCTGGGTGAACTCCCAAATCGCGGGGCAGTGAGAGCAGTTTGAGCGCTACATCCAAGCTAATGTCGTCGACCGACATTCCTTTCAATAATCCGGCATTCTTGGGCTTCTCGCCTTCGTCGGGATGTCCCAGTTGCACATACGGACCAAAGCGACCCGTCTTGATGTAGACGGGTTTTCCTGTGTCTGGGCAGTAACCGAGCGGCTGATCTCCTTTGGCTGCCTCGTCCAGCAACTCCAGCGCTTTACTCAGGTTGATCTCATCCGGCGGAAGCATGTCCTGGATACTGGCCTTGCGCTCACCCTGTTCGATAAACGGACCGTAGCGCCCTACCCGCACAAAAACCTCTTCGCGATGCTCGCCGTCAGCGGGAAATCCAAGGCTAAAACGGCTCGTCACTCGCGGATCAATTTCTTGAACCTTGGACTCCAGCAGCGGCTTCAGTCCGGTTTGGTCAGCGAAGTAGAAAGATTGTAGGTAGTCGCGAAATCCCCGCTCATTGCGGCTGATTTCATCCAGATAATCCTCCATCTGCGCTGTAAAGTCGTAGTCCACCAGTGAAGCCAAGTGTTCTTCAAGCAGTCGAATCACTGAGAACGCAGTCCAACTTGGTACCAGCGCGCTGCCTTTCTTAAATACGTAGTCGCGATTTTGGATCGTGTCGATAATCGACGCGTACGTGCTGGGGCGGCCGATTCCCTTTTCTTCCAGCGTTCGCGTGAGTGTGGCTTCGGTGAACCGCGCTGGTGGTTGAGTTGTATGGACTTTCGCATCCAGCGAATTGCAGCTCAGTCGCTGGTTCTCCTCCATGGCAGGCAAGAGAACCTCTTGCTTGGCCAGGGCTTCCTGAGGATTGTCGCTACCTTCCACGTAGGCTCGCAAGAATCCTTCGAATTCAATGGTGGTTCCAGAGGCTTGAAAGACAGCTTGCTCGGCTTCGATCGTGACGGTAACCCGACGCTTCCTGGCATCAGCCATCTGACAGGCAACCGTCCGTTTCCAAATCATATCAAACAGACGGTATTGTTCGTCATTTAGTCTGTCGCGAAGGTTTTGAGGTAGTTCAAAGGGATGGCCAGCGGGGCGAATGGCCTCGTGAGCTTCCTGTGCGTTCTTGACCTTGGTTGAGTAGCTGCGTTCCTCTGGATGCAAAAAGTCATCACCATATTCTTGCTGCACCAAGTCTCGCGCCGCCTTGACTGCTTCCTTGGATAATGTGGTCGAATCAGTACGCATGTATGTGATGTAACCATTTTCGTACAAGCTCTGCGCAATCTGCATCGTTCTGCGAGCCGTATATCCCAACTTGCGGTTGGCTTCCTGCTGCAGAGTGCTGGTCGTGAACGGAGGCTTGGGACGCTCCTTGAATGGTTTGACCTCGATCGATTTCACGCTAAAGTCGGCTGACTTTAGCTTCTCTGCCAGCGCGATGGCCTCCGTCTCGTTTAACAGCAACAGCTCATCATTCTTGATTTTGCCCGTCGCAGCATCAAAGTCCTTGCCACTGGGCAGTTTTCGACCTTGATAGCTCACCATCGAAGCCTCAAATGGATCGCCATCCTGAGGTGCCAATGTGGCCAGCAAGTCTGCATAGGTTGCGCTGTGAAACTCCATTCGTTCGCGCTCGCGATCCACGATCAGCCGAACAGCCACGCTCTGCACGCGTCCAGCGGACAGCTTGGGACCGACTTTTTTCCACAAGAGTTGGGAGACGTCGTAGCCGTACAAGCGGTCCAGTATGCGTCTCGTTTCTTGAGCCCGGACTAGGGCTTCGTCGATTTGCCGTGGACTGGCCAGAGCATTTGCAATGGCTTCCCGCGTGATTTCGTGGAACACCAGCCGGTGGACCGGTACTTTCGGACTAAGCACCTCGTGCAAGTGCCATGAAATGGCTTCCCCTTCACGATCTTCGTCCGTCGCGAGATACAAATCTTTGCAGTCTTTCAGCAGTTGCTTCAGTCGGGTGACGTGCTTTTTCTTGTCCGTGGGCACGATGTAGACAGGCTGAAAGTCCTGTTCTACGTTCACTCCTAAGTAGGCCCAAGGCTCTTTCTTGTACTTTTCGGGCAGCTCCTTGGCTCCTTGCGGCAAATCGCGAATATGGCCAATGCTGGCTTCAACGGTGTAGCCACTGCCGAGGAATTTGGAAATCGTACGCGCCTTGGCGGGTGATTCCACGATTACAAGAGATTTTTCTTTGCTCATCGTTGGCTGTGCAACTTTTGGGAATGGCGCGATGGATTCGATTGTATTCTTAGGAACTACGAATTTGCTGGTTGAACGCGGCCGACCAACAGCCAAATACGCTTGTCACGGACTCCATAAAACGCTGAAAAATGGAACGGCGAACCAAGTCATCTAACAGTGGCCGGGTGGTTTCGTTTGGGCAGCTTCTGGTCTTGTTGGGGACTATGCGGAATCGTTCTCGATAAGGCTTGTCGGGCGAAAACTGCGACGACCTGTATAGTGTCTGCTCTGCCTTGTTATCAGCTTTAGCATATTTGGCACTTGTTCGCACGCCCCGGAATGCTCAATTTGGTGGGTGTCGACGCAACACGAGTTGCTCCCATAGGTGATTTGCGCTGTTCAAAATAGTTGGCAACAAATCCATAAACCCTTTTCTGGAAAGTACTTAAGCATCTCGCGAGATATCGGTCGGTTGTCGGCGATTCTGCGCCAGGACTAGGCGCATAATCATTCAATATTTCCTGTCGTTCAACATTGTATTGGTGGTGTGGGTTTTGAAGCGAGCACAGACCGTACCTATACGTCTGTATCATAAAGATTGAAATTCGTGTGTAGCTCACAATCAACTCAATCAGCTGAGAACTTCTTCGGTGCAAAAAAATACACCACTCTGACTCCACAGGGGATAGGCCTTTAATTCGCTCCCCTCTGGTTGGGGGTGGTTTCGGTGAGGACAGCCCAGCCTAAGCGAGCATGCCCCTGTTAGCGGAACAAGTGTCTACAAAGCCAGCTCCCTCAAAAACCGTAGCCCCAAGCAGCCAATCTCGTATCTGCAAAATCGATAAAGCTTGTTATCCTCTTGGTTTGGAGAACGTTCAAATCCTGAAAACCACTATTCGTGGCCTGACTGAGAAACTAAATCAACTCCATTTCTCTCCAATGTTCACAGATCGCAGTATTTAGGAAATCACTGGATGTCGAACCCATTTGCAGTATTTCGCAAGAATCAAAAGACCTGGATGGCCGCACTCGTGCTGCTGGCGTTGCTGGCCTTTGTGGTGATGCCAGCGTTGCAGCAGATATCTGATTCTTTTCGTATGGGGAGTGCCGACAAGACGCTTGTTGTCAGTTGGAATGGCGGGCGAATGACCGTCGCCGACGTGCAGAATTACGGGCAGAAGCATGGTGTGTTGGTCCGCGTTCTCCGAAACCTCGCCGAAGAGGTCATCGAAAAAGGTGGCCAGCCGCAGGTTCCGGGATTCTACTACGACGAACAACAAGGAGGGATTTTGGGACTGGGAGTTTCCGCTGGAGCGACCAGCGCAGATATCTGCCGAACACGGATTATGGCTACTTACGCCAAACGACTTGGCATTAACTTCAGTGATGACGCAATTGATGAATTCATTAAATCTTACTGTGATCGCCGGGTCACTCGAGAACGCTTGGCCGAAATCATCCAGGAATCCAGCGGAGGGCAATTGAGAGTATTCGACTTGCGCGAGCTTCTCAAGGATGAATTGGCAGCCATGGTCGCAGCTCAGATTGGCCGCTCAGGTGCGTATGCGCAGCCCCCGGGCAAAACGTACCGGGATTTTCGCCGGATCACTCGCACGACAAAGGTCGAGGCTTTTCCCGTACTGGTAAGCGACTATCTCAGTCAGGTTCAGGGGGAACCCACGCCAGCAGAACTGGAATCCATCTACCAATCTGGGCTATCACAAATCGCCGATCCCTACTCACCTGAACCTGGCTTCGTGCAACCCTTTCGAACGAACATTGAATACGTTGAGGCCAACCTCGATGATTGGACTCAACGTGAAAAAGAGAAATTGTCTGACGACGTTCTCCGCGCAGAATACGACAAGCGTGTTGAGTTAGGGCAATACCGAGTCGTTGAGGCTCCAGACGCGGGCCCTGCAGGCTCCAACACCGGCGCTGCCGAAGCTAGCTCTGCAGCCGATTTCGACGCGGGCACTGAGGGCACCGAATCGAGCGCTCCCGAGGAAACCGTGCCGGACCAGCCATCAGCGACCGAGAATTCCCAAGGCAGCGACGATACCACGAACGAAGGCCAGTCTGCGCTGCCTTCGTCGGCTGCTCGATTTGTCGCCTTCAACCAGGACGCAACGAATACGGACTCTAGTCCGACAGGTTCGTCTGATACGCCTGCCACTGAAGCCACCGATGACACGCCGCCGCCAGTCATTCAGCCGCCGCAACTGGGAGAAGACAGCGGAGATGTTACGTCTGAAGCTGAAGCACCACAGATGCGCATCCAATCATTTGAAGAAGTTCGCGACGACATCGCCCAGTCGTTGGCTCAAACGAATGCATCCCCAGCCATGCAAGAAGCCATGACGAAGCTCATGGACGAGTACATGAAGCCGTATTACAACGAGTATCGACAGTATCAAGTTCTGAGCGATCCCGAACTCGAGGAAACGCAGCCGGTTGAGCCCCCCAAGCGACCCGACGTCAAGGCCATCGCGGAAGAGCTTGGACTCAAATATGTCGAGACCGGCATGGTCGACGGCTATCAATTAGCCCAGGAGCAGTTCGGACAAAGCACAATTACTGGTGCCAGCGGTCAGCAAACCGTGGCAGCTGTAGCAACGTCATCGCAGATCGCTTTGTTCCAACCGATGAATTGTATGTTCTTCGACCAAGCTGCCATGGCCCGCGGCGAATTCATCTTCAAGCAGTACATCTTCTGGAAGGTCGAGGAAAAGGAGGCATACATTCCCGACTTGGCGTCGATTCGCGATGATGTCGTTGGCTACTGGCAAAGAACTCAGGCCCGTCAAATTGCGGCTGAAGCAGCACAGGCGATCGCCGCAAAGGTTGGGGTTGGTGAAGATCCGTGGAACGCTGCCTTAAGCGAAACGGACCGCTCGCTGCTGATTCAAACAGACCGCTTTACTTGGTTGCAAAGGTTCGGCAACAGTGTCAATATCGCGCCCGCAGAGGGTTTGGATGCGGTGGGCAGTCAGTTCATGGAAGCCGTCTTCTCGGCACAGCCAGGTGCGGTTATTACCGCCCCGAATCAACCACAAACTGTCTACTACGTGACGCGCGTCATAGACTTTGATCCTCCCGAAGATGATTTGCACGAACGATTCAAGAATGATACGCAGAAGACAGGTCCGCTGCTGATCGCCCAGCAAGAGACGAATGATCTATTTTTCGATTGGTATCAAAATCTGGAAACTAGTTTGCAGGTGGAATGGCAAATGCCGCCTTCCGTTTTGAATTAAGCACCCCCAGAGATTTTGCCGCATGATTAGCCGCTTGGCTTGGCCACGGCTGTTCAAGTATTAGAAATTGTGCGTTGGTGCTGAATAGCAAGCGGTTCGCGGTGATGTACACAAGGAGGAGGTACACATGTTAGAGAATCTGTCGGTATGGATTTGGTGCTGTGGGATTCTTGCTTGGTGCGCGATTCGATACCCGCACCAGCGTCGAGCGCGCAAGCTAAAAATAACCTCCCACAGGCGTTCTAAAGAAGAACAGCTGCTGTTGAGCGGGGCAGCGGCGGGGTTAGTGCTGGCGCCCATTGTCTGGATGCTGAGCGGTTGGCCCTCTCGCTGGAATTATCAGCCGACGCCAATCACAACCGCCATCGGTACCGCCTGCATGCTTGGCTTTCTCTGGCTTTTTTACGCAGTGCATCAACAGCTAGGACGCAACTGGTCTATCACCTTGGAAATCCGAGAGGATCATCAACTGGTGACTAGCGGACTGTTTAGTCGAATTCGGCATCCGATGTATACGTCCTTTTGGTTGTGGGCCTTTTCCCAATCGTTGCTGATTCCAAATTGGTTTGCTGGCCTAACAGGCTTGGTCATGGTTGGCTTGCTGTATTTCCGACGCGTACACCGCGAGGAAGCCATGTTGCGAGAGACGTTTGGAAGGCCCTATGAAGACTATATGCGACGTACCAAACGCCTGGTGCCGTGGATCATTTGAATCGACGTTAACGAGTAACACGAGTTTCCGCGCGACCCCAGCAATTCCGCTCGGTACGTTC
>JAGQPR010000115.1:0-5043 GCA_020426625.1 Planctomycetales bacterium
TAGATTCCAAGAAACCCTAATGAGCCACTGCAGCTTCCCAAATCGTCAAGCCGATCAACGCTAGCGTCGCCAGTATGCCGATGTATACGCTGGCCTCCTCCTTGCCAGTTAACTTCCGCAATATCGAATCGATCCATGGCCAAAGGAACATCGCAGCCACAATGAAGCCGGTGCTGATCACTGCGAATGTCAGTGAGAACAGCTTCAGCCAACGAAACGACACATAGAAGAACCACTCGGGCTTGATCACTTCTGGAGTTGTCAGAGGATCGGCTTTGGGCCCCATGGTCGCAGGCAGCAAAGTGGCCAAGGCGCTCAGCACGATCATCAGCACCAATCCAATCATCAGTTCCGTGAGCATGTGGTCTGGAAAAAAGTTGAAGTGTTTGGGCTTCCCTTTGGGTTCGTCGTCAAATTGAAACTCCGTGACACCGTGTAAACGAATGAAAAGGATGTGAACGGCAACCAACAGGCAAATCGTGCCGGGCAGCACAGCAGCATGAAGAATGTAAAATCTTGACAGGGTGCGGTCATTGTAGCTATCGCCGCCGAGCAGAACTTTCTTGGCCAGGTTACCAACAACAGGTACTGCATCACTAATATTGGCTGCCACAGTTGCACCCCAATAACTGAGCTGCTCAAACACTAGACTGTATCCAGTGAAGCCAGTCAGTAGCGTGCAGCATAGAAGCGCCATCCCAATCATCCAATTCAGCTCGCGAGGACGCCGATAAGCGCCTGTGAAGTAGACTCGCATTTGGTGCAAGATTACTGCAGCGATCATCAAAGTTGCCGCCCACTTGTGCAGGCTGCGAAGATACCAACCAAAAGCCGCCTGGTTGGTTATATACTGCACGGATTCGTAGGCTGACTCAGGAGCGGGCTGATAGTAAAACGCCAGCAGGATTCCAGTTGCGATTTGCACTACAAATAGATACGCCGGAGTACCCCCGAGTGCAAACCACCAGCGTTTCAGATGATTCGGAACGGGCTCATTGGTCAGCTCGCGTAACTGAGCGACGTTGATAGGCACCCGCTCATAGAGCCATTGGCCAAAACTGTTCATGCCTTGCGCACTCTTCTTTCTTTATCACGCGAGTGAATCGCTCGGAAGCGATATGAAGAGCAAACCGTTCTCAACTTTGAGCGGGTATTTTGTCAGCGATTGATTAGCGGCTGCAGGTGGGCCAGCCGTGGCTCTGCCCGCGACATCAAAGGCACCGTTATGACAAGGGCAAAAGAACCGTTCATTTTGCGGTTCCCAATGCACGGCGCAGCCCAGGTGTGGGCAAACACTAGACAAGGCGACGAAACAATCCGCAGTCTCACCTTCCTGTTGGCGAGCAACCACGATTTTTGCCCCACTGGGTGTTTGGAACGGCAGCGTGCCACCCTCGGACAGTTGCTGCAACGTGGCGACAAACTGCCAATTCTCAGGCGTTCCAGCATTCGGAAATAGAAAGCGTCCTGCAAAAGCAGCCAACGTGCCGTAACCGGCGGTCAGACCTCCGAACATGATGAACGAGGAGAGCCTGCCGAGAAAGCTGCGGCGTGGTGAACCAGAAACCTCGGAATCACTTTGGTCGGACATGTTGCAACTCCCGAATTCGAGCGGTTTTCCATCGCATGAACCGGAAGCTTACCCATAGTTTACCTTCGGGTCAACTATAGCCTACGCTGCTTCTGCCTGACATTGTTCAATATTCGGGCTTCCAAGTACAATGCTGAGAAACGAGAAGAAAGGCATAGAGTATCAGCGTTTCCAATTACGCCGACGGAGATTCAGCAACGCAAAGCGAGTTCAGTTAATGTTATCGAAAACGGCCGAATACGCGCTGCGAGTTGTCGTCTTCCTAGTCGGCGAATCCAGCCGAATGCCAACGCGAGCCGAAATCGCCACTTCAACCCGCGTTCCGCTGGCGTACTTGACTAAGGTGCTTCGTTCGCTCGAACATGCCGGTATTGTCAAGCCTAAGAGAGGACCAGGTGGTGGGTTCTTACTGTCCAGGGACAAGCAGTCCTTGACTGTGTATGATGTGATTGCAGCTGTGGCCGAATTACCACGAATCAAAGCCTGTCCACTCGGGATATCTACACATAAAGAACTATGCCCATTGCATGCGCGATTGGACGCGGTGGCCAAACTGACCGAAGACGCGTACCGGCAGACACTGGTTCTTGATCTTCTTCCATACAGGCAAAATCAACGGCCGGGCAACGGCTGCTCCTTTCCGACTGCAGCGCCCTAAACTGGGACGATGCATTTGCCGCCGTGACGTCCGAAAGTCCCGTGAAGCTGCCTTAAGCTGACTCGCTACCAGGAACGAATCGCCGTCAGCCTCGCATTCGGGGGCGAATCATGGGCCTACGCCAGGCGGCTGAAGAAGAGTCAGCTTATTGCGGAGCACTTCTACCTTCAGCGGTAACTCACCACCAGGATCACCATCTATCTGATAGGGGACACTGATTGGTGAGGCGACGCGTTGAATGGTTGGACAGCGGACAGCCAACTCAGTTGCAAGTGAATGTCTAAAGCCTCGCATCGACTGGTGCAGCCCAAACCGCAAGCGACTGAGATAACCCACCCCCCAAGCGATGCCCGACTTTGTGAAAGTACAGACGTCCAGTTTTCCGTCACAAGGATTCGCCTGCGGGCAGAAATTAAGTGATGCCGCATAACGAGGAACGTTGAATACAAAAATCCAAGCTGCGGAAGCTAGCTCGCTGTCGTTGCCATCGATCACGTAGGGTAGCTGAGGAAACGAATATTTGAAAAGAGACGTGATGATCGGCTTTGTATACGACCAACGACTGATATGCCCAGTTCTCAGCGCACTCATCTCGCGAACGACCTGCGCATCAAATCCGATGCTGAGCATAACCAAGAAGTAGCGGCCATTGGCGCATCCCAAATCCATATCGAATCGTCGGTTCGCCACTATGGCATCGCAAGCCTGACCAATATGGTCGGTCATCCCAATATGCTTGGCTAGAAGATTCTCGGTACCGAGAGGAAAGACCAACATAGGAGTATTATGAGGCAATAGATTCGCTAGCGCACCAACGGTGCCATCACCGCCAGCCGCGACGACGGCCCGAAGCTGTCCGGTCGCCAACGCCTCCATGCTCTGCTGCTGCACTTCCGCAAGCGAGTATAGCAATTGACTCTGGAATCCGCGCTCTTGCAAGGAAGCGTTGAGTTCAGCTACCTTTTGGCCACTGGGCCCAGCACCTGACTTGGGATTCGCTGCAATCAGTACGCGGTTTAGAGTCGTCATTTTCGGCTCGTACATCGTGAGTGGATCTTGCCGACCTGATCAAATGACTCAATTCACTGCATGCCAAGTCAATGCACAAAAATCCAGCTTATCACCTGGCTTCAATTCGAGGAAAGCGTCTGGCAGTTTTATTCCGAGTTCCCACGATAGAGCGCTCGCAGTCCCAAACGCGACGAGAATGCACTAGCCTGGTCGTCGACTGGCAGGCAGCCACTCGCACCTCAGCAGCATCCGACACCGACTAAGAATTCGATTCTGATGTTGGAGATGCTTCACTTCGACACCAGAATGCCCAGCCCCCTGCCATACAGGCAACCAAAGCCAGCAGTAGCAGCCACTGAACAAGATGCTGCGTCGAGAGAAGATAATGGGATGGCATTTGCGAGCCAATCGCATGATCATGGCCAGGGTGAGCCATTAGCCGACTTTCACCGCACAGCGCCAAAACGATCGACAAGAAAACAAACTGAGCTCCGATCAGACAGCCGCGCATTCTTAAATTCCCTTGTGCTAAATTCTTACATCAAGTTTGAGCAATCACGTCGGCTTAAGGATCTGCCAAAAAACAACTTGGCTGCTTCTCGGTAAATCATCATTTCCGGTCAATCACTAGGGTGGAGCAGGGTAGCTACATTCGAGGCTTCCACCGAGTCTTACGCAGCCCCCAACTAAGTGCCGTTTTGCTTGCGAGCTTCTGCGGCATTCGCCAATTGCGAATTGACAACTTCGATAGGGATTGGAATCCCCTTTAAGACCCCTTCGACCGCAAGAGCATTCTTGACGAAGCCCTGGAATTTGGTGACTACGATTCGACCACGCCTGAGCTTGGTCATCTCGCAGGCCAGCACCAAGCGATCGCCAGGAATCACAGGGTCTCGGAAGCGGACATCTTCCAGGCCGCCGAACCCAATCATCGCTGCACCGAGAAGATCATGTTTCTGCGAGAAGTAACTGCACATCTGGGCGGCCGCTTCCAGCATGACAACTCCGGGCATCAGTGGCATGTTTGGCATGTGGCCGCGCACCCAGAATTCGTCGTATGTTATGTCCTTGTACCCGGCACAAACATTATTGACGGTATCCTCGTATACGATGGCCGTCAGCTGTTCCATTTCGAATCGCTGCGGGTTGTACTTGCGAATACCCTCTGCATCGGCAATGACGTTGCTCAAATCCAGCGTAGCAGGGTCTATTATCAGATCACGCGCAGCCACAAACCGGATGCTCCTGCCGCCCTTTAGTACTGTGGGGCATTGAAGGTTTAGCCTCTCGTTTCACTGAACTACCTAGCTTCCGGTGAACACCAGTAGCCTGTTCAAGTCCACAACTTATCAAAGGTCACTTGGATGAAAAACCTTGATACTAGACGCGCGTCTTCACCTTGCGGCGACGTGCTTTGCGCGCTCGGGAATTGGCGGGTCGAGCGCCGTGATTTGCTTTCTTAAGTCTTCGTCTGGGCTTAGTCATTTCATCTGTCTCATTCAGCTCGACCGAACCACCTACATGAGCGGAGTTACTGCATCCGTTCGTGTAGTTGGCGGCATCGTAATGGTTTACACCCCAGAGGATCCCCGGGGGGTGTAAAAGATATCAGCAATGAGTTCAAGCGAAAAGGCTTCTTTTGGTGACTGCACACTTTTCATCATTGGTTCAACAGCCAAGCCTGAGACAAGGGGGAAGCTGGACCCCTGAGAATACTGTTCCCCCAGCGAAATCTAGTCTCGATAACAACCACAAATTGGTGCTAGCTTTCCCAGCTACCAAG
>JAGQPR010000115.1:5142-17847 GCA_020426625.1 Planctomycetales bacterium
CAGTGTCCACCGCAGTACCAAGTGCTGTGTCCACGATTCCGCAGTGCCCATCCGCGATTCCGCACAGTACCCACCGCAGTGTCCGCGATTCCCCAGTGTCCACCCAAATTGGTGCTAGCTTTCCCAGCTACCAAGTGCTGTGTCCGCGATCCTGTGGCTACCAAGTGCTGTGTCCGCGATCCTGTGTCCCCTGTCCACAGTGCCCAGCGATCCTGTGCCCCCTGTGTCCGCGATTCCGCACCCGCACATTTCCGCATTTTGCATTTCGCGTCCGCATTTCCGCATTATTATCGCGGCGAGCACGCCGTGGAATGTCGAATTTAATTACTGACGGCATATTCTCACCGCACACAGCGAGGCTTTTGCAGCCGGGTGAGTCGGTCGTAATGCGGCCGAGAGAGGATGTCTGGCTTTGCGATTGCAGAAGTATTAGGCCGAAAAACTAGCGCCCCCTCGCGGGCGGAGGCAACAACTCTGTCATTTTGCTGGCGCCGCGTTTAGCTTTCCCTAACTAAAATCTTCACTAATAGAACCGACGTCACGTCGCGCGGATGCCAACCTCCCGTGGGAACTTTCTTCATCAATTCTTCGCTTATGGCGGAACCATTTGATGGTGAGCGGGTTCTCTAGTGCGTACTCTGAAAACAATGTGAATGGCAACGACTCTTCATCGAGTTGCATCTTGGCACCCCACCAACATTACACATTGTTAACAATAGGCCACCCTCCAAGCCCAGTATTACTTTTGCTTAACTCGAGCTTGTTGGTGCACGAGGGCGTGAATACCATTGGCCCTCCAGCATCTATGGCGGAGTTTTCCTCTTGGATAGCTTTTGCTTTCGTATGGGCTGAGATGTTCTTTTTGTTTCGTAACCAGTTTAGGAGTGTCGCATGAAAAATTCGCGTCGCGGTTTTACCTTGGTAGAGCTGCTGGTAGTGATTGCAATTATTGGAATTCTAGTAGGGCTGCTGCTGCCCGCAGTTCAAGCTGCTCGAGAAGCAGCTCGTCGCATGCAGTGTTCGAATAATCTGAAGCAGCTGACATTGGCAATGCACAATTACGAGTCAGCCTATAAGAAGTTTCCATCATTGGGATACGTTGGAACAAATGGTCAACCTGGCATTGGTCGCGGCAACTGGCCGTATAGCTACGCCATGTCCATTCTGCCATATTTTGAGCAAGGCAATCTATACAACGCTCATCAGGCTTTGGCTAAGGCCAGTGGACGAGGCTTGCCTTCACCTTGGTCGAACTTAGACGGGCACTTCGCCGATGCAACCGAAATCGCCTGGGCAAACCAGTATTGGAAGAAGGATATTTCTAGCCTAATCTGCCCATCAGACTCGCCTCCGCCAAATCGCGACGAGAGCCCATCGCTGATCAATTACAAAGTCTGTGTTGGTGACGATTACCATCAAAATCATTTCCGCCCTGACCAGGGACGCGACAACCGAGGTATCTTCCAGGTTGACCGTTGGCTGGGAATCGGTGGTATTCCCGATGGTACGTCAAATACAATCGCGATGAGCGAACGAGTTGCCGGTGGTGACGCCCGCGACGTCAAGGGTGGAGTTGCGTTGAACGTACAGGCTTGGAATCCAGCAGCCTGTATCGCTCGCCTGGATCCCACCAATCCACGTCGCTTGATTGGCGATGTACGAGCTCAATTTCGTCCGACCGGCGGGCGAGCATGGGACGGACGTCCTTACTTCGTGGGCTTTGCCACCATGGTCGCTCCCAACGGACCATCTTGCCATTGGGGCGGTGTTGACGGCAACGAAGACATGAGCCCTCCATCGAGCTACCACACCGGTGGAGTTCAAGTTTCGATGGCTGACGGCTCAGTTCACTTTGTTTCTAATAATATCGACGCTGGAAACCAATTGGCTGACAGCTTGGCTGATCCGTCCGGGCCATCCGATTATGGCGTGTGGGGAGCTCTCGGTAGCAAGAACGGTGGCGAAGTGGCCAGCGTCGATCAATAGTCGACGTTTCGGTTAGTCATACTAGCAATCCCCCTCAGCAGCTGAGCATTCGCTCAGCTGCTGTTTTTTATAATACAGGATCCTAAAACTATGAATAAAAGATTCAACTATTTCCTGACTTGCTTGACGCTTTCGCTCTTGGCAGGTTGTGGCGGTGTGAAACTCTATCCAGTTGCTGGCACAGTCACGATGGATGGCAAGCCAATGGAAGGCTTGCTAGTCGCGTTTGCAGGCGATGGAGGAATTACTGCGACCGGAACCACAGACACCAACGGTGCCTATCAACTTACGTCTATCAAAGGCCGTGGATTGCCTGCGGGAAACTACCGAGTCTCGATTACGCATGTAGCCGTACAAGAAAATAGCGGCAGTCAGCAACAAGAAAGTGAAATGGCGTCGAGTTCCAATAGTGCCGCGTATGAACAACAGGCCATGGGAAACCCAACTGCTTACAAAGCAGCAGAGAAGAAAAAAAGCAAAATCCCAGACAAGTACAATTCTCAGTCGACTCTTCAGGAAATGGTAGCGGAAACCGAGAATGTCATCGATTTTGCACTCTCGAGCAAGTAGAAATTAACCAGCCGAGCCCGTTGAGTTCTCTATCTGCCAACGGGCCTCGTTTTCTGTACTAGTCTGTGCTGTTTGACCTTCTCGGCGAACGCGACAGCTGGTTAAACGCAACCCTCCCTCCGCAAGTTGAATTGCTTTCATGCAACTTGCGGAAGACAGGGATGGAGCCAGTGAAGCCTCAGCGATACCCGTGCCGACTTGCTTCGTGTTCCAGCTCGCGACTCCCCCAAAGCCAAAGAGATAGTTAGTCTTGGTGGCGATTAGCGGGAATTACCCTGGCTGGAAAACGGCAGAGGCGACTTCGTTTCCTGGGATCTGCGGAAAAAATAGCTTCCGCAGTTCATCACGACAACATTTCGCCTGAGCGCGATGTCTACAATGGAGGCTTTCAAGTTACTGGCTTCACGACATCGGTGTAGGAGGGTGAGCGTTGGACGAGTCTGGTTGACGCAAGGATCCAATAATCGCACCCTCACTCGTTGCAAATATGTACGTTGAGCAACTCTACATCCCTACATGAGCTCACATTCTCTACGACAGCGAACTCATAATGGGGCGCACTTCAATTTACATACGCATGGTTCCAATCGTTTCCGTAATCAGAAATGAGCGATGCGGGCTGATTCGATTTACTCTTGGCTAAAACTGCTGGCAATTGTGGGGATCGCCCACGGCCTGTTCTGCCAGCCTAGCTTTTCGCAATCCGATTCTCCCAACATACGCTTGGTAGATGTAACAGCCGAATCTCAGCTGCGCTTCGAACACGTGGATGGAAGCCATGGCAATCATTACTTGCCTGAGTTCATGGTTGCTGGCTTAGCAACTTTTGACTTTGATCGAGACGGATGGCTTGACTGCTACTTATTGAATGGCGGCAACCTGCCGTTAGATCCTCAGGAATCAGCAGGCAATTACCTGTTCCGCAATCAGGGAAGCATGAGATTCCTCAACGTATCCCAGGAATCCCGCGCCGATGAGAAGCACTTTGGTTTGGGTGTGGCGATTGCCGACTACAACAATGATGGTTTCCAAGATATCTATGTGAGCAACTTTGGCCCGAACTGCCTGCTGCATAACAACGGGGACGGCACGTTTACAAACGTGACGAGTGAGGCGAGAGTCGGCGATGGTAACAAGTTTGGCGCTGGTGTGACTTTCCTTGATATGGACAGCGACGGCGACCTGGATCTTTTTTGCGGTAACTACGTACAGTTCGCTTTTGATCGACACCGTCAGCTTCTGCCAAAGGCTTTCCCGTTTCCGCCTGGCCCCAAGGATTTTCCTTACGTGGCGGACACGCTTTTTCGTAATGACGGCGATGGGAGCTTTTCCGATGTCAGCCTGGACAGCGGGATTGCCAAGGTTGTAGGGCCAAGCATGGGCGCCATTTCCGGAGACTACAACCGCGACGGTTTCGCCGACATCTTCGTCGCTTGCGACGGCGCGGCCAATCATTTGTTTTGTGGCGATGGGAAGGGACATTTCGCCGAAGAAGGCTTGTTCTCCGGCGTCGCTTTCGACTTGCTCGGCACTGCCAATGGTAGCATGGGCGTCGACGCTGCCGACCTGAATTTCGATGGATTCGAAGATCTATTTGTGACGGACTATTCAGGACAGCTACCGATGCTTTTCCTTAGCCAAACTCAATTTGGTTTTGGCGACGCAATCAGACAAAGCCAAGCAGGTCGCGCGGTGCTTCCCCACGCCAACTGGGGGACCGGCTTGATCGACTTGGACAATGACAGCGACCGCGACATTTTTATCTGCAATGGCCATTTCCTCCGCCACATACACGACATCGACCCAGGAACCGAATTCAAAGTTGCCAATTGCGTCATGGAGAATCTCGGCGGAACACGCTTCCGCAGCTTACCGGGTCTGGATCCAACCAAACCAGACCAGGTGGAAAGTAGCCGCGGGGCTGCCTTCGACGACTTAGACAACGATGGTGATATAGACGTCATTGTCTTGAATGCGGCGGCACCAGCTCAAGTTTTGGAAAATGACTCTAACGCTGGACGACATTGGCTCGAAGTGCAACTTGTTGGCACCGCCGAGAATCGTGATGCGGTCGGAGCCCGCGTGCTGGTCACCACTGGCACGACAACACAGCTGGCCGTGGTACACAGCGGAAGAAGCTACCAAAGCCATTATGGAAGCCGACTTCACTTTGGCCTTGGAGATTCACGGCAAGTCGATTCTATTGAGGTTTCGTGGTCTGGCGCCTTCGTGTCAGCCGAATCGAATGTTACTGTTTTGAACGACCTGGCTGCGGACCAAGTAGTTACAATTGTTCAGTAGCGGCACTGATGCGTGAATGCGAATTCGCCTTCGCGCTGGCGACTCAATCGCATCTTTTCGAAACAGGTATCGACTTGGCGGAACAGAATTCCTCTTGGAAAGGATCAATGAGCTTGTTTACGGGCGTCGCTGCGCTCGCTTTGTCGCTTGCGGCGCTTTACCGTAGTTTCAATACACAGGTTGACCTGCCGGTAAGTGCAGTCCAGCAGCCAGAGGCAAACTTGGTTCAGGAGAAGGAGCCTGCCAGCTCAGCCCTCGAAACGGCGGTGGGACAACAGATTCATGAATCTTCACAACCACGTGCGGTCACGGTGCGATTGCCCGTGTCCGAAACGCCAGCTACCAAAGAGGAATTGGAAGCGGAAGCAACTAGGGTGGCAGAGCGCTTGCAACAAGTCCTGCCCGAAGAACCCATGGCTTTGCATGTAGCCGCTTTATTGCATGCACAACTGCACAGCACGGCTCAGGCCGAAGAACTTTGGAAACGCTGTATCCAATTGGATCCACGCACAGAACCCTACTACATCAACTTGGCTGCTATCGCCCTGGATCGTGGCGACAGCCAGTTGGCCGTCGATACTTTGCATGCGGCGCAGACGGCTGGCATCGATTCGCCAAACGTCAAACACCATTTGGGGATCGCACTCAATGGACTTGGCCGTTCTCAAGAAGCGATCGAAGTCGCCAAATCTGCGCTCGCCACTGAACCCAATTCTGCAGCTCATTGGATGATTCTCGGGCAAGCCCAATTGCAGTCGGGATTGAACGAAGAAGCTGAACAAAGTTTGCGGCGGGCTGTCGATTTGGGGGCACGAACCAAGGCGGCATACTTCTCGCTGTTTAACGTGTGTATGCGTCTGGGAAAACGCGACGAAGCCAAACAATTCCGCGATATTTACGCTTCGTTTAAAGAAGACGGAACCTTGTCAGCTGAAGACCGGTACCAAGTGCTGTCTGAATCCGAGGCACGCCGTGTCTGTGTATCGGTACTATCTGAGGCAGCAGCACTGTATGTTGCCATCCCCGATTCGCAGAATGCTGAAATGCTGTACCTGCGGATCCTCGCGTTGGACCCAAAGAACCAGAGTGCCTGCCGCGAATTGGCCGATATCTATCAGCAACGGTCAACTCCCGGAGACGAGCAGGTTGTGCGTGAGAGGATCGTCGAACTCGATCCTTTGAATTTGATGAACTACCTGGAGTTGGCGAAGGCTTACGTGGCCGGAGGCGAATCTGGCAAGGCAGAAAGTGCGATAAAACTAGCCATTTCGCTTTCGCCGAGTATGGTGACTGGTTATGCGGCCATGACCGATTTTCTGCTCGAAGACCAGCAGCCTGCCAAAGCGCAATGGTACGTCGAGCGCGCTGTGGAATTGAAACCCAGTAGCCAGGGCTATAGCCTCCTCGCCAGGACTCTGCGCGCTCAGGGGCTTACGGAAGAAGCCCAAGCTGCCGATGCGATGAGCGCCAAGCTCAAGGCACAAGTCAATTCATCGGCTGGACGCAAATAGAACATCGCGTAATGATCACCAACAAATTTACGCGATGCTCGCGGTCGATATCGCTTTCGTCGCGCCCACGTCTCGCACGCTGGCACTATTTCGAGAGTTGTTTAGGTAATCAATCAGTACGACGATCAATGCGAATTTGCCTCACTCGGGCCAACACAATGAACAATATGTTGCATCTACACGTAGCTCAGTCCTTTCTACTCTGCGCGTTCCTGATGTCGGGAAGGTCAATTGCTCAGGAAACACAGGCCGGTGGCTTGCGATTTACGGATGTGACTGTCCAGTCTGGGATTACGTTCGTCCACACGCATGGTGGAAGTGGTATGGGTTACATAGTTGAGGGGATGGCCACAGGTTTGGCCACCTTCGACTATGACAACGATGGCTATACGGACATTTACTTTCTCAATGGATCTGCCCTGAAGGGTACCGAAGCAGACACTCCGGCCAAGAACGCTCTCTATCGCAATAACGGTGATTGGACTTTCACGGACGTGACCGAACAGGCTGGCGTCGGTGACGAAGGCTACGGCCTTGGTGTTTCTGTGGCCGATTACGATGGTGATGGCGACCAAGATCTGTACATAAACAACTTTGGTCCAAATGTACTGTACCGCAACAACGGTGATCGGACCTTTACCGACGTTACCCAAGCTGCAGGTGTCGGCAATGGCAGTAAAGTTGGCGCCGGTGTGGGATTTCTTGACATCGAGGGCGACGGCGATTTGGACTTGTATGTTGCCAACTACGTTGATTTCACTTACGAGAATCATGTTCCCATCGTTATCAACGGCAAGCGTTTTCAAGCCGGTCCTCAATACTACAGCGCCGTCGCCGATAGCTTGTTCCGCAATGAGGGCAACGGTACGTTCACCGACGTCAGTCAGTCCTCAGGCATTGCTGCGGTGACAGGTCCAGGAATGGGACTTGTTTGTGCGGATCTGGATAACGACAGTGACTGTGACATCTACGTGTGTAACGACGGGCAGCCCAATTTTTTGTTTATCAACGATGGCACGGGCCATTTCGAAGAATCGGGTTTGCTACTCGGTGCTGCATGTGATTTTTCTGGTAAGGCAAATTCGAGCATGGGCGTTGACTGCAGTGACTTCGATAATGACGGCTTGCTGGACTTGATGGTTACCAACTATCAAGCCGAAATGCCGGTCCTCTACCACAATCTGGGCGATGGTCTGTTCGAAGATGCTACCAGCCGTTGCCGCATCCCTCATTCATTGTTCCCCCACGTGAATTGGGGAACCGCTTTGGTCGATTTTGACAACGATGGCGACCAGGACATTTTCATCGCCTGCGGACACTTTGATCGAATCGAAGAAATCGATGACCGCACGAGCCAAAAAGTTGCCAACTATTTGCTGCTGAATGAAGGCGGAAAGTTTGTCGATGTGTCGTCTTTGGTCGGCGAAGGATTGAAAGTCGTTGAAACCAGCCGAGGAGCCGCCTTTGAGGACTTTGACAACGACGGCGACATTGACGCTGTCATCGTGAATTCCCACACAAAACCAACGCTATTACGTAACGATGCAGATAACAACAACAGCTGGATCGAATTACAATTGCAATACGCCGGGCAAAACCTGGATGCCGTGGGCGCTGTTGTCCTGGTCGGTGATAACACCAAGCCGCCACCTGGCAACACTATTCCCACAACGCAAATGGCCGCTGTCATGAGTGGTCGCGGCTACCAGAGTCACTTCGGTTCCCGCCAGCACTTCGGCGTCGGTCAAGCCAAGTCTCCAGTCACTGTACGCGTCCGCTGGCCCAACGGCCAGGTGCAATCTTTGCAAGTTCCATGCAACCAACTGACTCGAATCAAGTTCAACGATTAGAAATAACGCCAAGTCCCCTAAACACCCCTCCACAATCAACTGCATCGCCTACCTCCAAGATACTTTTGCCAAGTGCTGACAGTCCAAGAAACTCTGAACGTTGCCTCTGCGACTTGATTTGTGGACTTTGCATTGAGCCTTTCGCCAGAATGTAGGCCAAATTAAGGCTAGGGTGCTAGCAATACTTGGTTTCATCCCTAAAAAGATACCTTCCTCATCCTTCACACCTCCTGCGGAATAGAAGTTATGTTCGTTAAATTGTTGCTCCTGATCGTCGTCTTGGCTGCCACCGCCGCAGGCGTTTACTATGGTGTGAATAATATTTACGACGAATTTCAGTTTGCCTCGGAAGAGGCGCAAACCTCGCTGGAAGTCACCGAAGCACAAACCGCCGAACTTGAAGCGTCATCTACCAAGAGCGATATGATTGCTTACGCAATTATCGGGTGCGCTTTTGCGGCGGCGTTTGGTCTATTTGCGAACCCCACTGGGTCGATCGCCACGAAGCTGCTCGGCGGTATTCTCGGAGCTGTACTTGGAGCCGTTGGCGGAGTAGCGGCAGGCTATATCGGCCATTGGTACGATTCGGCTGTCGGGTTTCCCAACGATCCGGTATTTTACTGGGTCGGTCGCTGGTTCCTCATGCTTCTGCCACTGGCCGTCGGCTCAGGAATTGCAATTGCCGCTTCCGGAAAGTTTGGCAAGCAGCTTTCCGATAGCATGGCGGGCACGATCTTGGGTACTGGCTTGGTCACGATTATCTACTGTTTCACTTCAGGTTCAGCAACTCGCAAAGAAGGACACAACAAGATTCTGCCCGCCTTCGAGGAGAATCGCATCTTGTTGATTGCGCTCCTTTCAATCATTGGTATCACTGCCTTTCTGCTCCTCTCGCGGAAACCCAAAGCAGCCGCGATGGCCGCCGAGGACAAGGCAGCGGCTCAGGCATAACCAAAATCAATCATGCCGTTGGACCGTGCGATGCTCAACCAATGTGTCGTTCACGACAGGAAGTGACTTGCCTCAATCCGAGCAAACCGAAAACGAGTGCTGAACACAGAGATGAGCCACAAACACTGAGCATCCCAACAATCAGTGCGCGTCTGAGGCTTCACAAGCAATCCCGATGGCCACAAATGCGATTGCCTGCAGGAAAGCAAGAACAGCAAGCCAAATCTGCCAGGGTTTGGGATTCAGAATCGCGACATTGTTACCCGACGTCGTTACTGAGCGTCTCGAGTTTAAACGGCGGAAGGACGACTGTGTCAGTCATGATCTAGGCTCCTTGCCCGATAGTGCCAAACGGACAACGCAACAGCGAGTATCGCATTGGGAACTACGAAATATTGTGCCGCTGTCATAGGTTCAACGTCAATCCAGACAAAATGCTGATACGTCACGGGATCTCCCGATGCAGGATCAGGATCCGCCTCCCAATGATTTGACAACGCATACACGAAAAAGAGTACAAGAAGTACTATTCCCGGCACTGCCAAAAGACAGACGTTCAAAATCGTGAACCAACGCAGCCACATTGATGAAGGCACAGCTGCAAAATTGGAAGTTGATGTTGGTGAGTAAGGATTTTCAGGTCGGTTCATCACTGGACTATGGGACGAAGCGATCGCAGCGGAATCGGGTAACGGTAACAATCACTCCGGAACGGGAGCTGACAAATTCTCAAAAGTGGATTGGGCACCGTTCCTGGGGTGAATTGGCTTTGCTCTGCCATGTTCTAGTATTCATCCAGTCCATTATTTATGGAAGTTTGGAAGTACACATCACTATCTGCGCCGTAGACATCTGGCGGCTTGGTCAGTGGATATGGCATCTCGGAAGACACTGCGCTGGCATATCTGTCGCGGATGCCTTCTGGAGTTTTGCATCGAAGTGATCTTGCCAGAATAGCTGCTAGTGCATGCGAAGTCATTCCGCCACAGTGTGGTTCATCCAAAGTGAGAGATCAATTGCCATGTACCGAATATGTGCTGCATTAGGTTGTAGCCGGTGCGCCAGAGGCGTCGTTTTGTGACGTCGCGGAACTCAAGTGGCCTCGCGTGATGATCGCCGCCGGGGGTCGTTCCAACATTTGCTTCGTCGGTATTCCTTGATGTCGCAGGCATTACCGCTACTTCCGCTTCAACGTCACTCTCGCAAACGGGGACGGCGTCCCGGACTTGTCCACATTGTCAATAGTCCATGACCAGGTATCGTTTGCGCGGTCATACGCGAACACATTCTGAATACCACTCCCATCCGCAGATTTCCATACGAATGGAATTCTGTCGCCGTCTGGCTTTCCGTGCCCAACGCCCTCAGCAGCAAAGTTGGTCGTGCCGGTATTGTCCAGCCACATGACCACGTACTCGGCATTTTCTTCGTCCCACGCGATGTGTATCCACGCTTCGTATGCGAACTCTCCGTCGGCATCCTTCTCACGCGATACATCGTGGATGCGGATATATTGGCGCTTGAGAATCCAGTCAACATGCACGTCATGTGTCACTTGTTCCTTGCCGATTTTGCCCGCCATCACCCATTCGCCAGTCAACCGGTCCATGAGCGAATCGGA
The DNA here is from genome assembly GCA_020426625.1 of Planctomycetales bacterium. Classification (GTDB taxonomy): domain Bacteria; phylum Planctomycetota; class Planctomycetia; order Pirellulales; family Pirellulaceae; genus Aureliella. Next base: position 15,933 of record JAGQPR010000115.1, read on the forward strand.
TTTCGACGTCACCCTGTCCTGTGCATGTGCGATGGGCGGATAGAGCGATATTGAGGCGAGTATCAGAACGAGGCCCAAAAATGCAAGTGAGTGCTGGCAGATTCGCTGAGTCATTGGAAATATAAACCTTTGGTGAGGGACGCCCCAGTCTTGGGGAGTGGACGCCCGCGTCACTGGGCCCCGTAAGTTGAGTATCCATTCGAGAAACCGAACCAACGGGCCTCCGCGTGCACGCAATGGTTATCGCCATTCTGAAACGGCGATTCAGTCACAAATTGAAAGGACGTGCCCCTCGCTCGCATCTTACCGCACCGAACACCACGCATCAATGAAGAGTCGATTGACCATGCCCCAAAAAAGTGTATCTCAGCAACAGTTCAAGTCATCAACGAAACTCTGTTCGGCAAACTCGAACTGAACCGGACAAGACAATGCCCGAATCAAGAACGATGTTCTCAAAGCCTCCTCGGAAGCCTTCCAACGGTTTGAGCTTTGGTGTAACACCAAAGCGGAGGCTCCACTCCGACTCAAGAAGCGGAGCAAACTTAGCAAGCTGTCCATCGAGCCGCTTGCTATTGCGTCGGGGTAGCCACCCCCAATCCTGTCGAATAACTGAGAAATGTTTCTCCCGGGTGACCACACGTCGACGTGGCATGGATACCATCGTCAACGTTGGGCATAACCCGGTCGCCGGTTTGAAGTTGTCTAAAAGTTTGACACGCTCGGCGATTCGGTGTTCGTTCATGCCATGGTTCGTTGGCTTTTCTGCACTACGGAGGGTTTGTGTTCGTCGTGGGCATGGTGATGCCGCCAGTGGATTGTGGTGGACTGGCAGCCGATAAGGGCGTGATCGGTTGGCGTCGTCCTACACAGTTTGTTGTGACGGCAGGCAGCGCGAGACCATGAAGTATTCCACAGATTGCTAAAACAACGCAACATTCCACTGACGTCGGTTTAATTCGATTCAGTGGCCAAAGTAGGTTCCCATCTATTCGTGAAATGATCAACCACGAGCAAGCCACCGCATACAACGAGAATCCAAACCCGTTGGCGCCGAAGGACAGTGCCGAGCCAATGATCAAGATGCTCCAAAACACGAGAATTGCAATGCAGACAAGCAAGGACCTTCCCCTTGCCGCTTCGCTTCGATCAAATGCTGGTGGAAGATGGGGATTCATTGCAGCTATTTCTGAGCCAACTTCATAGTCGGTACGCGTCACCGGGGACGCGCGAAAGATTATACATTTCAAAACCGGCCAGCTCGCGGGCTCGGGTGCACGCGAGGGTTACGCCATCTCGACAAGCCGATGATGTCGTGAACGCGACTCGTATTGTACGCCAAATCGTTCAACTATAAGGGTTAGAGCGAATTCGTTCGAGACAAGTTTGTAACTTTGCCGTATCATCCCAGCATCGTGATTTGTCTAGTGATTTCAGCCATGCTTGTTCAGCATCACGGTACAAGGCAAGTCCTTCATCAGTCAGATCACCGGCCGTTATTGCGAAGTCTTCAGATACGGTCGTTTCCGAATCCAGCAAAGTTCGAGTAGTCAGTCCGTTGCCTTGAAGGAATCCCGCTAGAGCCGCGGCCATCGTCCTGTAGTTGGCATGCAACTGACGCGACTTCGTACTAGCGAGCAGCGGTTTCAGACTGAAAAGCAACATCGACGGTCCGAAACTCCGCAAAGCTTGGATTGTCGGTTTCTTTGCCACGGAAGAAATTCCTTTTGCATGGCGATAGCGCTGGCGATAACCCAGCCCGAGTGGTTCAGTAACCATTGCCCAAACGGCCCATCGAGGGCTTGGTGGCGAGTAGAGCGGGCTCTCTCTTTCAAGTTTAGCATAAAGCTTCGAACTTGATCGATTGAGCTTCGCCCCCTCCCAGAACCGGACGTGCGCCGTTAACGCATCCGGC
>JAGQPR010000116.1 GCA_020426625.1 Planctomycetales bacterium
GACAACAACCGGGACAACAACCAGGACAACAACCAGGACAACAACCAGGACAACAACCAGGACAACAACCAGGACAACAACCAGGACAACAACCAGGACAAAGAATGAACGGCGGTCAACGCGGCGGCGGCCTGCGCGGGGGTCCAGATAATGGCGGACCAGATAATGGTGGTTGGCTGTTGGGCGGCTTTGACGAAGCGATTGATCGTTCCCCGATTACCGGCGATGGCTTCCGCGAGTGGTCTGACGGCCTGCGAGAGGTAGAAGAGTTGGTCGTCGATCCCGAGTTGCGTTGGGAAGCGACTCAAATACGGCAAGCGGCCCGCGATATCCGCTCAGAACTTAAGCGACATTCCGCTGAACCCCAATGGAGTGAAGTTGAAGATCTGGTCGCGTCTCCGCTGCGTGAATTGCAGCGCAAGGTGTCTCAGGAATTGCTCCGCCGCGTGGCGGAGAAAACCGAGATCGTGCCCATCGATCGGGATCCTGTACCCGCCGAGTTCAGCAGCAGCGTCCGCAAGTATTACGAGAATCTCGGGAGTGGTCGATAGTGCCCAACTCAACCGAATTTGCTGGATTGATCTTCGGCGCCCGCGACTGGATTGTCGTGGCGTCCTCGCTGGCGGCGATCGTAGTCGTACTGGCCTTGTGGAGCTATCTCAATGTTGGAAAGCTAACCGGTTCGAAGATAGCCGCCATGCTTTGCAAATTGGCTGCCATACTCGCCTTGGCGTTCTGCCTGTTAGAGCCCATGCAGCGAGTTGAGCGTCCGCGTCCAGGGGCCAATGTCATGGCGATCGTGGTGGATAACAGCAAGAGCATGCAGATTCGCCCGCCCGGAGAAGGCAAATCTCGTATCGAACGCTTTCAACCCGTCTTGCCGACCGAGACGCAATGGCAGGCCCGCTTAGCGCAGGATTTTGATGTCAGGCGGTACCAATTTGACGATTCGCTCCGCGCAGTGGAGAGCTTCAGCGATGTTCGAGCTGATGGTAACGGATCATCGATTGCCGATACTCTGTCAACGATTCGGGATCGTTTCGCGGCGAGACCTGTGGCTGGCATGATGCTGCTCAGTGATGGCATCGCCACGGATGCCCTCGAGTCCTTCCTGGCTGAAGAGTCCCCCAGTTTTCCGATCTACCCTGTGATTTATGGCCAGGAGGAAAATTTTCGCGACATCTCCATTTTGGATGTAGCGGTTTCGATGTCTTCCTTCGAATTAGCGCCGGCTAGCCTTGAGGCGACCATCGATTGCCAGGGACTTGCCGGTCGCGACATCGTCGTGCGATTGTTTGATGCCAAAGGGAAAACGCTGGAGTCTATGACGATTGCCGGCACCGGTGGCGAGTCGCTTCGGCGGGCTAGAATGCAGTTCCGTCCCTCGGATGTCGGCACACAGTTTGTCCGCCTGCGAGCCATGCTAGCCACAGAAGATAGCGAGCAGATCGAGGCGCAAAGTACCACCGAAGTCACGACGGTGAACAATTCACGATTGCTGGCAGTCGACCGCGGTGGAGGACCATTTAAAATTCTCTACATCGCTGGGCGTCCCAATTGGGAGTTTAAATTCTTGCGGCGCGCCTTGGAGGAGGACGTCGAACTGGAGTTGAGCGCTATTGTGCGCATCGCCAAGAAGGAGCCCAAGTTCAGTTTTCGAGATCGCGGCGTAGAAACGGTGAATCCGTTGATCGCGGGCTTTAGCGATGACGAAGAAACGGCAGAGCAATACGATGAACCGGTCCTACTAACGCTCGGAGAAGAAAGCGAGCAATTGAAATCCGGTTTCCCCAGCGGCGAAGACGAACTGTTTGCCTATCACGCCATCGTACTGGACGACATCGAGGCAAGTTTCTTTTCCCAACAGCAAATGCTTTTGATGCGAGAGTTTGTTTCATCCCGTGGCGGAGGCATCATGATGCTAGGCGGCGCGGAATCATTTGCGGATGGAAAATATCAAGAAACGCCGCTAGCCGATATATTGCCTATTTATCTGACGGGCAATGCTCGTCGGCAACCTTCCGTAGATCGCGAACAATCGGTGCGATACCAATTGACGCGCGAGGGCAATCTGGAGCCCTGGCTGAGGTTGCGTGCCAATGAGTCGGATGAATCCACGAGGGCTGGCCAAATGCCCTCGTTCCTAACGTGGAACCAAGTGTCGGACGTGAAACCGGGAGCCAGCGTTTACGCTCACTTAGAATCGGGCGAGGCGGAGCTGCCTGGACTGGTCGGACAACGGTTTGGTCGGGGACGCAGCCTGGCCTTATTGGTCGGAGACTTTTGGCGATGGAGTATGCGACGTGCCGCCGACGATACCGACGACTTGGCCCAATCGTGGAGGCAAATCGCCCGCTGGCTGACCAATGATGCTCCACGGAGAGTCGAACTCGCGGTCACAGCGCCCGAAAGCACCAAGCAGCCGCACCGTTTGCAAATTCAAGTCCGCAATGCTGCCTACAAGCCACTTGATAATGCCTCAGTGGATATAACTGTCGTTCAACCGGATCAAACCGAGGTAGTGCTCAAGGCTACACCTGATGCCTCGCGGCCTGGCTTTTACAATGCCGAGTATTTCTGCCAAAGCGACGGCGGCTACCTTTGTCGCATCGAATGCACGGGTCCAGATGGCGAAACGCTCGAACCGCGTGTGAGCGGCTGGACAGCTCAACCCAGTTCGATTGAATTCAATCGCGTGCACACCGAACGCCGCCTATTGGAGCAGTTGGCGCAGAAGTCGGGTGGCGAAGTTGTGCCCATTGAAAACTTGGATCGGTTTGTATCCACGCTTCCCTTCAGGCGTGTGCCGATCACCGAAAGTCGTTTCGAACCGATTTGGCATCAACCTTGGCTGGTTTTGTTCGCGCTCGGTTGTCTGTGCATCGAATGGGGCATGCGCCGCTGGAAAGGGTTACCGTGATCGCCAGAATCTTGACAATTTTCAGCACACGGTCCAATCGACTACCGCCGGCCGCGTATTTGTGTCTCTATTGTCTCACCTCCGCGGTCCACGGACAGCAGCCTCCCGCTGAGTCTGCCACGCCCAAAACGGAATCGATGTTGCTTGTTGTGGGCGCTCCAGGGGAACAAACCTATGAAGCGGAGTTCGGTGACTGGGCTAACCAGTGGGAAATTCTTTGCAAGCGACAGCAGTGGACATTGCAGAGTATTGCTCCCGAGGAAGAAACCCCTTCAGGTGTCAGCCAAAAGCAGCGGCTGCAATCAGCCATTCAATCGCATGTAGGCAACAGCCAGAGGCTCTGGATTGTCTTGCTTGGTCATGGCACATTTGCTCGCAATATTGCGAAATTCAATCTGGCCGGTGAGGATGTTTCTGCGGCGGAACTTGCTGGATGGTTGAAACCGGTGACCACTCCACTGGTGATTGTCAACTGCTCCTCCTCCAGTGGTCCATTTATGACTGCGTTGGCCGGACCGAATCGGACAGTGGTCACAGCCACGCGAGCTGGCAGTGAATTGAACTATTCCCGCTTTGGCAAATTCCTGTCTGCCGCGATTAGCGATGAACGAGCCGATATCGACCACGATGAAGAAGTGTCCTTGCTTGAATCATTCTTGATGGCTTCGGCGAAAACCGAGCAGTTCTACAAAGACGATGCCAGACTGACGACTGAGCATGCTCTGCTGGACGACAATGGCGACGGCGCAGGTACCAGCAGTGACTTTTACCAAGGAACCCGCCCTAGCAAGACTGCCAAATCCGGCAAGTCCATCGACGGGACGTCGGCTGGCAAGATCATCTTATTCTCCTCGCCGAACGTAGCGATTTTCTCACCTGACCAGCAGTTGCGGCGTGACGCGGTTGAGCAAAGAATCGAAAAACTGCGACTCGTCAAAGCGGAATTGTCTGAAGAAGTCTATCTTGACCAGCTGGAAGTCTTGGTCCTCGAATTAGCCGCCATTTACGATGTAGCGGAGACTGCCCAGCAACAAAGCCAGCAGTTGGACGCTTCAAGTGATGGCAGCGAGTGACACGTCGCGTCGTTCCGACTCTACTTCCCAATCTGTAATCAATTCCCCTCTTGCGCAGCAGGAAATAGGCCAAACGGCTCGTTCCCAGGCCAGAGCCGAGGAACGAGAACAATGGGCCACAGCAAATCTGGGCGTTAGCGAAAAGCTGATTTCTACAAGCCACTTCTGCCGAACCGCAGGTTTGCCATCATTGAACTGATCTTGCGATGATGCGATAGAAAAGCTAATCCATGGAGATGATTCAGGATTACTCCATATCGAAATGCACGCGGAAGTGCGCCATCAGCGGTCAACCGCTGGCTGCAGGTGAGATCTACTACTCCGTTATTCTACCGGCCGCTGACGATGTTGTACGCGTAGATATTTCACAGAGTCAATGGAAAGGACCGGAAGCCGGGGCGATCTGTTGGTGGAAATGTCAGATGCCCGCAGCGGGTCCAAGAAAGCTCAAGCCAGCACCCAACGGCGTGCTACTCGACACACTATCGGGTCTCTTGGATTGTCCAACAAAACAAGCACTTGCCTACTTTCTCGCGCTGCTGCTCGTCCGAAGGCGAGTATTGAAAGAGGAAAGGCAGTTAGACGGAACTAACGAGTTAGATAATGACTCTTGGCATCTGGTGTGCACGGCGGACGGCCGGCAATGGACCGTGCCAGTAGTCGAACCTCGGGCAGAACAAATACAAGCATTAGAAGACGAAATAAGCGGACTGTTGTTCACCGAAGAGTAGCGCAGGTGCAACGCTGAGCCAGCAATCTTGGCGGACTGTGCAATTCGAAAATCCACTCAATGCCAAATGATGCGACAAATGAAACATTGCGAGGTGGACAACGAAGCTTGGCCAAATACTCTATCGAACAAGCGCATGCGAACTCGAAGCTACAGCTATCAGCGCAGCCATCAGCTGCGCTGGCTGTGGGCTTGCATGCTGGTGGGTGTATTTGTTTGTGGTGGGGCTACGTGTGTGGGACGTAGCAGGCCTAAGAACGATGTCTTTGCTCCACCTGTCGTCTTTCAGCAGCCACCAAGTCTGCAGGAATTAACCAACTTTGTTAATCGCAGCTTGAAACTCGAACGGTTGGAATGCAACAATTTATCGATTACCAGTCCTGAAATCACCGGCAAACTAAATGGCGACTTGGTATGGGAAAGGCCACGTAACTTCAAATTCTCGGCGTACTTCGGTCCGCGAATGTTTGGTGGTCCGGTACTGGCAGCTGGAAGCAACGATGAAATGTTCTGGATGCAGACGACGGTGCCTCCACCACCTACATTGGTCTACGCAAATCACGAACAATTTAATTCTCAGGCGGGGCCGCGAAAAATCTTGCCAGTTTCACCACTGTGGCTGCGAGAAGCTTTGGGAGTCGTCGAAATTGACCCCACGTTGATTCATGAAGGACCGCACATTCAGTCCGATGGCCGTGTCGCACTGCATACACAATTCCCTACGCATAGAGGGATCTATACTCGTGTGTTGGTCTTCGATGCATCTCACGCAACCATCCAGGAAACTCGACTTTACGATCCAACCAACAAGCTGATTGCTCATGCTCACCAAAGTGAACATTGGTATTCTTCCGAGATCGACATGAGTCTGCCATTGCGAGTTGACGTCCAACTGTATCCAGATGAAGGTCCAAAGTTGGCGTTCACCATCGAAGTTGGCTTCTATTTGTTGAACGAACCATCTTCTGCATCGCCAAGTACTTTCGCAATGCCGGAAACGACGGGTATTTCGACGTACGATCTGGTGCAACTGAACCAGTCAAACCAAGCTGTACTGGCCACGCCGCCGACGTATACGCAAGCGAACCCAGTCATTCGCAGCACCCTAGTCAATCAGCGGACATTCCGTTAATTGATAACGCAGTACTACTCTTTGGGCTCGGTAGCATTTTCAGCTTTCTTCAGTGCATTGAGATGATCGTACATGTTGAAGCGCTCGGGAAAAGAAACCTGATGTTCCGTCGCCCAGACTTCCCACATCGCGATCATCTCAGAGCGTTTGTCAGCCTGCTCCGTAGCGAGGTTGTTCATCTCGGTACGATCTACTGCGAGATCAAACAATTCCCAAGGCTTCTTGTATTCGCGGACTAGTTTCCAATTGCCCCAGCGCATGGCTGCATTCCCCTCGTGTTCCCAGTAGACGGGTTCAGTGTGGATCGGCCCTTGTTCGCCCTCGAGAGCGGACACCAGCGACTTTCCCACACAGGCTGGAATATCAGCTGGATATTCGGCGCCCGATAGATCCAGACAAGTCGCCATAAAGTCTGGCAGGTAGGCGAATTCGCGGACGAATTGACCTCTCCGGTTTTCTGAAATCACGTCGGGCCAATGGGCAATCATCGGCGTTGACGCGCCCCCTTCATGGAGAAAATGTTTGTACAGGCGAAACGGCGTGTTGCAAGCGTTGGCCCAGGCTAACCCCAGTCGTACACCAGCCGTATTGGCGGGCGGGTCGTAGACCATGGCTGTATCGCCTTGCCCCAGCGTGCCTCCCTCTTGGCAGGCTCCGTTGTCAGAAAGAAATAGAATCAGCGTATTGTCCAGCTGGCCAAGCCGCTGCAAGTGCTCTGTCAGCTTGCCGATATTTTGATCGATGGAGTCGATGCAGCCAGCGTAGGCTGCCATGATCGAATCCAGGTCATCCCGCTGTTTGTCGGTGAGCGAGTCCCAGGTTGGACCAACATGAGGCGCAGGTACCAGCGAATCCTCCCACAACCCAAGTGATTTCTGCTTGGCCAACCGTGTTTGCATCAACGCGCTCCACCCGTGACGGTACTGGCCCTTGTACTTTTCAAAGTCGGCTGGTTTTGCGTTGAGAGGCCAGTGGGGAGCATTGTAGGCCAGATAGAGGAAGAATGGCTTGTCGTCCGCCCGGAGCGAATCGGAAATATATTGGCAGGCAACATCAGTGAAGGCATCCGTTGCATAAAATCCCTCGCCGGTCGTAACGGGCAGATTCCCATCGGTCATACCTCGGTTTCCAGTTGGTTGGAAATAGTTGAATCCACCAGAGATACCGCCGAAGAATCGGTCGAAGCCGCGTTGCAGAGGCCAGTTGTTTTCGGAGTGGTAGCCCAAGTGCCACTTACCCGTCATCAAAGTATGGTAGCCAGCTGATTTCAGAACTTGTGCAAGAGTAACGCATCGATCATTGAGAAACCCTTGGTAAGCACCGGAGACTCCCAAGCTCCTTTCTGGCGGTTCGGTCATGTGCCCAATACCAACCTGGTGTGGATGCAAACCAGTCATCAGACTCGCGCGCGTCGGACAGCAGCGTCCCGAGTTGTAAAACTGAGTGAAACGCAACCCGTTTGCGGCTAACCGGTCGATATTTGGCGTTTCAATTTCACTGCCATAGCACCCCAAGTCGGAATAGCCCATATCGTCAACTAGAACGATGACGATGTTCGGTTGACGCGGCTCGTCTGCCACGGAAATGGACGTGCAATTTGCTAAAAGCAGCGAGAAAGCAATCACATAGCTTAGGGGACGCATTGGGTGTAACTCATCGTTTGAAGGGATAGACTCTTTTGCAACAACTCTTGGGTGCGAGGCGAAGAGTGAGTTAAGGACCTGGGAAAAAAACTTGGCGACTTATTGGCCTCACCTCGTTCCTTTCCCGTGCTATTCGCTGCGCAGCTTGACGAGTCCCGAGGGAGAGTAAGCCGCGGCATGAGGAAAGGCAGATGGAAATGCCCAGGTCATTTTTTTTCTTGGTCCTAAATGGTGGCGTTCGCTGAAAAACATCTCTTTGGCGCTAGTCTAAGGGGGCAATCGGCGTGACCGGACATTCAAATGCTGCTCCCTGCACGTCATGTCCCCGCAAGAATTCGCCTGCGTCCATGACTCGTCGTCCGTCAGGTTGAATACGACCTATCAACAGAAATCCGGGCGAGCACTTGATGGCCAGTAGTTTATCCCATGGGGCAAGCCAATCTGCAGCAAACATCGCTGGTCCCACTTCCGCGGCGGCACCTACCTGCGCGGCGGCCAGTCCAGGAATCTCGGCAATGCTCCGCGCAGCGCGCACTTGGACTCGTAGCGACTTGCCATTGGCCCAGCTCAGCTGCGCGAAGGTGCTCGGCCAGGGTTGGCAGGCCTTTACTAAGCGTACCAGATACTCGGCGGGCAAGCGACAGTCGAGCTGCCCATCGGCTTTTTGAAAGCGAGGTGCTTTGGTGACGAGTTTCCGGTCTTGCAGGATTCCTATATCGGAATTGCCGTCCCATTTCGACAGCAGATCGATGGCAGTTGCAACTGCTTCAGGGCCGAGCGCTGCCAAACGCGGTTCCAAGGATTCGGCTGTGTCGTCGGTTTGAATCTCATCTCTGCGAACAGCCAAAGCCGGGCCTGCGTCGAGTTTTGGCGTCATGTGAATCACGGTTATGCCGGCTACTTGGTCACCGCGCAACAGCGCCCACTGAACGGGTGCGGCCCCCCGGTGTCGCGGCAGGATACTACCATGCAGGTTGATACCGCCCAGATGCGCCGTCGCTAGACATTCTCTGGAAAGAATTTGACCATAGTCGCAGACAAATAACAGGTCTGGCCGAAGGTGGTGCAGGTGTTGGATCGCTGAGGAATCATTGATACTGTGGGGTTCGAAAATCGGCAATTGTTTTTCGGTCGCCCATTGGTGAACTGGCCTCGGCGGCAGCTTCTTTGGCTTCGGGTCCGGCAAAGGGCGAGTAACAACAAGTGGCACATCATGGCCATCGTCCAATATTCTCTGGCAAGTTGGTACTGCGAACGGTCCTGTACCAAGGAGAATAATGCGCATGCGAAGTGTCCTTCAGGCAGGATGATGCGGGTTTTCAAGTGGGATGCTGCGGACTGCAGAGCAACTAGGCTTTGTCTCAAATCGTCGAGTTGGTGCCATCTGCCGGATGACTCCCGGCGAGACTGGTGGCTCCAGCCAAACATCGATTCCGCCCGGCAGGAACCTGCTTTTTAGACATAACCTAAGCTAATTCTTGGCTACGTTGGGCGCAGCGAATGACTGCGTCCATAATCGTACCGCGCAGTTTTCCGGATTCCAGTTCGCGGATAGCGGCGATCGTTGTGCCGCCGGGACTGGCGACCTGATCTTTCAATTGTCCAGGGTGTGCACCGGTTTGCTTAACCAAAGCCGCAGCACCCAGCATCGTCTGCGTCGCTAGCTGTTGTGCTGTTTGGCGAGGTAGTCCCATGGCCACCCCTCCGTCGCTTAAGGCTTCGAGAATCATGAACATATAGGCAGGACCCGATCCGGATACAGCCGTGACAGCATGCATCAAGGAATCTGGCACGCGAACGCTTTCGCCGATGGAATTCAACAAGCTTTCGACCCAAGCGATATCTTCGGCAGGCATTTGCTCATCTGCGGCGAATGCTGACATACCCCGACACACCAAAGCGGGCGTATTGGGCATCACTCGCACCACTCGACGCGTGCCAAGCCACTCCTGGAGATTCGACAACGAGATTCCGGCCGCGATGGAAACCAACAAGTGATCTGGCTTCACCCAGCCTGCTAGGTCTCTGGCAATAGATTTCAAGACATGAGGTTTAACTGCCAAAATAACCTTATCGCATTTTTCGAAAATATCTTTGGCAGAATCGCTGACCGCTGCGTTTGGAAACTGACCTTGCAAGTACTTTCGCCTGGATTCATTTGGTTCGACAAAATGGACGCTGGCGGCTGAAAACCTTCCTGAGTCGATCGCACCGCTGACCATTGCCTCAGCCATCTGGCCACCGCCGATAAAGCCGATCGACTTTTCTAATTCCATGATTTTTGACACCAAGCTCGTGAATTGGAATGAAACATTCGTTAACGAAAAAAGCCCCTGCACACTGGCTTGTATGTAGGGGCTCGGAGAAAACATACTCGACTTAGATTAATCAGCTACAGCCCATTGAGGCACCGCAGTTGTGGCACAAGTAGCAATTGCCATTGCGAACTGTGATGGAACCGCAGTTGTCGCAACTGGGTGCATCCGACTGAAAACCAGCGAATTGACTGTTGCGATTTGCCGGAGCGGACGCGGCGGATTGATTCAACGCAACTCCAGCGCGTTGCAGGCTGTCAGCGTCGATCGCCCTCGACGAACCATTATAGCGAGCAACCGTGTGCGTTTCGACGCTTGTCTCCAGGGCTCCGTTGCCGTTAGCTTGAGCGGCCGGTGCCACGGTGGGTTTGCTGCTCGAGTCGTCATTGACATCTGACTTGAGCAAGCCGGAAGCCGCCTCGCGGTATCCTGCCAGAAAGGTAATTCCCATCCAACGGAATATGTAATCGACGACGCTCTTGGCAATGCGAATATCCGGATTGGTGGTGTGCCCCATCGGCTCAAAGCGAGTGTGTCCAAACTTGTTCACCAAGACTTCCAACGGAACGCCGTATTGCAGCGACATGGAGATGGCTGTACCGAAGCTGTCCATTAGTCCGCCAACCGTTGAGCCTTCCTTGGCCATCGTAATAAACAGCTCGCCAGGTCGACCATCGGGATACAATCCCACATTCAAATAGCCTTCATGACCGGCGATATTGAACTTATGGGTGATTGATTGTCGTGTATCCGGTAACCGCTCACGACGGGGCTTGTACACGACTCTTTCTTTGACTGTCGCCTCTGCCTTATCCGTTTCACTCTTTGTATTCAGCGGCTGGCTCTGCTTCGAGCCATCGCGGTAGATGGCGATGGCTTTCAGCCCCAATTCCCAACCCCAGTAATACGCTTCGGCAATGTCGCTGGGAGTGACATCGTTGGGCATATTGACCGTCTTGGAAATAGCTCCCGACAAGAACGGCTGAGCGGCGGCCATCATTCGCACGTGGGCCTGCCAGGGAATACTGCGTGTTCCCTTGGACGGTTTGAATGCACAATCAAACACACCCAGGTGCTGCTCTTCAATGAAAGGAGCTCCTTCGATGGTATCGTTTTCGTCGACGTATTCGATGATCGCTTGGATTTGGTGCTTGGAGTAACCAAGGTTTTCCAGACCCAGCGAAACGGAACGGTTGACGATTTTCAACACGCCACCGCCAGCAAGCTGCTTATACTTCACCAAGGCAATATCAGGCTCGATCCCGGTGGTATCGCAATCCATCATAAAACTGATTGTGCCCGTGGGAGCCAACACAGTCGCTTGAGCGTTGCGATAACCGTAGCGCTCACCCAACTCGATAACCTTGTCCCACAAATTACGGGCTGCTTGCTTCAGGTATTCAGGGCCAGCGTCGTCAATTTCTTCGACGGCATTTCGATGCATCCGCATGACGCGCAACATGGGCTTGCGGTTCTCCTCGAATTTCTCAAATGGTCCAACGACGCCAGCCATTTCCGCACTGGCCAAATTGCCAGCGCCATGAAGCAGTGCCGTCAACGAACCGCAAATACTGCGCGCTTCGTCGGAGTCGTAGGGTACACCAGCAGTCATGATCAAGCTGCCCAGATTGGAATAGCCCAGCCCCAGTGGGCGGAACAGATAACTGTTCTCAGCAATCTCCTCTGTGGGATAGCTGGCATGCCCCACCAAGATTTCCTGGGCAATGAAGAACGTTCGACAAGCGGCTACGAATCCTTGGATGTCAAAAGTACCGTCTACTTGGCGGAACTTCATCAAATTGATGCTGGCCAAATTGCAGGCAGTATTGTCCAGGAACATGTACTCCGAACATGGATTGCTGGCGTTGATTGGACCGGAATTCGGACAGGTATGCCAGCGATTGATGGTCGTGTCATACTGCACACCCGGGTCACCACAATTCCAAGCACATTCCGCCATGCGATCTAGCAAGAATTTAGCTTCAAAGCTGGGCGGTGCATCAGATCGTTTGTTGGTAACCCAAGTCGTAGTCCAAGTCGCGTCATCGCGTACCGCGGCCATAAAGTCGTCGGTAACACGAATGGAGAGGTTGGCATTTTGGAAGAATACCGAGGAGTAAGCTTCCCCGTTGAAATTCGCTTCATACCCCTCTCGTATCAGCGCGTGAGCTTTCTGCTCTTCCTTCCATTTGCATTCGATGAATTCAAGGACATCCGGATGAGTGACCTTCAGGGATTGCATCTTGGCCGCGCGGCGAGTTTTCCCGCCGCTCTTCACAACGCCAGCAATGGAATCATAAACTTTCATAAAGGAAAGGGGACCCGATGGCGTGCCACCTCCGGAAAGTTTTTCCTTGCGGCTGCGTATCGTGGACAAATCCGTTCCCGTTCCACTTCCAAACTTGAAGAGCATCGCTTCGCTGCTAGCGAGCCGCATGATGTCTTCCATGTTGTCTTGGACACTTTGGATGAAGCAAGCTGAACCCTGGGGAAATTCGTAGGGGTTTTGCGGCTGCTCAACTTGTTGTGTCTCGGGATTGTAGTTCCAAGTGCAGGGTGCACCCTGGACGTCATACTGATGGAACAACCCAACATTGAACCATACAGGCGAATTGAATGATCCGTGCTGGTGCAAACACAACCAAGTCAATTCGTTGTAGAAACGCTCTCCATCTTCCACTGTATCGAAATAGCCATCGCCGATTCCCCAATCCGCTATTGTGCGGGTTACGCGGTGAATTAATTGGCGAACACTTTTCTCTCGTTCCTGCGTGCCTGGTTCACCATAGAAGTACTTGCTGACAACCACATTGGTTGCCAATTGACTCCATGTCTCCGGAATTTCACAATCGGTTTGCTCGAATAGAGCATTGCCCGATTCATCTTTGATGGCAGCACTTCTTAATGCCCAGCCAACAGTGTCGAAGGGATTCGCATCTTCTGGACAGAAGTGCGACTGAATCCGTAGACCCTGCCCCTCGCTCATCGTTTCCCGCGGATTTCGCCGCCCAAGCGATGTCGCCTGAGTCCTTGGAGATGAATTTCCAGAAATTGGCTTCGTACCGTGATTTTTTCGCCCGACTTCAACTGTTGCCATCCGTTACGATCTCCTTAAGACAAGTTGATAAACAACTCAATTCATCCAGCAAATCCGATCACGAATCAGTCCTTCTGACCTAACCAACCAGGCCAGTTGTGGGATTGATCATGGGCTTCCTGCAACAAAGAACGAGGATGTTGAGTAAGAATAGAACATCTGAACCTACGCTCACCGTCATGGTCGTCGTTGGATCCACTCCTAAGGCTCCAGCCCCCCAAGACTCCTGACTAGATATTTGGTGAACTCAAAAACCACTACCCATAGTATATCGGGTCAGCGGAGCCACAACATCTAGCTATGGCGGTAAGTTTACTGAATGCGGCGAGTGTGTCAAACTCAGTATTTCGTACCGACGCAAGTTACCGCTGGACAGACACTTGAGACGATTCCCCTTTGCTAGCTTTCGCGCCTGAGGGTCGCAGCTAATTTCCCTAAACCTAGACAGCCCAAGGTTTTGTGAAGAATGAATGAAGAAATGCCGCTGCAGGCCTTTGCAAATCCGTTTTTGTAGTTTTTTCGACGAGGCAGCAAGGAGTTAAAATAGGAAACATAGATCATTTCTAGACCCATCAGACACATAACACACGATATCCAAATAGCTCGCTGGACAAAAACCACGCCCCAAAGGGGCTACCACACAACTTAATTTGCAAAGAATTGGCTATTTTGGATGTATAGGAAAGATTTGCTGGCTGTTGGTCGCTAAAATCGTTTAGAAGTTTTGTCTGATCTTTATTGTACGCCGTACGCCTCTAAGCTGAGAGGATAGTCAGCGGCTCGGGACTTTCGTAAGCCAAGTTGAACCATAGTCGACCGCATTTGGAGCGCCAAAGAATGAGAGCGTTGTGTGTTTGTGCCCTCGCGTGTATGAGCTTTGCCAGCTCGCCTACAGCGTCTGCAGCCATTGTCGGATTCACGTTCACTGGCAGCGTAACGAGTGTTCCTGCTTCGTTGGCTTCTGAGTTTTCGGTAGGTGAAGCGATCGCAGGCTCATACCAGTTCGAATCCACCAGCATACCCGTTGGCTCTTCTTATTTCGCGTCGGTGACTGGATTCTCGGTCAACATCGGCGGCGACTACTCGCTAACAGCCAATGGCTTGGGTGACATTGACGTGCAAGATGGGGCCGTAGATTCCTACATCGTCGCATCTTTTTCTGTTGGCTCTGCTGTGGGCGCGGCTACACCTACGCTGCATGCGATTCAATTGACGGATCCGACCGGCACAGCGATCAGCGGAACCGGCCTTCCGTTAACACCGCCCAACGTCGGCAACTTTGCCAGTCGTCTTTTCACCTTGGACTATTCCAATGGCTCACGACTTGTTGGCCAGATTGACACTATATCAGCTGTGCCAGAACCGGCTGGATTTGCATTGGCAACGATTGCTGTGGTTGGATTGTTCTCACGCAGAAGACGTTTTGCAGGTCGCATTCAGTTGTGATCGTCCGGTGGGGCCATTGTTGCCAAAGCCTCATTCTGCCGGCGGGCAAATACTTTCGAACCGGCTGGTGCGCCTATTCGAAAACGAAGGTTCCGAATTTTTGGAATTCGTGAAAACTCTTGCCAACCCTTGACCAATCCCAGCCAATCGTAGGCTGGGTGTCGTGGTCCATACGATAAACGTTTGCTCGCCATCTGCTGCCCGGTTCGGGAGGAACATTCCCCAAAGGTTTAAGCAATTCGAATGGCACGAAGACCTCTGCGCTCCATCCGACAATAGCGCTTTCGGCATCCTCCGTTTCACGGCGAATGAACACCTCCTTCCGGGTCTTGCGTTGGCCTTCGTAATGCCAAGGGCGCCATCCCAAGAATTGTCCACCAACATTCGGAATCAAAATCGGCAGCTCTTTGTTGAGTGGCGAAATCTCGTATTCGAAATAGATCGAGTGCTGGTCATCAGTCCAAAGAAAGAATTCGTAGACGTCTTCGGTCCACAAGTCATCGAAGTCGCCCAGCGACGCGGTCAGTCGACTGTCGGTGCCGTCCAATAGGAAATAAATTCCCGTTCTTGAATACAACACCTTGAACCTGGACTTGTATTGAGTTCGCTGATCGTCGCGCTGATTCAAGTCGATCCAATCCGTATTTTTCCACTGAGCAGCGTTTCCGCGCCCATTGACCTCAAAGTCCTCGACTTGGGAAACCACCGCCACAGGCCGAGATTGTTCGTCATGGTCCTGACTGTGCAGTGGATGTCCTACCGACATGAGAACTAAAGCAACAGCAATGTACGTCAGGGCCTTTCGGCAGTGGAATAGTCGTTGATTGGCAGCCACGGATACCTCTGCAAATGTCTGGAGCGATGAGTGTGTCTCCAGGCATTATACGCTTGATCTCAGCTTAACTCACAACTCGCTACAAAATTTCGTTCTAGGCAAATAGCAGCGTTCAGCTTACGAAACCAACTAAATGCCTCGAGTTACTACTCCATGGGCTCGGCCGTTGCCAGGCAGTCGGCAAACGATTGGTGCAACTCGACCTCGTTGGTCACACTCAGTTTGCCAAAGATGCTCGTGCGATGCTTGGACGCGGTTTGAACCGAAATACCCAATCGGGCACCGATCTCCTTCAGAGCGTTTCCCTCGTTCAGCAGTCGGGCCACGTCCATCTCGCGCTGCGTCAATTCCTCAACGCGATTGCAGCGTTCTTCGCGCATCCGCTGAACTCGGACTACGCTTCGGTTGTGCTCCAAGGCCCGCCGGATGACGGAAAGCAATTCATCGGGACTGAAATCCTTCTCGATGAAATCAAACACACCAGATCGAAAACCTGTCCGACAGCTGGTCGCGTCAGCGAAACCAGTAATGATTACAGTAGTCAATTGGATGCGACGTTTGGCCAGATGATTGAATAGCTGTAAACCACTCATATCAGGCATCAATAAGTCGACGATCAAGCAGCCGCAGGCATACTTATCGACATCGGCCAAGAAAGTCACTGGGTTATCGTAGACTTTCACTGCGATGCCCACGCTTTCGCACAAGCGACGCACGAGCAGGAGGTCCGAGGGTCGATCGTCAACTAGGTAAACAATTTCTTCATTCTGCCGGTGCGCAGAATCCTGGCGAGAAATACTATTGGAGTTCATCTTGTCTGCTTCTAATGATGGGGCAATCATTAAACTGCTTGGGCGTGATATGCAGTTCGCGGACAAGGTTGAGGGTAGGCCATGTCAGTGGCCCTTGGACTCAATGCTCGAGGCAACCTGCATAACAGCAAGTTTTCCTCGATTCGGCCTTCTGCGGACGGTAATCCACGGATTCTGGGCTCATTCGACGAACAGTAAGCTGATTCAATAAGGCTGGACAGATTATGACGAATCTAAGAGTTGCCCTAAGAGACGGCGACGTTTTACGTTGCGAGCCAATAAGCAGCGACGAACAAGTTTTCTAATACTCGAACCGCCGTAGTTAGCGCAAAACTTCTGCGTGGGTGCTTAGGATTGCGTCGATGCTTAGGATACAGGTGACGAGTGCGTTGAGAATCTGAGAGCGGCTAGCGAACCAAGTCACTGAGGCTGCGATCGTACAGCCGATAGGTCTTGCTACGTGCCAAACCGCCGCGTTCGAGGCTGGCGCGGGAGAGATGGTTTGACTCCAACACCCACGAGAATTCGCCATGCTGAATTCCCAGTTTCAATACGTCTGGCAGCATACGCTCCAACGCCAACAAGCCAAAGCCCCACTTCTGGTATGCCGGAAGTACATTCGTACTTAACAAGCGAATACGATTCAGCTTGCGTTTGGAGGTTAACAATTGGATGAAACCGAACGGAAACAGGCGACCATTGATTTTCTTGATGACTGAATTGTAGTCCAAAAGCCCCAGACCAGCCCCGATCGGCTTACCATCTACCTCGATAACAGTCGTCAGCTCAGGCAACAGCAAGTGTTTCAATCCCTTTGCCTGATGGGCGACTTCCGCATCTGAGAGGGGAACGAACCCCCACGTGCCAACTAGCGACTTGTTGTAGATATCCAAGAATAAATTAACTTCCTCTTTGAATCGCTTGGTATTGAATGGCCGCACAACGACATTAAAACGGCGTTTCAATTCATCAATCACAAACTTCAACTTGGGGTCAACGGTCGCAATCATTGAGATATGACCAGAGAACGCATACAGATCTTGGGTTTTCTCGAAACCGAAATTCAGGAACAAGTTTTCATAGTACGGGGGGTTGTAGGTCATCATGAACGTGGGCGGGGAGTCAAAGCCATCAACCAGCAAACCAACTTCGTAATTCAGACTGGGATTGGTTGGGCCGCGCACGTCAGTCATTCCCTGTTCGACCAGGTACCGGCAGGCTTCCCGAAATAGGAGATTGGAAGCTTGCGTGTCGTTGATGCACTCGAAGAAACCGAGAAATCCACGCTGTTCGTCAAATCGCTGATTGTGGCCAACATTCACCAGCGCGCAAACTCGGCCCACTACTCGCCCGTCTTTAAAGACCAAGAAATTTGCCGATCGATTTCGATCGTAAAACGGATGCTTGACAAAGCCGACCAATTCACGCTGCGCATGGACTAACGGCGGAACCCAATTTGGATCGTCGCGGTACAAATCCCATAACAGGTTGATGAAACGTTTCTGATCGGAACGTTGATTGCCGATACGTCGCACCTCGTAAGTGACAGTCATCCTTGGTTTGCAGTCCTTGATGAGGAGAAAATGCGACGGTTAGAGAGTTAGCTTGAAGGTGGCCAAGTCCAATTCGAGCATCAAGGGCTGGCCGCGTCCCGAATCCGAACTAGACGAAGAGCTTGTATTGTAACGTTGATCCGGCATGCAACAAAATACCACCTAGCGCTAGTGTCAAGAATCGGAAATTCAGTTCCACGTAATCCTTCC
>JAGQPR010000117.1 GCA_020426625.1 Planctomycetales bacterium
GTAACAGACCACTAGCGGGCTATTGTTCGTTAGCCAGCGGTATTCCGTCCTGTCCTTGATCCTGCTCTCAGGCTCGCAAGCAACCCGAGTTGGTGGTGAAATCCTACCCAAATTTTCCTACACTGATCTCAAGTCACAGAACTTCTCAAGGCACAGAACTCTCTCAGCATTTTTTTCACGGGCAAACTCGTTGATGTAAGCCTATTGAAAAGATATCTATTCTTTGCCCGGTACAGAATGAGGCTTGCGCAACTATGGCCCGCTTGACCAGAGCATCACAACTGGACGCGACCTGCATGATGGCTGCTCCCAAAATTCTTAGCGAAAGAGCATTCCTTAATGAAGGGGCCCTGCCCCAAACCCCAAGACCCAATCTCTATGCTTTCTCGGCACCTGGTGCGAGTTTGGCAAGCTGTCTACGCAGCTTTGTTTTGTGGTGCCTGCTTTTCACTCTTGACTACGGGTTTGTAATTCTGGCTCAAGATGCACCTTCATTCGCTGATTCGCACACGGCTTCCAAAGTAATTGCACAACATTGTCGAGATTGCCATAACGCAGCGACCCGCGAGGGAGACTTGAATCTCGATGAATTCCAGTGGCGTTTCGACTCGGAAGCGGATCGCCAAATTTGGTCGCGAATTCACGATCGGGTCCTGGAGAGTGAAATGCCTCCGGCTGATAGCGGAATCACATTATCTGCTGAGCAGCGCACAGCGTTGTTGGATCCATTGGCAGAAAGTCTGTACTCTGCGGATCGCGAGTACGTTAGGCAACATGGTCGTGGTCCTGCGCGTCGTTTGAACCGCATCGAATTCGAAAACAATTTGCGCGACCTATTGCTGCTGCCGCATCTAGATGTTCGCGATTTCTTGCCGGAAGATCGACAGGCTCATCAGTCGAACAAGTCTGCCGCATCCCTAGACCTGACGCGAGTGCAGTTGGCAGCATACTTGGATGCGACTGAACACGCGCTACGGCAAGCTGTGGCCAGTGGCCTACAACCGAGGCAGTCGCTCCATTACCGCGCACTAGCGACGAACATGTTTCCCAAAGCCGTAGACCACGCGGGCCGCGAGTCGTCTTTCTACGCCAAGCATTCGCAAATGCTGCCGCTAACCGATCGCGACCTGCAGCGAATTCGTCGAGAGAACACACACGATCCGCAAGTTGAAGTGGCCATTTTTCGCTCCGCTGCCTGGCCCTATTATGGATATCCTGAAAACTTTCTCGCCGTCGACGACGGGCTCTATCAAGTGCGTTTCCAGGCCCGCGCTGTACGTCAACTACGCGACTTCCGGCTATCTCCCTCGCCGACTCCCCAGCCCATGACTTTCCGCGCCAGACAGCCATCCAAGGCAGACGTCTCGGGCGACGTCCGAGCCGTGGGTGGAATCATGGATATCCAAGCAGAATCTCAAGTCTTCGAGACGACCATCTACCTCAAACGCGGCGAGACTTTTGAGTACAGTCTGTTAGGACTGCCGGTGCCACATCCAATTACCAGCCACGGTGGCCCACTGTACTATGATTTTCCACCGATGCCCGACGGTGGGCACAGCGGTGTGGCATTTCAGTGGTTGGAAGTGACCGGCCCAGTCGACCCGTCGGTCTGGCCACCACCATCGCATCAGGTGCTCTTTGCTGACTTGCCGATCCAAGCCGCCGCAGAGGGACGTCGGGGGATCGATGTCGTCACCGAAGTTCCCGAACGAGATGCAATCCGATTGCTACGTGCGTTTGCTCGCCGAGCGGCCCGCACGCCGATGACGGACCAGGCATTGGAACCCTACGTCGAACTTGTTCATGAGGAACTGCGGGCCGGAAGTCCGTTTACGGAAGCGATTCTCGCGGGCTATCGGGCCTTTCTATGTTCCCCACACTTCCTGTACCTGCCGGAGCCGCAATCCAGTGCCGACCAATACGCTGTCGCTGCGAGATTGTCACATTTTTTGTGGAATTCGCCTCCGGACAAACAGCTTTCGGCTTTAGCTGCAACCGGAAGTCTAAACTCACCGAAAACGCTAAGGCAGGAAGCGGAGCGTTTGATGCAACATGAGCGATTCGAGAGCTTCGTTGCCAATTTTGCCAACTATTGGCTTGACCTCAGACATGTACAACGCGATTCACCTGATATCCGCCTCTACCCCGAATACCGCGGGGACGACTACTTGATTGAGAGCATGGAGCGGGAGACATTGTCTTTTGTGCTTGAGCTTTTCCGTGAAAACCTGCCAGTGACCAACCTGGTCCAAGCTGACTTTGTCATGATCAACGATCGGCTAGCCCGGCATTACGAATTGCCGCCGGTAACGGGTTCGGCCATACGGCGAGTACCCGTACCTGCGGCCAGTCTCCGCGGAGGTCTGTTGACGCAAGCTGCCATTCTGAAGGTAACTGCAAACGGCACCACAACTTCACCGGTGAAACGTGGCGCCTGGGTAATGGACAGGGTAATGGGAGCGGCTCCGCCTCCGCCACCGGCAGACGTGCCAGCCATCGAACCTGACATTCGTGGAGCGTCGACCGTTCGGGAGTTGCTGGCCAAACATGCAGAGTCTGAACTATGCGCCAGTTGTCATGCCAAATTCGATCCTGTGGGTATGGCACTTGAGAATTTCGATATTCTTGGCGGATATCGTTCACGCTATCGCAGCTTGGAACGTGGCGACGAAATCACTGGCATTGACCGCGCTGGCCACAAGTTCTCCTATCATGTAGCTAGTGAGATCGACGCCCGCGGCAATTTTATTGACGGACGCACGTTCGAAAACATCTCTGAACTGAAACACATCCTTGCCTCCGAAGAGCGGCAATTAGCTCGAAACTTACTTGAGCGTTTAGTAGTGTTCGCCACAGGAACGCCACTCCGCTTTTCTGATCGACCTGAAGTCGACGTATTGTTGGATCGCTGTGCGGCTGATGGCTATCGTGCAGGCGATTTACTGCTTAACCTGGTCAACTCACGAATATTCCTGAGTAATGTGCGCTGGGAGCCTGCCGATGCCTCTGAGTAAGCTAAATCGTCGTTATATGCTTCAAGGTCTAGGTGTCGGCTTGGCCTTGCCTTGGCTAGAGTGCATGGGAACTGCGGGCGCGGGCCTGCCCTCGCCGCCGAAGCGCATGTTGCTGATATCCAACAATCTGGGCGTATTGCCCGGACAGTTTTTTCCAGAAGACGCAGGCTCGAACTACAGGCTGTCTCCTTATCTAGAGGAACTCGCAGAGTTTCGCGATGACTTTAGCGTATTCAGTGGACTGTCTCATCCTGGCGTCGCTGGCGGCCATTCAACTGAAAACTGCTTTCTCACCGGTGCTAAAGGTCCGACTCGAAGTGGGTTTCGCAACTCAATTTCACTCGATCAGTTTGCAGCCGAGTCGCTGGGGCAACAATCCCGATTTTTGACTCTGAATTTGGGCGTCAATATCGACAAAGCCAACCGGAGCCTATCGTGGACTCGAGATGGCTCCTTGCTACCTGCAGAGGATAGTCCTCGGGCGCTCTTTGAAAAAATGTTTGTCCAAGCGAAGAACCAGCAACTCGCTAGCCGGCTGAACGAATTACGGGTGCGCCGTAGCATACTTGACGCCCTGGCTGACGACATGCACCGTTTGAATCGCACACTAGGCGCGCTTGACAGTCAACGCATGGACCAATATTTGACATCAGTCCGCGAGCTGGAGCAACGACTGCAAGTCGCAGATGTCTGGGAGAGGCGTGACAAGCCGGAAAGTGATCATGCGCCACCGGAAGATATTTCAGATGAGTCCCTGTTTTTTGAAAAATTTGAGCTAATGCTATCAATGGCATGTCTGGCGCTTGAGTCCGACTCAACTAGAATTGTGACTTTGATGGTCGATGCTTATGCCACAGGCGTCTTTCAAATCGACTCGCAAACAAGGTCGCTCAACGGCTACCACAACTTGAGCCACCACGGCCAAGTGCCAGAAATGGTCGCTCAACTGCAAACCGTCGATAGGCGCCAAATGCGTTTGCTACTGGGACTGTTTCGTAGTTTGTCTTCAGTTAGCGAAGGAGCCTCGCGCTTGCTCGATTCCACAATGGTTCTCTACGGTAGTAACATGGGCGATGCAAACACTCATGAGAACACCAATCTGCCTATTCTACTGGCTGGTGGAGGATTTCGACACGGAAAGCATCATGCATTCAACCGCCAAGCAAACACACCCTTATGCAATTTGTTCGTCTCCATGCTGAACAATATGGGTGCGCCACAAACCAAATTTGGTTCCAGTAGCGGGAACTTGGCTCTAGCACCAAAAAACCCTTAGGGCCTGGGGAAAATAACTTGGGCACTTTTCATCTGCCTTTCTCAATGCAGTCATCAAAGGTTCGAGAATCGGATCTGTTTCGCGACCTTCCTGAAGTGCTCGCAACATAGAGCTCCTGCAGTGATCGATACTCCTGCAGTAGCGCCGATTTGTGTTGCCAAGTCGTTTGTTCACGATGGTGAGGTGTTAATTCTCCAGCGAGATTGTCGTGTCCACCTGGATCCCAAATGTGGAGATGCGGTCGCGCACTTTACCGCGAGTAATGCCGAGAATCTCAGCTGCTTTTGACTGATTTCCGCCCGTCTCTACAAGTACTCGAGCTATTAGTCGCCTTTCTACTTGCTCTAACACTTCGTTGTACAGGTTGGTCGAGCCAAACTGCAATCGAGCTTCTACAAAGTCGTCCAGTACGAATCCATCAGTGGCAGTCGAATTATCCGTATTGCCAACAGGCAGTGGATCGTCAGTGACTGCCTCGGATGAATCTGCAGCGCTAATCGGCGAATCCGCAGCTAGCTGCGTTGTGAGCTTGACATCGCTGGCGACCGTGGCATTGCTTGAATTTGGTTGCGTGGCCGCAGTAGTTTTTGTCAGTCGTGCTGGATCGATAGACGGATTTTGAACAAAGGCAGGCAAGTTTGCCGGGCCAATGACGGTTCCCGTCGTGTTCAATAGTGATTGGCGAACAACGGATTGCAATTGGCGCACATTACCAGGCCAATCGTAAGCCACCAACAAGTCTAGTGCTTCCGGCGATATGCCCGTCAATTCAGGTCGATTCATTTCGGATTTTGCACGACGCAAGAAATATTCGAGTAGAGCCGGTACATCTTCACGGCGATCGCGCAGGGGAGGCAACGGAATCGTAAATGCATTCAAACGATACAAAAGGTCTTCGCGGAATTCATCTCTGCCAACCATTTCCTCAAGCGGGCGATTAGTAGCGGCGATTACCCGAACGTCTGTCGAAACCAATTCGTTACCACCGACTCTTTCAAATTTCTGCTCCTGTAGCAGACGCAGGACTTTCCCTTGGATAATGGGGGACATATCCCCCACTTCGTCCAGGAAAATAGTACCGCCATCGCATTGTTCAAAGCGGCCGATACGGCGTTTTTCGGCACCCGTGAATGCGCCTTTTTCATGACCAAACAGCTCGCTCTCCAATAATTGATCTGGAATGGCAGCGCAATTGATGGCAACAAAAGGTCTTTCGCTGCGGTCGCTATGGTTGACCAACGCTCGCGCTACCAATTCCTTGCCGGCCCCACTTTCGCCACGAATGAGCACGGTTACATTCTGAGCTGATACGCGTCCTACGGATTTGAACACTTCCAGCATGCTCGGTGCCGATCCAACGAAACGCTCTCCTCCAGAGTCGGGGGCTCCCACTGGCAACGCCACTGGTTCATCCATCAGTTTTCTAGCTTTTGCAGCGCTACCGACCAGCAATCGCAGTTGTCCGATATTGAGAGGCTTGGATAAATAATCGAAGGCGCCAGCTCGCATGGCCTCAATCGCAGTTTCACTCGAAGAATCACCAGTAATGAAAATCACTGGCAATTTTCGGTCGAGTGCCTTGATCTTTCGAAATAACTCAAGGCCGTTATATTCAGGCAGATAAACATCCAACAACGCGACGTCCGGGCAAAAGTCTTGCAGCAGTTGAAGTCCCGCCTTTCCTGTCTCAGCTGCCTGGACTTCAAACTCATCAAAATTGGCCAAGCCAGCGGATACAAGATGGCGAACGCTGCGGTCGTCGTCAATTACCAACACTTTTATCACAAACAAACAACCTCATAAAAGGATGATTTCAGTTGATGGTTAGCACCAACGCACAAGTTTCTGCTCCTCAAACAACCGTAGCTAATTACGCGGATAAACTACTGCGTGGATGCTTGTCGCCTATAACAACCCGTTTAGGCTAGGTCGCGAAATCATTGTGGAAACGAACGGAAGCATGCACGCTGCAAGTCCAACTTGCTCGAAAATTGAACAAGTTAATTTAGCTTGAATTGTCGTTAAGTGTCGATTATCCACCGCAATTGAAATTGCGACCGCCAGTCGACTAGTATAGCAGGCAGTCAATTCTTCGGTACGCTATTTACACCCTGTCACTAAACACATCTGCTGGGTTGTAGATTCGCGTCTTGGTTGATTAGAAACATGAATGGAGAGTGGCAATCGCGCGTGGCATCCAAGTCACCACAGACGCGAGATCGTGCCTAAGTCTGTCAGACGATCAAGCTATGTAACAATCGTGATGAACATAGATTATTCGACGAGCAGGCTGCCCTGCAAGCACTAGGAGGTAGTCATGTGTTGGCAGAGTTGGCCCAGATGTTTCAAGAAGACAGTCAATTGCTTTGTCTGCAACTTGAAGAGAGTTTTCGCCGCAGGACGTATTGGCCGTCCAAAGAAATGCGCACAATTTAGTTAGGGACTGAGGAAAAATAACTTGAGTGTTTACTGTGCGTGGAATTGATCGTTCAAACGTGAAACCGTTTTGTCGCGGACGGTGGTTTCACTTTCCCGAAGTTCCTCAGACCGCACATCTACTTGCGCTCGACAAGCGCAAGCTACTTGCGAGTTGTCCGCCGAAACTGCGGAGCAGTGGCAGGTTGTAGCCCGGGGTGAGTGATGCGAGCTGCCAGCGAGCGGAACGTAACCCCGGGTATAAGGCTACGCCGATCGGCGGTGAGGGATTGTGCTACCATTCCCTGGATTTCATTCGAACCGCAACACGCGCTACCAATGCGTTGCCCCGACGTTCGTGAGCAGTTCGATTGAGACAATCAATACAATGACCGCCAACAATTGCCGATGCTTGCGTGAAAATTTTTTGAGTACTTGAAAGTTTTTGTTGGCAAGTATCGCGCGAGAACGCTAGACTACAGTCGCTTCCCACCAAAGACCAATTGCACGATCTGCCCCACAGTTAGGTCTTGAATTCAACCTTCACTTTTTCGATGAGGTTTCTCATGCGCCGTTTCATTCGGTCTCGGTCGGCTTTTACGTTAGTCGAACTCTTGGTAGTCATCGCGATTATTGGAATCCTTGTTGGCTTGCTTCTTCCTGCGGTTCAAGCCGCTAGAGAGGCCGCACGGAGGATGCAGTGCTCCAACAATGTAAAACAACTTGGGCTTGCGTTTCACAACTACCACGACACGCATAGAAAGTTTCCGATCAACTTTGCAGAGCGATCGCGCGCTGGCTTCGGAAATGGTGGTCCTGCAATCTCCAATACTGGTAAGAGCTGGTTGCAGATGATTCTTCCATATATTGAGCAGGGGAACATGTTCAATCGAATCAACTTCATTGCCGGGCTTGACCCAGCCGCACCCAACGGATTCGATCCAGCTGCGGTGGAACAAAACAGACAAATTGCCAATACAGTAGTAGCATCATTTTTATGCCCGTCGGATGGAGAAAACGGCGATGGTCGTCTCAACGGCCGCTCGGATACGCCACAGTCTTCTTCTGAGATTTGGGCCATCACAAATTACAAAGCTTGCGCAGGCAGCAACTGGGCTTGGGGCACCTTCGCCTGGAGTAGTCCAGACGGTAACAACGACGGCTTGAATAACGGCAACGGCGTCTTATGTTCGAATCAACAGAACACGTTTTCTCCAACTAACATGGGCAGCATCTCAGACGGTACTTCGAATACGTTTTTTATCGGGGAGGCTCTCCCAGCCTGGACTCGTTGGAATTGGTGGTACAATCCCAACGCCGTCACTGCCACTTGTGCCATCCCATATAATTACGTACTACGCGTGCCCAAGAATGTTGGCAACTGGCCGAACAACTACTCTTTTGCAAGTCGGCATACTGGCGGCGGAAACTTCTGTTACGGTGATGGGAGCGTTCATTTCGTTTCCGAAAATGTCGACACGTTTATCT
The DNA here is from genome assembly GCA_020426625.1 of Planctomycetales bacterium. Classification (GTDB taxonomy): domain Bacteria; phylum Planctomycetota; class Planctomycetia; order Pirellulales; family Pirellulaceae; genus Aureliella. The sequence goes on from JAGQPR010000117.1 coordinate 8,194, forward strand.
ACCGGGCAATGGCGACTCGTAGTGGTGGCGAAGTCGCTATGATTGAAAATTAGCACTTAAGGCTGCAATACGACGATACGCTCCATCTTCCAATTGTCAAAACTAGCGCCGCTTCGATCCTAGGACGAGGCGGCCGACAAGACTGTAAATCGACTTGGTTACAGTTATCCCTTTCATTATTGGTTTCATTCGGTGGACCCTTACGGAGATAAACTTGTGTTTTGGATGCGAACGCGCGTTCCATGCGTGCTAATGGTGTTGTGCAGTGCGATGGCAGGATGTGGGAATGGTTTAGACACGGTGCCTGTGAAAGGAGTCCTGACCTTAAATGGAAAGCCTGTACCGAAGATTGCGGTTTCGTTCATGCCCGAAGGCGGCAAGGGGCAAATCGCTCAGGGAGTCACGGATGCCGAAGGAAAATTCGAGCTACAAACTCGAGAGCCTGGGGATGGCGCCATGGTTGGCAACTACCAAGTAGCCTTTCGCTTTGTCCCAGATGAAGTACCCGAAATGCCAGGGTTTCCCGGATCAAAGCCTGTGATTTCACCATTGCCTCCCAAGTATGCCGACTCGCTCAGTTCTGGTGTCACCGCCACAGTCACTACGAAGGCCGAAGACAACGTCTTCAATTTCGACTTGAAGTAGCGGTTAAGCCTTTCTTACGGAAAATCGTGACGGCCTAACTGCTTCGGTATCCGATGCAAAGTTGACAACGAGCACCGAAGGTTGTCGCTGTTCGTCGAAAACGATGGGAACAATGTGTTTGTTCCGTTGAGAATTTGCACCGCTCAACTTGCTTGGGCTTAGAAGAATTTGTTGCCCAAGCAAGCAAGCGAGTAACCAAGAATAAATGGAGAGGTCCAGTGCGATCGGCGTATGCCTACTTGCTGATCTTGACTGCCGTCGAATTCAATCTCCTTTTTCTTCTGGCGCATCCGGCGCAACCCAACCGTAATCACCCTCACTAGGAGGTCCCATCGCTTTATCGTAGCGTTGGTCCTCAGCCACTTTCCGATCGTGGCTCCATTTTTCTTGTAGATACATGGTGTAGGTCATGATCTGCTCGCCTCTGAAATACCCAACAAGCCCCAGAATCACCACGATGATTATGAACGGAATCGATGTGGATCGACGTTTCTTGACTTCTGGATTCTTCTCGGTGCTCATGCCGATTCTCCTGGCCAATTGAAAGTGAAGATGCGGAGGGAATGGAAGATTGGGCGGTACCAAAGAGCTTGCGTAGCTAACAGATGCACCAAAACATTGCGAATCACGTTGCTCGAAGTACATACCTGAATTCTAAACTTTTGCACGATCGTCAACAACTCAGTTATTATGGACCGCTGGTTACCAAGCACAGTTGCCGCACGAACTAAACTGCGCGTTACCGAAAAGAATTCGCTCATGTTTCGCAAGCAATACATACAGAGAATAAGTTCCATTCTCATTTCGCTTCTTGCAGCAACCAGTGCCATCGCACAGACTCCAACCATTGATTTTGTGCATGAAGTCGTGCCAATTCTGAAGCAACACTGCAGTGGCTGTCATGTGGGACAAGAGATAAAAGGTGGATTCTCACTCAATTCTCGTAGCGATGTCGTCGAGTCGGGCATGGTAGATTTGGAGCACGTGAACGAATCGCGGCTGCTCGAACTGATTTCATCCAACCGTCAGGACGAGCAAATGCCTCCGTCTGATCGGCCTCGTTTGTCGTCAGCGGAAGTCGATGTGCTGCGCAATTGGCTCGCAGCGGAGTTACCCTGGAACGCAGATTTTTCGTTCGGCAAGGAATACTACGATCCTCCGCTGCGACCAAGGCGAATCGCATTGCCACCCACTCACGCAGGACGGAATAACCCCATTGATCGCATTCTCGACAAGTACTTAATCGATCGCCAACTTGAGATTCCGCCCAAGGTGGATGATCAGACATTTCTCCGACGCGCCACACTTGACTTGATTGGATTGGTTCCCACCTTCGACGAAGTCAAGCGTTTCTCGCAGGATGGTTCACCCGACAAACGCGAGAAACTGATTGAGCAACTGCTCGCTCGAAAAATCGACTACGCGGATCATTGGTTGACATTCTTCAATGATCTTCTGCGGAATGACTATAGCGGGACGGGATTTATCACCGGTGGACGTCGGCAAATCAGTCAGTGGCTGTATGAAGCGCTGTTGACCAACAAGCCCTTCGATCAGATGACGCGTGAACTGATTGCTCCGCCAACGGACGCCAGTCGCGGTTTCATCGATGGCATCCAATGGCGCGGATCGACTAGTGCTGGCCAAACGCTGCCGATTCAGTTTTCGCAAAGCATCTCACAGTCGTTTCTCGGGATAAACATGAAGTGTGCTTCATGCCACGACAGCTTCATCGATCGCTGGACCCTCAAGGATGCATATGGACTAGGAGCCGTTTATGCTGACGCTCCATTGCAGCTGCACCGCTGCGATAAGCCAACAGGTCAGCAGCAAACGGCAGCTTGGTTGTTCCCAGAGCTGGGTCAAGTTGATCCGGCTTCGCCACGAAACGTACGCTTGCAGCAACTATCCTTGTTAATGACTCACCCGGACAATGGCCGCTTTGCCCGAACGATCGTTAACCGCTTGTGGTATCAATTGATGGGGCGTGGCTTGGTACACCCTCTCGACGCGATGCAAACGCAACCCTGGAATACAGACCTTCTCGACTATTTGGCTTGCGAACTAGTCGACAAGAACTATGACTTGAAAGCCATCTTGCAATTGATCGCCAGCTCGGAGGCCTACCAAAGTGCGTCATCCAGGGAGCCGCCGGTTAAAGCAGCTGGCGAATTCGTCTATTGTGGACCGGTCGCTCGACGAATGACCGCAGAACAGTTTATGGACGCGGTCTGGCAGTTGACTGACGCGGCTCCGAACACAATTGCGGCTCCGATTTTTCGCTTTGATCCATCGCAAGTGGACGTGGAATCAATCAAATTGACTGGTCAATGGATTTGGGGAACTCTAACCAATAATCAGTCTCCAGCTGACGAATCGCTGTTAATTCGTAAGACCATCAATTTGCAGGATGCTGTGATCAGTGGTGGAGCGATTGTGACCTGTGACAACGCTTTCACACTGTATATTGGCAATCGTGAGATATTGAGCAGCTCTGACTGGACACAGCTGCAATCGCTCGTTTTGCGAGATCTACTAAAGGTCGGTGACAACACGTTGGTGTTTCGCGTTAGCAATGGCGGGACGGCGGGAACCTTGGGACCTGCAGGACTGTACTTCGAAGCGAGATTGAGTCTGGCTGACGGAAGCTCATTGGCGATTCGCAGCGACGACAGCTGGGAATTCAACCGAGACGTTCCGCAAGCGCGCGAAGGGCGATTATCGGCTCCCAACACTGGCTGGGAACGCGTCAGCATCGCCGAACCCAACGTATCGTGGAACCAGATGCTGGCTCGCGAAGGGCGTCAGAAAATGGCAGTAGCTGAGCTACAGTCGGATCGAGTGCCTGCGGTTCGAGCTTCCTTGCTAAAGAACACACCTCTGATGCAATCGCTGGGGCGCCCCATACGAGATCAAATCGTCTCGATGCGTCCCACCGAGCTTACTACGCTCGAAGCAATCGATTTAGCCAACGAGCCCACATTGGCGGCCGCCTTCGCGCAAGGGGGTGATCGCTGGAGTGCTCAAGTTTGGTCGTCGACCGCGGAATTGGTAGACTCCATGTTCGTATCTGCACTATCTCGTGAGCCGTCAGAATCAGAACGCAAGTTGTTCGCGGAGTACCTGGGAAGCCACCCAACTCCGGATTCAATCAGCGACGCATTGTGGTCATTGTGCATGTTGCCTGAGTTTATGTTTGTCCGCTAAAGTTTGCGCGTAAATTAGCTAGGTATCGAATGAACAATACATTCAATGAAGATAATCCGTTGACGCGGCGTGAGCTGATCGAGCAAATGTCGAAGGTATCCTTAGCTACATTGGCCATGGGCGCTCCGCGGTTGCTAGCTTCCTCTCCTGCTCTTCCCGTCGTCCAGCCGCCAGCTAGGGCTGATGCGTGCATTTTGATTTGGTTGGCTGGCGGCATGGCGGCTCCAGACACTTTGGACCCTAAGCGTTATCATCCGTTTGCACCTGGGCTAAAAGTTGCAAACATGCTCAGCACTTTCCCGTCCATCGACACGTCCGTAGATGACATCAAAATCTGTGCTGGACTCGAGAACATTGCTAGTGTCCTCGATCGAGGAACGCTGATTCGCTCTCACGTACAACCAGACCTGGGCAGTATTCTTCATTCGCGGCACCAGTATCACTGGCATACCGGTTATGTACCTCCAACGACAGTAGCCGCCCCACACCTCGGCGCGTGGATGGCTAAAGTACTTGGACCAAGAAACACGGTCATGCCAGCCTTTGTCAACATTGGCCAACGACTAGAGGGCGTTGGCGAAAGTGAGGAATTGAAGGCGTTCACCACAGGCGGATTTTTTGGCAGCGAGTTTGGCCCATTGAATCTTCCCTACCCTGACCAGGCAGCTCAGTCGGTCCGCCCACCCCAGGGAATGGATGCGCAGCGATTTGCAAATCGTGACCGCCTGTTCAAACAGCTGGTAGACGCCAGCCCCAACCGAGATGTCATGAGTGATCACCACCACGAGTCAATGGTTCGGTCCTTGGACAACGCCTACCGTCTACTCAGTAGCCACCATCGAGATGCGTTCGACATTTCACTAGAACCCAAGGAGAGTTTTGAAAAATACAACACCGGACGGTTTGGCCAGGGTTGCTTGCTAGCGCGGCGATTGGTCGAAGCTGGTTCCCGTTTTGTAGAAGTTACAACCGAGTACGTTCCGTTCCTGCACTTTGATACGCATAATGACGGACACACGACCATGGCCCGCATGCACTCGGAGATCGATCAGCCCATCGCGCAACTAGTGCTCGATTTGGAGAGTCGCGGCTTGCTGGAACGCACGTTGGTCGTCGTGGCTTCAGAATTCAGTCGGGACGCTTTGATCGAAGGTGTTCCCGGCTCCAGCGCGCGCGATCAAGCCCGCGAGAATGTCGAAGCTGTCAGCGAGTTGAAGCATTATGGTTTGCATCGGCACTTCACAGGCGGTTCGAGCGTCTTGCTTTTCGGCGGTGGCATCAAGCGAGGCTTTCTTTACGGGGCAACAGCTCCCGAAAGGCCACTGGTAGCCGTTAGCAATCCGGTCAGCATCGCAGACCTGCATGCGACTATATTGAATGCCATGGGGATTAGTCCACGGACCGGCTACGAAATTGAGGGGCGACCGTTTTATGTCACTCAAGATGGCCAAGGGCAACCAGTGGCTGACTTGTTCGCCTAGCACTCTGGAAATTCAAGCCGCTATCTCTATTACTATCGCTTGGCTGAAAACATATCTAGTGCCCTCATATTATATCTCCTGGCCCAATCAGCCTCTCAACGCAAACTAGTGCATGAAATCAATCACCAACTCAGGATGAGTACGCCGGCAAGTATCACCAGGATGCACAAAAGCTTGCGTGACCAATTTTGCTCGCCGTAGAGGGTCACGCCGACAAGGAACGGGACGATTACGGAAGTGCGACGCAAAGGCGATATTAGCGAGACGAGTGCATCTGGAATACTTAGCGCACTAAAGTAAGCGATGTCAGCTGCCAGCAGAGCGACTCCGATCAAAGGTATCGACGCGCGGAATTGAAACGGAGTGATCGCTCGCTCTCGAAAGAACCACCACAGAAAACCAGGCAACATCACTGGAATTAGATAGATGGAAAACCAAGCTTGAACTGTCTGAGGGCTGATGGCGCAACTCTGTAGCAAGTACTTGTCATACAGTGAACTCACCGAACCGAGTAATGTCGCCAGCATCATCAATAAGACCCAGCGATTCGTCGCGAAATGAATGCCTTCTTTCCGGCCAGTTTGGGAAAAGAGTGTAAACCCAATTAGTACCACGGAAATCCCTAGGGCCTGTTGTCCTGTGGGGCGTTCGCCGAAAAAGCCGATTGCTAACAATACCGTCCACAACGGACTTGTCGATCGAATGGGTGCCGCTATGGACATCGGCAGATGCTTCAGTGAAAAAAAGGCACATATCCAAGAAACTCCTACTAGAGTCGATTTCATTAACAGCCTCAGGTGATCGAGCCAAGAAAGGCTGTCCGTCTTCAACCAATACGGCAGCAGAATGGGACTCGTCGCGTCGATTGCAAGCAAGCTCAGCCACACCGCAGCGGACACTATCACGCTCAAGAGCAAAACAGGTGGAACCGCATTTTCCTTCACCGAGACTTTCTTGAGGACGTCGTAAATGCCAAGTAGGAAGGCGGAAGCCAGTGTCAGGTAAAACCAAGTCGGCATCGTAGTAGGTTGCTTGAAAAATGACTTTATACGGGTCGCGTCCAGTTGTTATGCTCTGGTCAAGCAGGCCATTATTGCGCTAGCCCTACTCTACCGGGCATAGAATATGAAACTGCCTTGAACGCTATGCGAACTCGGACAATCAGTCCAGCCCACTGGCCATCGCAAGACCGAGCGATAGAAATCCCCTGCGCAAGAGACGCATGGGACAATAGGCCGCAGCTGCTTCGCTTGCGTTTTTCTACTACGACGTTCAGTTGCGGTCGCTGGCGGGACGCTGTCTGCTACGATCACGGGTTGCACACAAATTGGAATATAAAGGCTTTCCCATGGACGTTGAGATATTGAGCCGCCTGCAATTTGCAGGCACGATCATGTTCCACTATCTGTTTCCCCCGTTGTCCATCGGCTTGGGACTGCAACTGTTTCTGTGCGAACTTATGTATTTTCGTAGCAGGGATCTTGCCTGGGAAGCTGCCGCGAGATTCTGGACGCGAGTGTTTGCGGTCAACTTTGCAATGGGTGTAGCGACCGGAATCGTGATGGAATTCGAATTCGGCACCAATTGGGCTGTCTATTCGCGGTTCGTCGGCGATGTGTTTGGCTCTGCACTGGCGGCTGAAGGCGTTTTCGCTTTCTTTCTCGAAAGTGGTTTTCTGGCGGTGCTGGTCTTTGGCTGGGACCGGGTCAGTCCGAAGATGCACCTGCTGAGCACATTGATGGTCTTCCTGGGCTCGATGTTTAGCGCGGTGTGGATAGTAGTTGCCAACAGCTGGCAACAAACTCCGGCTGGCTTCCATATCGTCGAACAGGAGATTCAGGGGGAGTTAATACCGCGCGCGGAGGTAACCGATTTTTGGGCAATGGTCTTTAATCCTTCGTCCGTCGATCGCTTGACTCATACTTTGATTGGCGCGTTCGTGCTTGGAGGATTTTTTGTCGCCTCGGTCTCAGCATACTACTTGTTGAAGAACGTCCATCGAGAAGTCGCTCGACGTTGTTTGAAAATCTCGCTGCCGACAACATTGGTCTGCACGGTTGCCTCAGCCATGTCCGGACACCACTCGGCACAGCAATTGGTTAAAACACAACCAGCCAAATTAGCCGCCATCGAGGCGCACTTCGAAACAACCGGTGAACCCACCGGCTTGTGGTTGTTCGGCTGGCCCGATTCAGAGACGGAAAGCGTCAAATACGGTGTGCAGCTGCCGTATCTCTTGAGTTTCATGGTGTACTCAGACTTTGAAACACCCGTCCCGGGAATGGATAAGATTCCACCCGAAGATCGTCCACCGGTATGGCTACCCTTTCAGACATTCCACCTAATGGTTGGCCTCGGCACACTGATGATCGTCGTGTCAGCAGGAGCTTGTTGGTATTGGCTGCGAGGCACTTTGATTGAAAAGCGGTGGCTGATGTGGACGATCGTCTGCATGCCCATCGCCGCCACAGCAGCCAACCAGGCTGGATGGATTACGGCAGAAACCGGGCGACAACCGTGGATAGTCTATCCGTCAGTGCAGAACGGAGTCGAAATGATTGGCCTGAGAACCTCAGATGGGTTGAGTGAATCGGTGACTGCTGAGCAGGTTCTCGGTTCGATTATCCTTTTCAGCATCATTTACTTGCTCTTGTTTGCAGTGTGGGTTTTCGTACTAAACGGCAAGATTCAGCACGGGCCTGAATCTCCGGAACAACTAGCCGAATACAAGGCGTCGATCCACAAAGGCGGCATGGCGGAACTGATCGAACAGCAGGGAACTTCGCGCGGGGGACGCAGCATGTTGGACGAGGTAGTTCGATGACGCATTGGTTCGCTCTACTTGATCACGACACATTGACCTATATCTGGTTCTTCCTACTGGGAGTCCTAATAACTGGTTACGCCATCTTGGATGGGTTTGATTTGGGAGTTGGAATACTGCATCCGTTCATCGCCAGAACGGATACGGAGCGGCGACTTGTCATGAACTCGATTGGTCCTCTATGGGATGGCAACGAAGTCTGGCTGGTAACGTTTGGGGGCGCTTTGTTCGCTGCGTTTCCCAATGCCTACGCTACCATATTTTCGAGTTTCTATACTGCATTCTTTCTTTTGCTTACTTGCCTGATTGGACGCGCTGTCAGTCTCGAATTCCGTTCAAAAGTTCAAAGTCGCCTTTGGAGACAGTTCTGGGATGCAGGGTTTTTCCTGTCTTCGTTCACTGCCGCGCTGCTATTGGGAATCGCCGCAGGAAACATCATGGCTGGCATGGAGTTGGGACCCAAGTTTCTGTACCAGGGCAGCCTGCTTAGCCAAGTCTACTGGTACCCGCTACTCGTCGGAGCAATGACCGTAATGCTGTTCGCCCTTCATGGTGCAATCTATTTGTATCTGAAGACCGAGGGCGAATTGCAAAACCGAGTGCGGGCAAAGATCACCCCAATCTTCCTTGCCTTTTGCGTTATCTACGCGGTTGTAAGTTTTTCAACTTGGATTCACGTGCCACACGCAACCCACAATCTCTTTGCCTATCCCGTGTTGTGGCTTGTGCCAGCGCTGAACTTCTTGGCCGTGCTGAACATCCCGCGGGCAATGTACTTGGGACGCCCCGGCTATGCCTTTTTTACGTCGACGATGGTGATTGCGGCACTCGCATGTTTGTTCAGCGTTGGGATCTTTCCCAACCTGATGCTATCTAGTATCGATCCGGAATACAGCATCAACATGTTCAACGGACGCAGCAGCCGCGACACGTTGATGACAATGTTGGTCATTGCCATCATCGGCTTCCCATGCGTACTCAGCTACACCTTCGTGATCTATTGGATTTTTCGCGGCAAAGTAAAACTTGATCCGCACAGCTATTGAAGCCAACAGTTGAAAAATGCGAAGCAGACTCCATAGCTCTTGGAACATCAGACTTAGGACCTGGGAAATAATAACCTGGGTATTTTCCATCTCCCTATTCCAAGTACCGCTGCAAAGAGCATGGGAGATGACCGAGGTGAGGTACAACAAATCTCTACCGCATTTCCCGCTGGTCCTTGATTAATAATCAAGCGTGGCTTTCTACTTTGGCCTCAATGATTCATAGTTGCAGCTGGTTAAGCATTGGGGTTTGGCGAACATACCAAGCAGAATTGCACTTCCCGAGCTATTTGGTAGCAGTTTTGCTTCCAACGTTTTGACAGCTACGGAGTAGCGGCAGGTTGTAGCCCGGGGTGAGTGATGCGAG
>JAGQPR010000118.1 GCA_020426625.1 Planctomycetales bacterium
CCAGCGACTCTCCGCAGACGTTTGCTCCATAAACGGCATAATGCGCACTAGCCAAGTCGTTTGCTCGCCGCCACAAGATCGCTCGGGGGGAGCATCCGGGCGCGGTTGATACCGTGCTGGGGGAAACGCCTTCATGGTGTCGTGAAACATGTGCGTTGCCAGGCCGATTTGATGCAGATTGTTTTGACACTGAATCGCCCTGGCCGCCTCTCTCGCCGCTTGAACTGCAGGCAGGAGGAGTCCAACTAAGATTCCAATGATCGCAATAACGACCAAGAGCTCGACAAGGGTAAATGCACGCCGTTTACTTTGCTGTCCTCGCGACATTCGGAACGGTGGCTGGCGATAAATGCGGCGTTGGATGGCTATCACTAAAACATCCCTTTCGAGATCTCGGTTATTGAGGTGTTACCCAATGGAGACTCAAACCATGAAAACATACGGCCATTTTGCTGACTAGCCATCAACGACAGCATTTGCCAAACATTGCGCGCAGTTGCATGGTACAAGCGAGTTATACCAGTGAACCCGGTTAATTACAGCCAGTGCGTCGGCAGGCGATACGAATCCGTCGCGATTAACATCAAAATCGTAGGCTTCGGCTTGTTCAGTCTCAAGGGGCTCAGGCCCAATGCCTTGTTTGCCAGCGATTTGCGACGCTACTAAGTCTACGTCGTCGGGAGAAATGAAGCCATCTCGGTTTACATCCAAGGAGGCCACATCTCCCTCGGCCCGCTCGTAAACAGGCTGAGCGGCGACGGCAATTTCAGTGCAGAATTCGGCTGGGGTTAACGGTTCGGCAGGAGATTGATCGGGCTGAATCCCTAACGACAGGTCTGCGGCCATCATCCGCCGCAACTCAAGCTTTTCAAACAGGGGTACAAGCCTGTTGCCCATAACCATGACGGTGCCTTCGTGGAGATAAAAGGAGGAGTGTGAAGGCTACAACCACCGATTTCTTCAAAACCCGAACTCGATCATATCGTGCTGCCGACGATATGAACCTTGCCCTGCAGGAATATACAACTCCGCAGTGAGTTAGTAGGCAAGTGAACATCCCTTACTATACACCTTGAAGGGTAAAGTTTCAATTAAAATCGCTATCTTGATTGCGGATTCCGTACACTCGGCCCTGAGTTTATCAATAGAGACAGGAGCTTGACGGTTGTTGTCTTGCGTGGCACCTAGACTAGGCACACCGTGCTGGCCAAACTTCAGAGAGCAATTACAATCGCGTTGTTTACGCTGTCAGCTCAAGCGATCCCGCATTACGAAGCGAAGGCGTCTGCGATTCTCTTGGAGTTGTCAAGAATCTGCTTCCGAAGTTGGTCGAGATGCTCTCGCTGAATTTCGGTCAGCTCTTGATCGCTGCCGATGGCTTCTATCGCATGCTCGAGATTCTCGAGTTTCTTGCGGAGCAGGTAGGCCTGCATTTGTTGGTAGGGGCGCAGTTCGAAGTTGCGGATCGCGAAGCCAACTTCCAACTTCCGAGACCACTCTTCCAAGATCGGTATCCAGTGCAAGGCGCGATCGTATTCGCGACTTGTCACGCCGCTCAGGACTTCCGTGCGAGCATGTCGCATTTCTTCGAAGACCTCGCTTGTTCCCGGATAATAGGCGAAGCAGCCAACAATGCTGAAAGCGACCAGGCCGACAAGGCAGGTTAAACCAACTGTGCGCGATGATACGCGGCGGTCGAATTTCCCGCCAACCATCGGTTGCCCTGCTGTCTCGGTGCCATCGATTGAGTCATCACTGGGATGGGGAGCAATCAATCGATCGCACTGAGTACTCGTGAGCGTACGTGATAAGAGTCCCCCAACTAAAACGATGCCGATCAAGCCAACCGTCACAGCGTCAAAAATACTCAAGTTCTTCGCAATCGCGACTGACACACTTTCAGTACTGATCGCTGCTCCGCTGAGAAACGGATTGGTATAAACATCGAAGGCGTGCGTGTGACCGGCGGGCTCAACCCCCGGTGGTATGAGTGGCTTGTCGATTGCGTAAGCAACACCAACCACCACTCCGAACAAAACCATGAACCAAATGAATGTGGAACGCCAGCCAAAATTGCGGCCGATCCACCACAGTGTTCCCAAGTTTGCCCCAGTGCCGAGTAGCAGTAGTGCGAACGAAGCACCTGGCGAGTTGCCGTGGGCGAACATCATCCCAAGCTGACTCATCGTCAACATAGGTGTCGCGTAGATCGGCACTGCGACGACCGACATGGTCAGCGGTGCCAGCGGATCGTCTTGTTCTACCGCGGATTGAAGTGCGCCGTGTGGAAGCAGCGAACCAAGCAACCATAAGCCAGCGAAGGCGACCAGGGCCAACATGCCGCTGGGACCACACAGCTCCCGTCCCATGTAGACCATCGTCGCACCTAAACGGCGGATTCCAATTGGACGGCCCACGGGTCCAGATGAACGAGCAGATGGCGAAGTGAAGCGATCCCAAATCAAGCCCAAGACGGTCACGACGAACAGCGAGCCGAGCGCGAAGCCGAGGATCACGTACGGCCGCGAAAGTGTAAGCCCATAAAGCAACGAGAGTGGGTTAAACAACGGTGCGGAAAGGGCGAAAGCGGTAATGGCTCCTGGACGAATACCCAGTCGCCGCATTTCCCGAATGACGGGAATCACACCCACTGAACAAACGGGCAGCAGCATTCCGACCAACCACGATTGGGGCAGTGACCAGAGCGTTTCGCCTCCGAACAGCTTCTTTGTGCCAGCTTCTCTTAGGTAGTAGCGAAGCACTGCGGCCACGAACAAGCCGACGGCCAACGTAGGGGCTGCGGCCGCAATTCCTTGAACGAACCGAACGAAACCTCCTGCGATCATCACGTTCATAGCGATTCACCTGAGTTGCTGTTGGTTGCGGCAGCGCCAGCCAACTTCTGTTCTGCCTCACGCAACATCGTCTGCAAACGGGCAAAGTCGTCTTCAATGTCGATGGCTCGCACATCGCCCTTGGATAAATGCTCGCGCATCAGCTCACACAATTCATAGATGGGTAGCCATTGTGGTTCAGAGAGATCCGTGTCTGCCGCCACTTCTGGTATCCATTCCACTAAATCGCGAAGTTGCGATTCGTGGGTTTCCCTGTTATCAGATTCACTGGCATCCGCGGATTGCAGGTCGGTCGCTTGCAGGCTCAGCAACCGCTCGTCGAGCTTGTTGGCGGCGTCAATCAAGCCGCTAGGCCAATGCTCGGGCACCGCATGTTCTTCTTCGTACAGCGATTGTTTCTCCGAACCGCAACCCACCAAGCCAACAACAACTAGCAGACTTACTCCCCAGCGGCAAACAATCTGTGACTGTCGCCAACAGCGATTCACTCTCCCGCATTCCATCATCGATAGTCCGGCACTTTGACCGCCTCCAAAAGCGTATTAATCACGTCCGTTGTCTTTGTTCCGCGTACCACCAAGCGGACACCTAGCACCGGAGTGGCTACGGCTTGCACATCATCTGGAATGACAAAATCCCGGTTTTGGAGCAAAGCCCACGCCCTGGCAACTTGCTGCCACAGCAACATGCCGCGTGGGCTAACACCGAGCAGGACTTGCTCATGAATCCGCGACTGCTCACATAGCGAAATCAAGTACTGCTGCACCGATTCTTCTACATGAATCGAATGAACATGTTGCTGTGCCCGCTCCAGATCGGAAACGTGCAGTTGGGTTGCTCCCGCCGAGGGTGTACTACGAGACTGCTGCTGAAGTATGGCCAATTGGGCATCGCGATCGGGATAACCGATTTGGAGCTTCATTGCAAACCGATCGAGCTGAGCTTCCGGTAACGGATAAGCTCCGTGACTGTCGATCGGGTTCTGCGTTGCGATCACAGAGAAAGTCGGCGACAACGGCTGCGACTTACCATCTATTGTCACTTGCCGTTCCGCCATCGCTTCGAAGAGCGCGCTTTGCGTGCGCGGCGTGGTTCTGTTGATCTCGTCCGCGAGCAGGATATCCGAAAAGACTGGGCCAGGATGAAATTCGAATTCCCGAGACTTCTGATTGAACAGGTTGAAGCCGGTTATGTCGGTTGGCAACAAGTCCGGCGTACACTGTATCCGCCCAAACTGAGCTTGGAAGCTGGCGGCAATTGCCTTTGCAAGAGTCGTTTTTCCTAAGCCAGGTAAATCATCGAGCAGCAAGTGCCCGCCGGCCAGAAGGCATGCGATGACCAACTCGATCTCATCCGTTTTGCCCCGCAAAGCTGCGTTTAACTGTTGGCGCAGTGTCGCGACCACTCCACTAACCGCGATGCCTGGGTGTGTTTCACAACTTTGTATACTTGCGTTCATTAACCGTTCTCACGAACTCGTAGACTACGCATTTGCCGTGTCGACAATTGCTTCCAGACTGCATGCATGCTAGCCCTCTGTTCAACGGACAAGCCATGGTTTTTTCCGAATATCAAACCGTCACAAGCGTCAAGAAGGTTACGCAGTTGCGAGTTCCAGTGTTCGGGAAGATGTAGTGAAGTCTTCAGATGCTCTCTTAAAACTATCCCATTCGGGCGTCGATCTCCCAGCAGCGACAGGCGTTGGTCCAACACCCAGGCCGTCCAGCGTACTCGGCGTCTATCATCAGCTAGTGTTAATAGCGGGGCGACCAGCCAACACGCAGCGTCGAATAACAGTGATTTGCACCAGCTGACAAGCAATGCCGCCAGCGCGAGCACGCCAACAGCGATCGCGAGTTGCGGTCCAGCTTGACGAATTCGATACCACGCGCTGGCAGCATAACGCGGTGGTCGATAGCCAGGCGTTGGTTCTAAAGGTATCCAGTAGCCGTGTCCGGCATTCACCTCGAGCCACACGTGTGCATCTTGTGGTAGGACAGCGTAATTTTGGTCTCGGGCAATATAGTGTTCGCGGGAAACGTAGAAGCCGGTGACGAGCCGCGTTTCGTATCCCAAGTGCTCAAGCATCAAGGCGGCGGTGGTGGCAAACAGGTAGCTCGGACCCTCTCGCTGTTGTAGGAATCGCTCAAGAGCCGATTGCCCATGCGCTGACTGCCCCAGTGCCGCGGGGGAACTTTCATGACTTGTGCCAGACTCTCTGTTGTCGCGCTCTCCGGAATCATGGCGAAATTCCTGCCGCAGCCGCTGCAAGAGGGAGTCGATTTGTTCCCAGCCGCGCGCATTCGAACCGGCAAAGACGTGGGCGAGCGCGGCAATTTCTTCGGTGCATTTTTGTGTTCCTAGGACATGCCCTTTCCCCGGTGAACAGTGCTCGAGCAACTGCGCCATACGCTCCAGATCGATTTCGCCATTCACAAAACGTACCACGGTATAATCAGGTACTTGCTCACGACCAGGCATCGACAAACAATCGGCCGGATCGTAGCGGAAGAAGTCTCGCCGATTTAGCCGGTCGACACTCCACATTATGGTTCCACAGCGAGAGGGTATAATGGCGGAACCGTAACGCGTGAACTTGACGGCCTCGGCCACGGCGCCTCGGTACGGGCTAAGCGACTTAGTAAACTTATTGCCTGGAGCGAAAAACCAACTCTGCTCGTCAATAACGATCTCGCCCGGTGTGCCCTCCTTCTCCGCAGCTTCAGGCGACGACCTCGCCTGCCAATTCACTCCGTCGAAGTGATCAAATCGTTCCACAGCCAAATGAGCATGCGCGCGTCCTTGCCAAAAGAATAACGCGTTGGACGCCAAGTCGTCTGGTGTCGGCTTGCGTTCAGGCCGCTCTCGTTCGATGCCAAACTGATTCTCACTTGACGATCGATTGGCTTCACTAAACTTGCCGGATTCACTTTGCAGATTCTCTGGCGATAAAGCTTGAGCCTGCTCGAAGCGAGTGCTGCGTTTGAGGTCGCCAAACTCATCTGAAAACACATCGAACAAACTTGGCTTTTCTGAGTCCAAAAACTGATCTGTTTCCACAGCTCCGAACGAAGTGGCATGATGCTGGGCAGCAACCAACGCATCACCGTTGCCAACTCCGGAACTGGCCGCGCTGTCTTTGAGAGAAGTTCCACCGCTCGTCGGCATCAACTCAGCTTGCAACTTGCTTAAAACCGGGACACGATCGCCGAGCGTCCAAAGGCTGACCGCAAACAGGCAAACCGCCAACGCAATGTAGCCCCACCGCAGGCCGATCGCGCGTTCGACATGGTGAGCCGTTTGCGATTCCAGTCCTTCCCAGTGATTGCCGACTAACCACCATACGCACAGGGCGACCCAGGCGTAGGCAAACCAAGTCGCCGTGTTGGTATCAGAGATCAGCGTTCCGAACAGGGCCACAAAGCCGCTGCAGACTACCGATAGGCTAACCAGTCGCGAAGCGGAGCCAACTAGAGCTGTCGCAAAGCTTGCCCAACCAAGCGTGCATAGCATGACGATCTCCATGCCGTTGCCCGCTGCGTTGCGCTTTGCCACGCCGTTGATTATCCAGGGTGCGGTCATCGCTAGCAGCAGCAAACAGCTCACCCAGCCGCTGGTTGCCGACGTTGCAACCTGCTTGCGAGGGCTCTCTCGCTGCTGCTCGATTGCTGTCGTGCTGCGGCGATAGAACCAGCTGGCGAGAAGGATGGCACCAAGACAAGTTGCGGCTTCGAAGATCATAAACGCCACGCTATCGTAGTTGCTGCGGCGTTGCAGCAGCGTGGCGATGCCAACGCAAGACATGGCGATTGCGCCAGCGCGCCGTCGAGCTAGCGAGACCTCGAGCTGTTGATCGGTCGGCTGACGGCGAACAAGCTTTTCCGCTTGAAGAACTACTGCTACATTCTTCGGCTTAGGCTGCGAAGCTGGCACGATCCGCCTCCGCTAACAAGAGGTCGAGCTGTGCTGCAATGTCTTGGTCCAGATCAATCACGCCGCGGCTGCAAGCGGCGTGCGACTCCGAGTTTCCCAAAGTCGCAATGCTCCGCATGCGTTCTCCCGGCGTGATCATCTCCAACACGATAGTTTGCTCAGGCAAGGGAGCACCTCCCAAACTGCAAGCATGAATTCGAATGGTGGGCGCCTTGGCCTGTGCCCACAGATTGCCAGATGAGTCATCCTGGTTGCTGTCGAGCGGCAACACCGAAAGCAACTCCAAAGCCCGCCGGGCACCTTCTGGTCCCGCCGGAAAAGCAAACCGATCGCTGTCGATCCACAAGCGAAACGGCACATGCCGCGCACACAGCAATTCGGCCAAACTCGCCGCCACCCGCACTCGCCAAGCCAAGTTCTCGCGAACGCATGCCTGGCTGCCACTACTCCTCCGGGTCGACAATTGCAAATCGATCGTTTGCTGCTGGGGGCCACCGCGCTCGCACACAACCAAGCGGTCGTTCCTAGCCGACTGCGGCCAGTGAATGGACTTGAGCGAGTCGCCATCACGGAAGTCACGTACGCCCTGATAATCTCCGTGAGGGCTGGGTCGATTTCCAGGGCCATGTTCGCCCCATCTGCTACCAACGCGTTCCACGCCTGAGTGCAAAGGTATGTGCAACGGCAACACGGTCACTGGAGTGCAGTCTTCAACATGACGACGCGCAGTCCAGATGCCGAAAGGAAACGAACAGCAAATCTGCGGCTTCGCCACGGGATAATGGCCACGATACTCGGGACGAATCGGTAGTCGATACTGTGCCCGACTGAACGCAGGTACTACTGCTAAAACGCAATCCGCTGGCAAGTTGTTTGGGCCGCAGTTGTCGACCGCTGAGAAGTAGCCTTCGACGCGCAGTCCTGTGATGGGCAGTGGTAGTAAGTTCGAGACGGTAAAACACAACGCGGACCGCTGCCGCTCACGCACTTCGGTTTCAACCGGCCGCAGTTGACAACGCACGCAACGCGTTGCCAACCAAGGAAAGCCAAGGCCGAGAGCGATCACCGTTGCCAGGCCCGCAGCCACGCTCCAGCCCAAAGGACTGAGAAAGGTACCGACCAGCAAGCTGGCAACCAGCGCCACCAGGAACCAACCCACCGGTTCCTTCAACCAGTACACATAGCGATTTGCCCAGGGGCAGAAGTCGCGATTGCTGGCTGAATACAAACGCTGAGCAACTTCAGTAATGCGTAACGTGTTCATCGCTCCGCTCCTGCGACAGGCGTCTAGGCAAGTCGTCGACGACGAAACAGAGTGCCACCGATAGCAGCTAAGCCGAGTGCGGCCAGACTATTAGGCTCCGGTACCGCAATGGCATTGCCAGTGACAAAGCGGAACGAAGCTGTGTCAAAGTAGGGACCTGGCGCAATCGTTCCTGCACCCGAGTTGTTTCCACTGATAGAGAGGCTCACGTCGTAAACCCCTTCACCAGTGAATCCAAAATTGTAGTGGTCATGGCTCAAGGCGTTCTGTGTCCATGTGTTGCCAGCACCAGTTGGAACGAGCGTTGAAGCCAGGACGCTCGGGTTTCCAAAACTATCGTTTTGCCACAACGCAAAATCCGAGTTGTCGCCAGAAATTGTCGTGATGGAGTTGAAAGTCCAAGTCAACGTGGACCAACCATCCTCAGGCAGAAGCTCCTCCGTACCAAGCCCGAGGAAAGGCTTGTTGGGATCCGAACTCTGAGGCAGAAACCAAACGGAGGCACCTGCGTTGGCAGCCAAGAAGTCCCACTGCGCACCGACGGGTCTGCCAATCATTGGATTCGGTACTCCGATCAGAAGATCTCCCGGATCGTACTCTCCGGCTGGTACCGTTCCACCGCCAAACAGACCGAGTGGTTGCTCGGCATGCAGGTGCAAATGGAGGTTGTCATCTTCGAATCCCACCCCAAGATCCGAATGGCCCGAGATATAGATCGCAGCCCGCGAAAAATCTGCGACGCTGTTTAGTAGGTGGAGCGTGAGTACAAAAACTAGAAATCTCATTTCATTTCTCTCATATAGCATTGAATAAGAATCGTTAGTTAACGATTGATTAAGGGGCGGAGCCAGAAACTTCGCCACCATTCCTTGATCCGATAGACCACCAGGTTTGCAAATCGATGTCCTGACTTACAAACTGGACGTGACCATCTACGAAGCACACTTGTGCTCCGCCGATGTGATTGCTGCTCGCAGTGACGATGTTGCTACCATCGTCCTCGCCGCCGTACAAATGGCAGTTGCGAGAGTTGATGGGCATGACGTGCATGTAGAGGTTCGAGGCAAGTGTCCAACCGGAAATCCAACTGCGACCGTGCGGCAAAGAGTAAGTTGGATCAGGTACCGTGACTCCCTTGCAGAAGGTGACCCAAGCAGGCAATGAGCGGCCGCTGCTTCCCGCACCCGCACAGAACGACGTTACGCTCGGCTTCAAGTTGCCTTGCATCGTCGTCCCAAATGCACCACGTGCCTCGACCGCGTTGTTGATCAGTCGCTCTGAACTCAACGCAGTGTTCGAAGTGCCATCGGTGAAGTCTCGGAGTTTAATCCTGGGTAACTGCCAAGCATCCGGGTTGGCTGGATTGATCAGCGGCATAGCCCCGTTGGTCACTGCGAGAGGGCTCAGGCTGCCATTGCCGCCAGTAGATCCGCGAACCCAACCGATGTTTCCCGCATACGATCCAGGCGCGGGTTGCGCGGTGCCAAGTGTGGAAGTAACTGTAGCTGCATCCGAAGGGCAGAGGTAGGTCGGCACAATGGTCGCAGCCACATTTGCAAGCGGATGCGCTGAACTGATGGTGACATGCGTATAGTCAGAGCTGCTGGAGAATGCTTTGTCATCAGCCAAGGCTTGGTTGAAGTCGATCGCATTGTAGAGCGGCGTTTGCTCGATTTGCGGCAAAATCATCGCCAGCCAACTTGCAAAGCCGCTACCAAGTTGTGGAGTTGAGCGGCTGGGGCCAGTAGTTGTAAGCGGAAACGCTTTGTGAGCCGATTCGTAATTTAGTACCGCCAAGCCCAGCTGCTTCATGTTGTTCGCGCATTGCATGCGCCTCGCTGCTTCGCGGGCAGCTTGTACGGCAGGCAGCAATAAGCCAACCAACACACCAATAACAGCGATTACAACCAAGAGCTCTATCAACGTAAATCCTGTTCGCGATCTCTTTCCATTGCCTATCATTTTCTAATTCCCGTAAGTCAAAACAGTTTTTAAAATGTGAGGTCGCCCGGGCAGCGCGAAACAAGCCGACATTGGTATGGTCGGACCGTCTCCGGCCCGCCGCGCATACCGCGGGCGAGACAGCACTTGGTCAACTGACGACAAACTGCATGCGAGGCTCCGAGAAAATCGGAGAATCGACTAAGCTACGAACGCCCGTGGAGATTTGAGAATGCGAGCAGCCAGCTATAAGCCCTGTCGGGTAATACCTCGAATTCGCGACAGCCATCGGCGGCACAGAACCGAGAAAGGGCAAGCTTCAAGTAAGATTGCTCGGGCCCTAGGCGAACTGGGGCGGAGCGCGCGCGCGGCTGACAATCAGTGCCGCGAGAGTAGGGCTGCGTTCAGTTTCGACTAACTCAACCGTTAAGTCGTTGCAACCAGGGGCGACAATCTGCGTAGCATCGGATTGTGCCTGAGAATAGAAGTTACAAATTGAACAAGGACCATGAGCAGGGTTCAGTTGACTCTGCTGAGGATCTGCATGCGACGACCCCCGCTGGCTGGATTCGGGAGCATTCTCACAACCAGCCGTAGCTTGGTGTTGATGGCTACATGAATCGCCATGCTGATGGGTCGATTGCTCGTGAGAGTGGTTCTCGCATTGTACGCACGAAGCATCGTGCTGGTGCCAGTGAGGCCCAACAGCGGCGGGCACTCCGTAGAGCACCAGAACGCATATTGCGATAGAACGTTGAGAGAACACAAGAAACTCCGCACAAATCGGGTGCGGTCCGACCACTTGTAACGATACTCAGACTCGGACCTCCCGTCAACACGTTCGGTTCGGATTTGCCCGAACGTATTCATTGGTACTCTTACGCCTTGACTAAAGAAACGGTTCGCTAGCAACATGTTATGTGCTGCCTCAAAGCCCACTGCGCACGAACTTCTCTGGACCTGCAGTCGCCAGTCATTTCAGGCTAACAGTCTCGGCAGCGCATCATTGCAGGTCCTGGGCGTGGTTGTCGATTTGGATCGGCTGGCTTGTAATCATGCGGCGATGCACCTGAGTTTCGTGCATCCGATCTGATAGCATCCAGTCCAAGAATCCTCGCGACAAAAATCGTCTTTCGCCCGCCTGACTTGTCATGCCCGGTCATTCGATGGAGTGGGCGGCAATCAATCGATTTCTTTGAGAGATTTGCCCAGCCGTTTTCTGCCTGAGCTGGTCGAGCCACCACTGGTGGTCGTCGGTGAATGGCTCAATGATTTGGTCGAGCGTTCGGCGTTGAGAAACCCGGCGACGCTCGGATGGAGTTCGTCGGTGCTAGCGGGAGTGCCCAATTGCTCGACGGCATCACTGACACCCAGCAATACAGACTGTCGAACGCCTTCACGAATCCAAGAGAAAAGATTCAAACTACTCACTTGTTAGCCTCCGTTACACTTCTAGCTAAGATCTGAAAAATGGAAAATGATCGCTGTTCGCCACTGCTGGGAAGCACATTGTGTCGGCCCTTCGAGGCTGTGAAATATGGGCCTTGAGTATTTGGTTGGCGTAGTTCCGAGCGGGCTGAAATTGCTTGTACAGAGACTCTCCGGTCCCGTCCAGGTCGAATTGTTGCTAGCATATGTATTAGGTAGATCAGGTCATTGGAAAAGCGGGAGAATAAAATGTTGCCTCGACGTCAATTCTTAACCACCGGAGCGACTTTATCGGCAATTGCCGCCCAGCAGTCAGTGCGGGCGTTTGCGACGACCGCACAACCAACGGTGCGAATCGGAGTCATGGGGCTGCAGCGTGGACTGTCTTTGGCCGCGGACTTGGCTGCCTTGGAAGGTGTGCAGATTGCATATTTGTGCGATGTCGATAAGGCCAGAGCGCAATCGGCGGCCAAGCGGTTTGAGGAAAAGAAACTGGCGATACCGAAAACGGTCACTGATTTCCGTGAGATACTCGGCGACCCCAGTGTCGATGCAATCGTTTGCGCGGCTCCGAACCACTGGCATGCTCCGGCCACGATTATGGCCTGCAAAGCTGGCAAGCATGTCTATGTGGAGAAGCCCTGCAGCCATAACGGCAGAGAGGGTGAATGGATGGTGGCAGCCGCCAACAAGTACGGTCGTTGCGTTCAAATGGGAACTCAACGTCGCAGTGCAGCCGGAACAATTGAGGCAATGCACAAGTTGGAAAATGGAGCGATCGGCAAATTGCACCTGGCTCGTTGCTACTACACAAACTTGCGGGGGCCCATTGGTCATGGAGCAGAAACAAAGCCACCGGCGAACCTAAACTACGATCTCTGGCAGGGGCCAGCACCGCGCGTTGTCTACCGTGACAACGTGATTCCTTACAACTGGCATTGGTTTTGGCATTGGGGCGGCGGAGAGTTGGCGAACAATGGCGTGCACGCGCTGGATCTTTGCCGTTGGGGCATGGGCGTCGATTATCCTACGCATGTCACCAGTTCCGGTGGACGCTATTGGTATGAGGATGACCAAGAGACACCGGACGTTCAGTCGGCCAGTTTCGATTTTGATGGTGGCAAGCGCATTACGTGGGACGCGCTTTCCTGCAACAAGCATGGCGTCAATGCATTCTGTGAGTTTTTCGGCGACCAGGGCGCACTGGAATTGGATGCCGACGGTCGCTACCGGATCTACGATCGCAATGACAAATTGGTGGACAAGGGGGATCAGGTGTCGGGAGGCCAAGCAGAACATCTGTTGAATTTCGTGACTGCTGTGCAAGCCAATGAACCTGAGCTTTTGAATCAGCCGATTTTGGAAGGACACAAGAGCACGCTGCTTTGCCACTTGGGTAACATTGCCTATCGCACTGGGCGCTCTGTTTCCTGCGATGCAGCCAATGGCCACATCCTGGGAGACGAGCAACAGCAGCAATTGTGGCAGCGCGCGTACGAGCCTTCCTGGGAAAGCGACGTAAGTATGTAGCTGGCGGGGGCGAAGAGTGGCTGCGTGAGATGTTTGGGCAGGTGAGGTGTTTGGGCAGGCAGTGCAGGTCGGTTATACCCTGCGACCTTCCCAGGCGCGGCGGCAGCGTGCGCTGGGAAGGTTAGGTGACCGATAGAAGTGCGATTCCAGGAAATCTGGCTAACGCGTTGAATAACTCTTTCGAGAGTCTTGGTTAAGCGCTAACGGTCTGGCGACTAGGGCGATAGTAGCCCTTTTTCTCAAGCGCTAGGTAAACTTCCTCGAGGGTTTTTTCGCCAAAGTTGGAAATGCTCAGCAATTGCTTGGGGGTGCTGTGCAAGAGATCGCGGACGGTGAAAATGCCCTTTTCCTCCAGGCAATTCGTTGTCCTAACCGTCAGTCCGATTTCCGCTGTGCTGAGATCCAGTTGCTCGCGTAACAGTCGTGCTTGTTCTTCCGCTTTGCTGATAGGGATTCTTGTCCGTGCCATGTTCGTTCCGTCCTAGAGTGTCCTTGCTCACTTTGCTTCGGCTCGTTCCGAAGATCCAATCGCGGGAGTATAACGTAGCATCTCCAATCTTCCAAACAAAATGTATCAATGCTAGCAAACCAGCATGAAGGACTCGCCACTACTACAGGGATTGAACGATTCGCAGCGGGCAGCCGTTACGCACATTGATGGACCTTTGCTGGTACTGGCAGGTCCCGGCAGTGGGAAGACGCGCGTCATTACATACCGCATTGCTTATATGCTCGAACAAGGGATTCATCCGGCGAGTATTGTGGGGCTAACGTTTACCAACAAGGCTGCCCAGGAAATGCAAGCGCGGCTGAAGAGGATGGTGGGCGAGACGTCCGTTTGGTTGGGGACCTTTCATGGCTTCTGCGTGCGGTTATTGCGGAAGTACGCGCGGTTGGTCGGCTTGCCGGAGAATTTTAGTATCTACGATGCGGACGATGCGCAGGCAGTGCTGAAAAGTGCCGTCCAGGATTCGCAATTCGAATTAACGCATGTGTCGATCGCCGCTCTGGCCAGTCGAATCAGCTATTTCAAGAATCGTTTGATTACACCTGAGATTCTGCAAGGTGAAGCCCTATCGAGTGATGAATTCCAAGTTGGGCAGGTTTATCCGGCTTACCAAGCGAGGTTGTTACGCAGCGGTGCGGTCGATTTCGATGACATCCTTATGCATCTGGCTACGTTGTTGAGATCCTATCCCGAGATTCGTCAGCAGCTGGATGAACGATTCCGATACATCATGGTTGACGAATATCAAGATACGAATCTTGCCCAGTACGTAATCGTCAGGCACCTGTCGGATGCGCATCCCAATTTGGCGGCCACCGGGGATCCAGACCAGTCGATCTACGGTTGGAGAGGCGCCAACGTCAAGAATGTTTCGCACCTGGAGCGGGACTATCCAGACTTGGAGGTGATTCGGCTGGAAGACAACTATCGCAGCACGCCCGAAATCCTGTCTGCGGCTGATTGCTTGATTCAAAACAACGCTTTTCGCAAACCCAAAGTCCTTGTACCGAGTCGGGATTCCGGGCTGCCGGTCCGTCTGGCAATTTACCCGACAGCCCGCCACGAGGCGGAGGACGTCGCCACCCAGATTCAAGCTTTAGTTAGCGAGGGCTCGTTCGAGTACAGCGACTTTGGCGTGTTGTATCGGACCAACGCACATTCCCGTCAGATCGAACAGTCTTTGTTGCGCCGGCAGATACCTTACCAATTGATAGGTGGCTTTAGATTCTATCTGCGCAAGGAAATTAAGGATCTGGTTGCCTACCTGTTGTTGGTCCACAATCCCGATGATGATGTTGCATTGCAACGTTCCATCAACACGCCGCCCCGCGGCGTTGGTAAGAAGTCACTCGAGCAGCTGGCAGCGTACGCCAAGAAGCACCGGACTTCTTTGTTGGAAGCTTGTCGAGCAGCCGTGGCGAACGAGCTGCTGCCCAAGCGAGCTTGCACTGCCATCAAGTCTTTTTTGAAAGTGTACGATCAGCTGTGCAGTATTGTGCATGGACCCCTGGTGGATCTTTTGCAACTGACGATTGAACTGACCAGTTATCGCGAACATCTGGCCAAGCTTGACGAGAAAAACGATCGCGCGACGGAAGTGGCTGCTAATCTCGATGAGTTGTTGGCGGAAGCCAGTGAGTTGGACTTGGTTGCAAGTGATGCGCAACCAGCTTTGGAGGCGTTTTTGGAATTTGCGGTGTTGCAATCAGATACCGATCGCCTGAAGTCGGGCCAAGATAGTGTGACGCTGATGACTTTACACGCAGCAAAAGGATTGGAGTTTTCAAACGTATTTGTCCTGGCCATCGAAGAAAATATTCTGCCACACGTGCGCAGCAAGGATGATCCGCAGGCGCTGGAAGAGGAGCGGAGGCTTTTGTTTGTGGGGATCACCCGGGCTAAGGATCAATTGCAATTAAGTTACGCGAAAAGTCGAGGTTTCTCCGGGCAGGGATCGGGTGTGCCAAGTTCATTCTTGATGGAATTGCCGCGCGCAGAGATGCAGGTGCTCGATCACGCGCAGCAGCTGGATCTATTGGATGATTCCTATGCGAGTGAAGATTTCGACGAATACTTTGATCCGGGCCCCGACGACGACTTGTTTCCAAGCGACACCGGTGGAGATGGTGAACTCGAATACTCGCTCGATGAATGCCAGTTGCCTCCCGAGGAGATGACCAAAGCGGTGCGCAGCCGATTGGCCAAAGCAACGGCCAGCGTCCCGACGATGCGCACAGGAGCACAGATCGAGGCAAACGAGCGCAAGTGGTCAGTTTTCAAGAGCGGCTGCGTGGTAACGCATCAGACGTTTGGCAGTGGAGAGATCGTCGCTGCCAGCGGACACGGCAATAAGAAATCGGTGACGATCAAATTCTTTTCAGACGGTCTCAGCAGATCGTTTCGTCTGTCCCATGTACAGCTGACACTGGAGAATCCGGGGCGGACATCAGATTAGTTAGGCTCAAGGTGGTTATTGGCAGCATGTCGCCGAGTGATCGGCGGGGATGCAGACAGGCAGATTCGTTAATTCTCAGACAGATGTGGAACATGGCGACTAATTATCCCAAGATGGCTCAGCTGCGGACCGTGGAGCAATTTCAACTGCGTTTGCAATCGCTGGGCCTTTCCTTGCCCTGTGACTCACACGTCTTGTCTGCCGAAGCGGAATCGCCCATGGCCGAGCACTTGCAGGTCGGCGATTTGAAGATCGGCAATCGCTGGTGTATCCATCCCATGGAGGGGTGGGATGCCAATCGCGACGGCAGTCCAAGTCCGTTGACGATTCGTCGCTGGGAACGGTTTGGCGAAAGTGGGGCGAAGCTGATCTGGGGTGGTGAAGCAGCTGCTGTGCAAGCTTGCGGACGCGCGAACCCCAATCAAACCTTGGCAACTGCTGAAAATGAGCAGGGCTTGGCAACGCTCTTGCGATCCTTGCTCCAGTCGCATCAGGCTGCTGTGGGCAGCACCGACGATTTGGTTGTTGGATTGCAGTTGACGCACTCAGGTCGATTCTGCAAACCCAACGATCACAAGCGCTGGGAGCCATGTATCGCGTACCATCACCCGCTATTGGACGCCAAGTTTGGCATCGCGGCCGACGACGATTCTCGTCTGTTGAGTGACGACGAATTGGAACAGCTGATCGACGACTACGTGAAAGCAGCGCAAATGGCGTACAAGTTGGGCTTTCACTTTGTAGACGTCAAGGCCTGCCACGGGTACCTGCTTCACGAGTTGCTAAGTGCGCGAGTTCGGCCAGGTAGATTTGGTGGCGATCTGAGCGGACGATCGCTGCTGCTAAGAACCGTAATTGAACGCATCCGCCATGAGTGCCCGGGATTGTCGGTTGGGGTTCGCTTGAGCGTTTTTGACGCCCTGCCATTTCAAGCGTCGCCCGACGAGGGGCCAGGCGTTCCGGCCGCATGGAATCAAGCAGTTCCCTACGATTATGGCTTTGGCCTGAATCCGATGAATCCCCTTGATATAGATCTTGCCGAGCCGAAGCAACTGATTCAAATGCTGATCGACTGCGGTCTGGACATGCTGAACATTAGCTGCGGTAGTCCCTACTACAATCCACACATCCAAAGACCTGCTATCTTTCCACCGAGTGATGGTTATCCGCCTCCAGAAGATCCCCTTGCGGGAGTGGTCCGGCAAATTGAGGTTGTAGCGGAAGTAAAACGCTCGTTTCCGGCGCTGCCTGTCGTCGGGTCGGGTTACACGTATTTGCAAGAATTCCTTCCTCTGGTTGCGCAAGCAGTGGTTCGCCAGAAATGGGTTGACTTCGTTGGCTTGGGCCGCATGGTACTTTCGCATCCGACAATGCCAACGGAGACGCTCGCTGGCAAGGCGCCGGTCCGCAAACTGATTTGCCGAACATTCAGCGACTGTACGACCGCGCCGCGCCATGGCATCGTCAGCGGTTGTTATCCGTTAGATGAATATTACAAATCGCTGCCGCAGCGCGATGTGCTCAACCAGGCGAAGAGTTGAAATCCGTAAATCTCCAGTGCGTGCGGTGCAGTGATTGCATGGGCTAAGGACCTGGGGGAAAAATAACTTGGGCAATTTTCATCTGCCTTCCCATCCCGCGCAGCAAAAAGCATGGGCGAGGAACGAGGTGAGGGACGAGAATAAATTAGTATTGCGCTTCCCCCTGGTCCTTAAGCGTGACTTTCTGCCTTTGCCTCAATGTCTCATAGTTGCAGCTGCGTACAGCATTGGGTTCTGTCGAACCTACCAATCGGAATTGCACTTCCTGTGCTATTTC
>JAGQPR010000119.1 GCA_020426625.1 Planctomycetales bacterium
TTAGCGAGAAGTGTGATTTTGCTCGGCATACTGTTACATTAAAAGGGGAACCATTTGGAACTCGTTCGCGCAGTAAGAACCGATGACTTGGATGAGTTGTGGACGTTAATCACCCAAGCAACGTATGGGCTAACTACCCTGCAAATCGACAAGGAACAGCTCAGCGAACGCGTGGAAAACTCTGTTTTTGCTTTTGGCCGAAAGACGGAAAAGGCTTCAGGAGAGCCCTACGTTTTTGTCATGGAGGACACTAGCATTGGTCGGCTGGTTGGGCTCTCCTGCATCTTCAGCAAGACTGGTGGGTACCAACCCTTCTACAGCTATCGACGCGTACGCGAAAACAATTATTGCAAGGCATTGGACAGGGCGCAGGAAGTGGAGTTCCTGCAGCTGGAAAAGATCCACGATGGCCCAACAGAAATTGGCAGCCTATTCTTACTGCCCAGTTATCGCGCCCAGGGGCGAGGAAGATTATTGAGCTTGTCCCGATTTGCCTTTATTGCCGCGCATCCCAAGCGATTCGATGAGCTGATCATCGCTGAAATGCGCGGCCCGATGGATGATGCCGGTGAGTGCTTGTTTTGGGAAGCCGTAGGACGCCACTTCTTCCAAATGGACTTTCCCCAAGCGGATAGTCTGTCGACAATTAACAAGAGGTTTATCGAAGACTTGATGCCCAAGCATCCCATTTACACGTGCCTACTACCAGAAGCCGCCCGGGAGGCACTGGGCGACGTGCACGTTCATACGCGTCCAGCCCTGACCATGTTGCTGGACGAAGGCTTCGAAAAGTGCGACTGGATCGACATTTTCGATGGAGGACCGGTGGTCCGTTGTGAACGAGAGAAGATCGACGCAGTGCGCCGCACGAGAAGTTTAACAGTCCGGGCTATCGGGAAATCAGAAGAAACAGCTGTTGAAACAAAAATCTTGATATCATTCGCCAGAAGTTTTTCCGCGATCATTGGCCCGGTGAGCGAGGGCACCGATGGAACCGCTTGTATATCCGAGTTGGTAGCGGCAACGCTGCAGCTGAGGGTAGGCGATAAGATCTACGTTCTTGCACTGAAACCAGAGGGTGGGACTTGAGGTAGGATCGGTATGGATAAGCAGAAGATGGATGCACAGCTGACCATTGAGGGCATGACGTTGATTGGCGGGCAGTGGCGAGCGGGGAACGGCGAAAGCTGGCAACGCGTGTCGCCAGCCTATGATTCGGTCGTTTGGCAGGGCTGCTGGTCGGACGAGGCTCAGGCGGTTGCGGCAATCAAAGCGGCCAGGCGAGTGTTCCCCATCTGGTCGGAGTTGAGCCTCGAAAACCGCATGAACATTTGCCGGATATTCGCTGAGAACGTCAAGGCCAACACAGACAAATTGGCCAAGCTGATTGCCGTTGAGACGGGCAAGCCGCTGTGGGAAGCCAAGACCGAAGTTGCTGCCGTTGTTGGTAAGGTTGCCAATTCGATTGAAGCGATTCTCAAACGCCGCTGGACAACCACCGAGGAAATATCTGGAGGCATGGCAGTCACTCGCTTTCGCCCACACGGCGTAATGTTTGTGCTCGGCCCGTTTAATCTGCCAGCTCATTTGCCGGGAGCACACATTGTGCCAGCACTGCTGGCTGGCAATACGGTGGTTTTCAAACCCAGTGAGCTGGCACCCGCATCCGGGCAAATGCTGGCTCAGCTTTGGCAAGACTCGGGTTTACCCGCAGGAGTACTGAATTTGGTGCATGGCGCTGCAGAAATTGCGACGACCATTGTTCAGCATGAGGACATCGATGGAGTCTTGTTTACCGGCAGCCATCAGGTTGGAAACAAACTGCATCGCATGCTGGCTGGCCAGCCCCACAAAGTGCTTGCCCTGGAAATGGGAGGAAACAATCCGCTGGTTGTGCATGAGGCAAGTGATGTGCGTGGCGCTGCATTGACGACAATCATGTCAGCCTTCATCACGTCAGGTCAACGCTGCACCTGTGCCCGGCGACTTATTGCCGTAGGGCTAGATGTGGGCACGCAGCTAATTGAACAACTAAGTCAGTTGCTGCCCAAGATAGCCGTTGGCCTTCCCTTAGACGATCCACAGCCGTTCATGGGAACGTTAATTAACCGGGAATCCGCAGATCGCATGCTTGCCGCCCAGCAGCAGTATGGCGCGCAAGGGCACGAGCTGGTTGTGCCCATGCGGCAGCTCGGCCAATGCCCGGCACTGCTTACTCCCGGACTACTCCGGATACACAATACAGAGACTCGCATGGAGGATTGCGAACATTTTGGCCCTCTGTTGACGGTTTCTACCGTCGAGAGTCTCGACCAGGCCATAGAATCTGCAAACCGGACCCGTTATGGTCTGTCCGCTGGTTTCATTGGTGACCGCGTAGAAGACTTTCACTACTTCCTACATCGTGTTCGCGCTGGCGTGGTCAATTGGAATCGCCAAACGACCGGTGCTAGTGGTAAACTGCCGTTCGGAGGTATTGGCTACAGCGGGAACCATCGCCCCAGTGGCTACTTTGCTGCAGATTATTGTTCGTATCCTGTGGCGTCGTTGGAATCCCATGACCTGGGCGAATCTGCTGTGGCAGTACCGGGACTAGAGCTTCTCTAAGATGAGCACTCGCACAGTACCGCCGGAGATTGTCGAAGCCAACGTTGACGCCATCGTTGGACCTACGCATCACTTTGGTGGCTTGGGCATTGGCAATCTCGCGTCGCAAGAGCACCGCGGCTCGCGCAGCAGTCCCAAACGAGCGGCGTTGGAAGGCTTGCGTAAGGCGGCCTGGGTCGCCAGCTGCGGCGTGCCTCAATTCGTATTCTTACCGCCTCACCGTCCGAGATGGCAATTCCTGGCACGATTGGGATTCCAGGGGAAACCAGCCGAACAACTGGCTGCAGCGCTCGAGAACAGTCCCGAGATTCTGTCTACTGTGTTCAGCAGCTCCTTTATGTGGGCTGCTAACTGCGGCACGTTTTCTCCGGCCACTGACTGTAGCGACGGCAAGCATCATTTCACACCGGCAAATCTCATCAGCAGCTGGCATCGTGCATGTGAAGCAGAAGAACGTTCGCACAGTATGCGGCAGTTGCTCCCCGCCGATTCACGATTCACGATTCATGATCCGTTACCAGCCATTATGCCCTTGCGTGACGAAGGCGCGGCCAATCATATGCGATTGAGTGACTGCAGTGGCCGGATAGGATTCAATATCTTCGTGTTTGGAGTTGGGGCCACAACTGGTTCTACGCGTTTCATGCCTCGCCAGACGCACGACGCCTCAACGGCAATTTCGCGACTCCATGGATTGGATCCCGGCAATACATTCTTTTTGCAACAACACCCTCAGGCGATTGATGCTGGCGTATTTCACAACGATGTCATTGCAACAAGTCACGAAGGTTTATTGATCCATCACGAAACGGCTTTCCTGGAAGGTGAGGCGGAACTGGTCCGATTGGAGCGACGGTTCGAAGAACTGACAGGAGTTCCACTGCGTAGAGTTGTAGTGAGCGGGGAGGCTCTTTCACTTGCCGACGCGGTCGACAGCTACTTTTTCAATAGCCAAATACTGACTGTGCCTAGTGCCGATGGTCACCAGCGCCTTGTGCTTCTGTGTCCGCAGCAATGCGCAGATAACCAATCGGCATCCAAGCTTGTGTCGCAATTGATTGCAGATCCAACGTGTCCAATTGATGATGTCAAGTTCATATCGCTCCAGCAGAGCATGGCCAATGGTGGCGGGCCTGCTTGCCTGCGAATCCGGTTGCCGGTGGAACGTGGCGAATGTGATCGTTGGGCACTGCGGCTGGACGCGGCTTTGGAAGAGTTGTTGGCAGGCGTGATCGAAAGGCTCTACCCCGATTCGCTTGAAATGCGAGATCTACTGGATATCGACTGCCTACAGCACCTCGAGCGGATACCTGGAGAGATGGCGGCGGCAGCTCTACGCGCGAATTTTGTCCGACCTTGACGACCAACTGAGCGCTAGCTCCCTCGTCTGTCCGCAGCCAGCCATCCTACCCAGTCGGTAAATCGAAACCGAAACCAACTGCCGGTGAACCGCCGTAATGCGGTAAAAGGCGATTCCTGGTAGCATATTTCGGTTCTCCGTGTATTCTAGGGCCAGCGGCAGATGGGTTCACTGACAATCGCGATTGGTCCACGGCGATGGTTGCGTGCAAACCATGGAATCGCTGCCGCACTCCGTCTTACCACTCTTCGCATATGTCCATTCAAGTTCCTGCGGTAATCATTCGTGCTTCTTCGTTTCCCACCTATCCTTCTCCTCGTTCTGCTGCTTCAGGCTACGGGCTTCTCCCAGCAATCGACGTTGCGGCTCGTCACTGCTGCGCGGACTCCTAACAGCCGCGTCCAGCCCGGTGGTGTGCTGACGCTGTCAGCCAAACTGGCTAACCTTGGGGATACTGCGGCTCAGGGAAATGTTATTGCTGTGATATCGGGAATGCCTAGCTTGCAAAGCGCTAGGTCGGTTGAGGTTCCTCCGAAAACTCAGCGCGCCTACGACTTGTACCTTCCATTGCCTGAGCAGATTCAGGGAATGGAGAGTATCGAAGTCGTGCTGACCATAGAGGTTCAGTCAGGGGATCGCACCGTGACTCTGGATGTCGATGGTGTGCCCTCCAGCTACAGCATGACGTTCAGCGTTGACAATTCGACCACGCTCGCCGGGCTAGCGCTGGAAAGGGAAGTACTGGCTTTACCGGATTGGAATTGGCCGCCCGTTGCACCATACAGCAGTTACGAATTGTCCATGGCCACGCGGATTGACGCTGGCAATACAAGGCAGGCTGCCAATTACGATTTTCGGCCCTTGCCGCTCAATCAAGCAGATTATTCGGTTTTGGATTTGTTGATTGTCTCCGAAGAGAAAGTCCTGCATGATGCGGCAACGATCGAAGCGATCAAACAATTCCTGACCAACGGCGGACATGCCTGGATCATGCTGGACAAGATCGATTCCAGTTTGTTGCGCGGACTTTATGGTACGGGACAATCCTGTGAGACCTTGGACGAGTTGCAATTGAACGAGTTCACAGTTAGCGTCACTGGTACGAGCGCGAGACTTTCTGCCGAGGATCGAACATGTGTTTTTGATGATCCCGTCATCATGAAACGCGTTGTTCAGTCGGGTGGTCGCGTCTCGCACTCGATCGATGGTTGGCCAGCGGCGATTTGGATGGATATCGGCTATGGCAAGTTGCTACTGACGACTCTGGATAGCTTTGCCTGGATCAAACCGCGAACGGAACAGCTTTCGTTCGACCAGCGATTCCAGTCAGCATTCACTGCGCGCGTCTGGGCGAGCGAGCTGGGCGCCGAAATCAATGAAAAACGCGCTGCCAGACCACTCGAGGAAGAAGTCGACTATGCGATGCAGCTGATTGGTAATCCGGTCGTTCCGCGGAGCTGGGTGGCTGCAGCGCTGAGTGGTTTTTGCCTGTTACTGCTGGCTGCGGGAGCTTGGCGAATCTTCGCTGGAGATCTTAGCTGGTTGGGAGTAGTGGCACCGGCGCTTGCCGTTGTTGTTGGCCTGATGTTGGTATTTGCCGCTAGTTGGGTTCGTCGCGACATTCCGGAAAGTGTGTCTCGCTTACAGGTGATCGAAATCACGGAGGATGGGCGCACGGCGCTAACGCGGGAACAGGCAGCAGTCTACCTGGCGTCCAGCCGATCCATGGAGCTGCAAAGCCATGTTGACGGCCTCGCAGAAGCAGATGAGAAGATTTCCTCCGGCATTCGCCGCCAAACGCTTGTCGATTTTCAAGACTGGGAATTGACAAATCAGGATTGGCCCCCGGGAGCTTGGCAATACAAGTCTCATTACGCCACTCCTACTGAAGGATTAACGGTCAGGGCTCACTTCACAGCCGAGGGGCTCAAGCTGCGATTGCCAACTGGCTTGCCTTCGCAGCTGGAGGATGTCGTACTGCGTTACGTGGCTGGTGACGCCCTGCTGTGTGCTCCCGATGCCGATGGTTTGCTGGCTGATGACAGCTTGGCGGCAGGTGGAGAACGGTGGATCACTGGATCGCTTATCTCCGATGAACAACAGCGAAGACTGCAGATCTTTCAGCAGTATTTTCAATCTATCGACCGCTCGAAACCTTTGACTAAACGTGTGTTTGGCTGGACGGCAGCGTGGGATCAAGGGCCGGAATGGAATGTTGATTTGCAGCACAACGGTTCGGCGCTCGTCTCCTTGCCCGTCAAACTGAGCAGACCTGACGTCGGTCAGTCTGTATTTATTCCTCACGGGATGATTCAGCTGCGCCGAGATCAGGACGATTCATCGCAGACGTTTGCGTTCAACGATTCCACTGGCGAATGGGAGCGTGAGCTGACTGTCGGAGCAAATGCCAAGCTCGAGTTTGTTCTGCCCGCAGAAGTGATCCCAATGGAACCTGAGGAATTGCTTTTAGCCCTTGACATAACGGCGCCACACCGCATTGTCCGACTGCTGGCGGTAGTTGACGACGAGCCTGTTGAATTGGTTCGCCTGGTCAACCCCTCGCTGCCTTGGAGTGCCACAATAAACGAACCTGCCATTTTGCGCGCCTTGCGCGATGGAGTACTACCGGTTTTGTTGGAAGTTAGCGAGCGAACTGACGTATCCGGTTCATCGCCTACCACTAGCGTCGTCGCGTGGCAGGTAAACCACCTGCGATTGAGTGTGCGTGGAACAATGCAAGAATCTTGGGGTGCCTGGCAGTCTGAATGACGAGCACACCGCTGACGCTCCTTGAGTTTCGCGGCGGTGCATGAAAGTTTAACAGCCGGCATTTAAGAGAGGCTACCAAGCGATGAAGCGACCTGAATTGAGATGCGAAAGCTCCTAACACTTACGCAAACACTAAACGATTGCACAAACTGCAGACACTAACGCAAGCTGAATCATTGGCCCAAGTTTTGGAAGAGTGGATCTAGATGACCAACACAAGCGACCCTGTAGTTCAAACCCAGAACTTAACCAAACGATACGGTGAGTTCTGTGCCTTGGACGACCTGACGATCCATGTGTCTCGTGGCGAGATATTAGGGTTCATTGGGCCCAACGGAGCAGGCAAGACGACCACGATCAAAATACTAGTGGGACTTTCCCGGCCAACGTCTGGGACAGCCAGTATCACGGGCGTTAATTGCAGTGAGAACGCGTCGAAAATTAAACGCCTGGTAGGCTATATGCCGGACAAATTCGGTTCCTACGACAACATGCGCGTGCGAGAATATCTTGATTTTTTCGGTGCGATTTTCGGCCTCAATGGCAAAGCACGACAAAAACGCATCGACGAAGTCATGGAGATCACCGACGCAACGTACATGCAGGATAAATTCGTGGAGAGTTTGAGTCATGGTATGCAACAACGCGTAGGGATTGCGCGTACGCTGCTGCACGACCCTGAAGTACTCATTCTGGACGAGCCTGCCAACGGACTGGACCCAAAGGCCCGCATAGAAATGCGCGAGATTCTGTTGCGTCTTGCCGCCGAAGGAAAGACATTGATCGTAACCAGTCACATTTTGCCGGAGCTGGCCCGTATTTGCGACACCGTCGCCATCATTACCGGCGGCCGACTGCGAGCGTTCGGACAATTGGATGAAGTCATGCGGGACTTGTGTCCATTGAGAAACTACGAAGTGCAATTGGTTGAGATAGATGACATGGAAAAGGCCAACCAGTTGCTACAACAGCCGCTTGGAGATACTCAAATCAGCGTCTCGAAACAGGAGCGCACGCTGCGATTCCCAACTGCCGATACCGAACAGGCACTGGCCGGGATTCTACAAAGCCTGGTCAGTAACGGCATTCAAGTCGCTCAGTTTCGCGAGGTGGCGAGCGATTTGGAAGATGCCTTCCTCTCAGTTGCGTCCGGCGCCAAGTCGAGCTAATTACCGTTTCTCACAGTCAAATCCAGTGGACAGACATTGGCCTTGAACTGCAGGGCCTGCTCAAGGAATACGCTTTTCTATGTTCTGGCACAATCCAATTTTTCGACGTGAACTATTGGGACGTCTTCGATCTTGGAAGACGCTTGCCGCGATATTGGCTGTGGCTATTGCCAGCAGTGTTCTGGTCTTGCTGCGTTGGCCCACTGACGGAACGATTGCCATCGTCTCGCAGGGAGCTATGCTCGTCTTTCGCCCATTGGCATTTGCGTTGACATTGGCAGTAATGATGCTCGTTCCCGCTTTTCCGGCAACTTCGCTTGTAGCCGAACGTCGCAAGGGAACGCTCGGCCTGCTGCTCAATTCGCCGACGACGCCCTTGCAGATCTACCTGGGAAAGTTGCTTAGCAACGTCAGCTTGTCGCTGATCTTGATTTCTGTCAGTGTGCCTGCCCTGTGCGCTTGTTTGGCCATGGGTGGTGTCAGCCTCATCGACCATGTTGGTCCACTGCTCATCGTACTGCTCGCTATGGCGATTCAGTATTCGGCCGTCGGACTTTGGATCAGCCTGCGTTCTTCATCCAGTGATGCCAGCCTACGATGGACATATGCGGCAGTGCTTGCGCTAGCTGTGCTCTCTATGGGCCCACTTGTGCTGGCTGGCAATTTGTCCGGAGTGGTCGGCTTCATCGCCCAGTGGATCACTGCTTTGTCACCAATGTCCGCACTGCAGCAAATCACTGGCGTCCAAGGGGCGGCAAGCACAATAGGTATGAGCACAGGCTGGATTGAATTTCTGGGTGCTAC
The DNA here is from genome assembly GCA_020426625.1 of Planctomycetales bacterium. GTDB lineage: Bacteria > Planctomycetota > Planctomycetia > Pirellulales > Pirellulaceae > Aureliella. The sequence goes on from JAGQPR010000119.1 coordinate 8,710, forward strand.
GGTGCTCATCACGGCCGGTCTGGGGGTGGTCACCGTTCGCAAGCTGGATCCTATTCTGCTTGACCGAGCTCGACCAACTGGCAAAGTACAAACCGGCTCGAATCAAAGCGGTTTTAGGAAGATTGCCTACCTGGTAGATCCCAACAAACGCAAGTCGGGCATTCCGATTTGGTTGAATCCAGTGATGGTCAAGGAGTTTCGAACTCGTAAGTTTGGACGGCTGCATTGGCTTATTCGGCTGGTTTCTTTGTGTGCCATTATCTCGCTCATGCTCACTGCCTTGGCGGCTACGGGTACAGTCAGCTGGGGCGTGGAGCGGATAGCCGGGCCGCTAGTCTTGATGCAGGTTGCCTTGTTGTTGTTGGTCGGACCCAGTCTGGGGGCAAATCTCATAGCGGCTGAAGTCGAAAGCGGCGGTTGGCAAATACTGAGGGTTACGCCCATCTCCGCCAACCGCATTTTGGTCGGCAAAGTGATGAGCGTCTTTTGGACGATGCTGCTGATTCTGCTGGCAACGTTGCCCGGCTACGCAGTGATGAGCTACATCCAACCCGCGCTGGGAGGACAGGTCAGCAACGTCATAGTTTCACTCCTGGTCGCCGTTTGCATGGTGGTATGCATCAGTTCTTGCGTGAGCGCATTTTCAAAATCAACGTCAGCGGCCACCGCCACCAGTTATGGCATCCTATTGATCATCTTCGCAGGCTCACTTCTGGTTTGGCTCGCCCGTGGCAAACCTTTTGGACCGGTCCTGGTTGAGCGCATCTTGATGTTCAATCCAGCCGCAGCCGCCTTGAGTGAAATGAAGACTCCAGGCTTCGAACAGTACAGTTTAACGCCGGCGTCCTGGTGGGTCGGCTGTTCGATCTGCCTGCTGAGCATAGCCATCCTTTCGTTACGAGTTTGGAGAATGACGCGTCCCGACTAGCGGTAGCCGACTTAAGACTATGTTAGCATTGAAGAACACTATTCTGGGCAATTTGGTAATCGGTGCGTGCACCTGCTTGTCACTATTGAGGACGAGCCAGGCGCAAGATGCCGTCAAACTGCAGCACCGCTGGGAAGTGGAGCCCAAGCTCGGTGGTTTCTGGGTCGCCGATGAAGTCGAACGTCCGGCGATTATCGATGTCGAGCAGCTCAAATCCCCACTTCGTGAGAATCGCGTGTATGAGGCACAGCGGATTGCGCTCATGCAGGCCGACCCGAATTTGAAGAATGCCGACGCTGCGCTGCCCGTTCTGCTCGAGGCTCTCAATGGCAACGATCGAAATCGCCAGCTGATATTGGCGATGACCAGTGCGGCCGTCGCACTCTCCGGTGGCAAGGAGGCGAGTGAGATTTGGAAGGCTGTGGAAGAAGAGCCATTGGCGAGATTGGTAGTCGAGGCCAAACTGGCGGACTGGCGCAGCGATCTGGCCCTGGATTTGTGGCGCCAGCGCATTGCGGATCCGTCTTCGCCAACTCGAGAAATGTTAATTGCACTCGAAGGTCTGGCCGAAGTCGGATCGACGTCCGATGGGCCAGCTATTGAAGCGGTTTTAACAAGTGACTGGGCGCCGCCCGCGATCAAGCTGGCGGCCGCCAGAGCCTACGGGAAATTGGTATCGGCAGGCAATGAATCGCTCGCGGAGATGCTACTTGAATCACCAATGCCCTTCAAACAATTGCTTGCAGCACATGTGTTAGCCACACATACCAGCGAATCCAGTCTTTCACTGCTCGAGCAAATCTTGGACGGATCGGCTGATCCAGCCCAAGCTGTAGCGCTAGCTGCAATTGTCGCCACTCGACCTAAAGTTGGACTTGAGAAATCAAAGACGTTGCTCTCACACCCTGACAGCAACGTCCGCTTGCTCGCGGTACAAACGCTGGGAGCTTCCGACGCAGAGGAGGACGTCAAGGCTCAAGCCTATTCGCTTCGGGATCGCACACCGCAAATCCGCCGTCTGGTTCGAGCACGCCTGCGCAATTTTGCGCTGGCAGAACGCAATCCGACTTATGTGAACGATGTGATTCAATACTATTTGCGTGGCGACTCTTTCGAAGGGGCAGAGCAAGCGATTGTACTGTGCGTGGAACTTCAAAAGCGAGAGTTTTGTCGCGAGATCGTACCGCTGCTGGCTCACCCCAAACCACAAGTTAGCGTGCGGGCGGGCTGGGCTATTCAAGAATTGGCCGATTCAGAGGAAATACTCGCCGAAGCCATGCCATACGCTCAAGAAACAACACAACGTCTGGTCAACAAAATTCGAGTCGAGAAAGAGGAGATGAATCGCACGGCTTTTCTGTTCCAGGCATTTGGTAGAAATCGCTACCAACCCGCCAGTGAAATGCTGAAATTGTATATCCCCAAAAACAACCACAGCATGTTGGTCACCACCCGTACTGCGGCAATTTGGTCGTTGGGACACCTTTATGCGGACAGCCAGGATGAACAGCTAGCAGAGGAACTTGCCGAACGTCTACTCGACAACACGCCCAATGACCCCGAGGACGGTCCGGTCAAGTATGCCTCAGCCATTGCGATTGGGATGATCAAATGCCCGACCAGCCCGGGATATCTGGGGCGGTCGCCAGAATTTCCACCTTCGCCTATCGCCTATGCCACCGACTGGGCACTGGAGCAAATCAACGGTCAATAGGCGACAATGTGAAATGGAGAAGCTTAGCATTCTGGGCTATCGGGTTCAGAATGATCGCTGTCATCCGAAGGCCTTTTGGTATCTTCTGGCAACTCGTCGAGCCGTCGATACTCCTCAATCCACTTGGCCAATTCGTGCCCATATTCACTAGCTAGGTCACCAAAAACCAATTGCCGATGGAATTGAGCTGCACCGTCTTCATATAATTCTGCAGCTTCGGCACTCGGAAAACGGCGAGCGGGATCCGTTGCTACAAACCGCTCGCACAGGTTCATCAAATGGTTATTGCAGACAACTTCCGGCGGCAAGATCTCACGCATGCGTTTGGGAAAGCGGCGCTTGGCTTCCAGCAACTCGCGTAGATTCGAGTCGTTGTCGAAGCAGGGGTGGCCAGCCAGTAGCTCAACCAGAACGTAACCCAAACTGGCTAGGTCACTTCTGGGTGTACAGTTCGATCCCTCGAGGACTTCTGGAGCAGCGTACAAGGGCGTACAAGTGCGTTTCGGGGGAGGATCATCCAGTTCGAAGGCTGACCCCATATCGATCAACTTGGCATGTCCCGTACGCTTGAGCATGATGTTGGCTGGTTTGATGTCACCGTGTACCACGCGTTCTCGATGCATGGCTGCCAGGGCTGCCAAGCAATCGCGTACTATCGCCACCGCAACACCTGCCTTGAATCGGCATTGCTGCGGACCAAACGTGGCGATCACATTATTGATATACTCCCAACGGCTCGTGCTGGACAAACGTTGGGCCAACATCAATCGTTGGGGATCCATCAGCTGCCTCAAATCGTAGCCGTCAATCCACTCCATGACCATGATGCGGATTTGGTTCTGGTCGACGAAATCCTGCACATCCAATAAATTGTCATGTTGGATCGTTGCGATCCGCGAGGCCACTCGCGCCAGCCGCTCCATGGCAGACTTATACGACATCACTGACGGAAATCGTTCGGGTGAAAACACTTTCATAGCCACTGGTTGGTTAAAACCGTCGGCCCCGTTGCGCTCGCTCAGGTAGACGATTCCCTGGCCTCCCTTGCCCAGTTCTCGCTGAAACTTGTGGTAAGTCGTCCAATGAACGCGCCGATGCTCTAGCAGCTTTTCGTAACGATCGATCAGCGGATTCTGTGTTCGCATGTTGTTCTCGACGAAGGCTCTCGTTTTGCCGTCGTCAGACATCGTTGTAGTGTACATGTGCGTTTCTCTGCCCTGCAGCTTGAGAATCATCCGTGCCAACTGCCAAGCTTTTCAAAACCCACTACGACTGAATTGGAAAGAGTCCTGCATTCAGCTAGTACCGGCCTAGTGGGACAATTGACTATAGCCTGTAGCTGTCAATTGGCCAACGAGTGATACGGGGTCAGAGCACAGAACGCGACATCGTTTGCTGGTCCGACCATGAAATCGAGCACATTTTCGCAACAGCCGTGGTACCAACAACCTGGATCGATCGCGGGGATATTCAGAATCGACCGAGCGTGTCCAATTGAACTTAGGGTTATTCACGCTGGAAGTCATATTGACAGATTGATGGCCATATCATCAGGATGCGGAAAACCAAGCGATTTATCCACGATATTGATTAGTCGTTGCCCCCGTAAGAATCGCCCCAAATTCGTAATGGCAAGATTCGTCGAGTCATCCACGCGGGAAGCCGCTTGTGCGCCAACGTGGGGCGTGATGATGACGTTAGGCAAATTCCAAAGCGGACTCGATTCAGGTAGCGGTTCGTCGTAGGTCACATCCAGACCAGCACCCGCCAAGTGCCGCGTTTCAAGAGCAGCGATCAAAGCCTGCTCGTCGATCACGCGACCGCGAGCGACGTTAATCAGAATGCTTCCCTGTGGCATCAACGACAAGATTTCTTCCGAAACGACTTGGTGTGTTTGCGAGTTGTATGGCAATGCTAGTATAAGAATGTCGCTGCACGCGGCTAATTTCCCAAGTTGATCGGCCGGCCACAATTCGATCACTTGTGGCGGCTTGCGAACCGGATAAAAGTCAGTGGCTCGCAATTCGACATTCCACGGGGCCAGTAGTTGTGCCAACCTACGACCATTGCCACCAAGACCAACGATTCCCACTCGCTTTCCATGCAAATCGCCGGTGGGGCGACGCACGAATTCCCTATTCTGAGCTTGCCTGAAAAAAGTGGGTAAACTGCGGAGCAAACCCATTAGCAGTGCAAAGGCCTGTTCACCGACTTGGTTCGCAAAGAGTCCCGACGCGCTACATACCGGTATTTCTGAAGCTATAACCGACGGCACCAAACAATGGTCTAGCCCGGCAGCCGAGCTTTGGATCAGCCGCAGTCGACCAGCTTGAACGACTGCGTCCCAATCCACTGGAACTTTCGCATGTCCGACAAAAATATCTGCATTGAATATTTTCACGCCGATTTCTTCCTGCCCAGCGTCGACAAAGTTCAATTCAGGAAGAGCTTTAGAAAACTGCTCCAAGTGTCGCGGTTCGACGGGATAGCAAAGCACCACGTTGGGACTTGTCACGGTAGTTCCTCGATGTGTCTGGTTCAGTGTTGGATTCTCGTATGGATTTCGCCCGACTATTATACAGATCGCGTCACTTTGGTCTCTTTGCGAGGGTAACGCCCCGCCCTCTCTCTTACCATGGCCCAATCGCCTTTAATGAACCCAAACTATTGGGAACGTGTCCGCAATGTGTTCTGGACGCTATTTACCTGATCTTCTTCATCCAGTCGCCCACCGAAGAAAGCCTAAAGTTCTCCTGTGACCGATCCTCCTGAGTCAACGCCAACGCCACGCACTAATCTTGCCCTTTGGTGGCATTCGGAATGGGGCCCTCAACCACTGATTTCATTGGCCCTGCCGCTGATGATTTCGGCTGGCTTCATGGCCATCACCTTGTTTACCGATCGTACTTTACTGTATTGGCAATCTGAGTTATCTGCTGCGGCGGCCACAGGTGGTGGCACACTCTACTGGTTGCTTATTTGCTTTCCCATGGGCCTCCTGGGCTACATCAGCACGTTTGTTTCACAGTATCGAGGAGCCAAGAATTTCGCGCGCATTGGCGTCGCGTATCGACACGCCTGGGTTCTTGCTTGGTTGTTGGTCCCCGTATTCCTGCTGGCCATTGCGATCGCAGGCCCGTTTTTTCGCTGGGCTGGACACGGGCCCGAGCTAGCAGCCATGGAAAGTGCGTATCTTCAGGTATTACTCGTGGGCGGGATCGGCTTTCTGTTTTATTGCGTACAAAGCGGTCTGCTGACCGGCCAGGGGAAAACGACAACAGTACTGGCTTTGGACGGTCTGGCGACGATCGTCAATCTGGTGTTGGACGCCGTGTTGATTTTTGGTTTCGGCCCGATTCCCGCCATGGGCATCGTTGGCGCTGCGATCGCAACCTCCGCCAGTTTCTGGATCAAAGTTCCCTTGGCTGGCTGGATTATCGCTCGTGATCCAGTTTCCAATCACTACCTAGCTCGCAATTCAACGCAGGTCTGGGAACGAGATATGTTCCGCCGATTGTTTGTGTATGGAGCTCCAGCCGGTTTGCAACTGTTAGCCGAAGCTGGCTGTTTTTCAGTGATCATGCTTCAGGTTGGAAGCCTGGGCGAATTCCAATTGGCAGCTACTTCCCTCGCGCTTGGAATAAACGTACTGGCCTTTGTGCCCATGATCGGGCTGGGCATTGGAGTCGGTGTCATGGTCGGTCAACGGCTGACGGAAGGTCGCGTCGATTTGGCACGCCGCACGGTCGCCTGCGGATTGGCGATGACTTCCACCTATACGGCGCTATTCGCGTTTGCACTTTGGATTGCACCTGAGGCCATGGTCGCCATCTACGCCTGGGGCAGCCACGCAGAAAGATTCGAGCGCATTCAACCGTTGCTTCAGCCATTGCTTAGAATCATCGTCTTCTACTGCATTTTCGATGGCCTACAAGTCGTATTCGTAGGGGCAATCAAAGGCGCGGGTGACACCTGGTTTGTGTTGATCGCGACCGCCGTCATATCATGCACGGCTGTGATCTTGGGATTGATATCGGAGAGATTATTTGGCGCCAGTCTGTTGCTCTGGTGGTACGTTATCGCCAGCTGGGTCACAACGATGGGACTTGTCTTTGCATTGCGGTTTTTTAGCGGTCGCTGGGAAGAAAAACGCGTTATTGAAAGATCAACGGAACACTGAAAACAGTGGGGCCCCAAAAGCCCGCAGCGAATCTCCCAGTCGCCTCAAGCTGCGTTGGCCGACGGTCACCCAGTTGTACCGTCGCCTGACGCAACGCATGCATCGATTAGCCAGTGCTTGGGTCGACCAACGCGTACAACAAGTCCAGGTCAGCTGCCTGTATCTCAGGGCCTAGCCGCATGCGAACTAAATCGCGCACCGGTGAGAACCCTAGTTGGACTGCCAGCTCGCTGCCTGCGCATTGTGGACCTGGAATATCCCAAAATATCGGCTGCTCGGTACATTCGCATAAATGTTGTACTAGCCCGCGGGCAGCTTCTTTATTGGATGCGACGATTGGTCCCAGGTAAGCCGCCACAGCCCCTGGCCTGAGAATCCCGTAACCGCTCTCAACCATGCAACACTCCGCCGACAAATCAGCAGCTGCACCGACAAGCATCGACAACAGTCGACTACGGTCTGCACCAAACGCCGCCCGATCCAATTCCAATAACGGCGGGCTGAGTTCTTGGGTAGAGGGCTTGGCGCGTCCATTACCTGGCTTGTCGCCACGCTGTGTTCTGGCATCGCGCCGCCAGCGGTGAAAGCTCCACTGGGCAACAAAACCCATCTGCTTATACACATGTTCGCCAGCGGGAGTCGCATCCAGCTTGATGCATCGCACGTTGCAGCTGTGCAAATACTGTATGGCGCGCTGCATCAATGCCGTCGCAATTCCCTGGCGGCGCATCTCGGGTACCACCAACATCATGCCAATCCAGGCCAGGTCAGTACCGTAAGCGGTGGTCGTCACGGTACCACACAACCGACCAGCGGCCATTGCTGCGAAGCAGCCGCTGGGATCGTGGGCTAGCAACCTTTCCCAATCGGATTGCAATTGATTCCAGCCAGCCGTACGGCATAGCTGCAGCGATTCCTGCAGGTGGTTGGTAGTTAGTGGTTCGATCGAAAAAGAAGCCTTCATCGATTAGCGTGCCGGCCGCAACAGACTAACAGGTACATAGAACTTGCGATAACGTTGGCCATCGTCATATAGCTGGCCGGTTGGATGCACGACCAACACAGTGGCCCGACGTGTGATGCGATTTACGGTGCCCACATAGGCTTGGCCATCGTGCTGAAACTTGACCAGCGACCCCACACGAACGTTGAATTTGCTGGCCGCACGCTCCTGCTGCGTAATCAAATCATGTTTGTGTTCTGTATGGCCGAACAATCTTCGAGCAATCGATTGGAATCTCGCTGCGGCGCAGCAACTGTCATCCCAGACAAGCATCTCGACTAAGTGGATTAATTCATGCTCCATGATACGTTGCATGGCCTGCAGCCGATTCGTACACAACACCCCGGTAACACGGATTGGCCGCTGAAGATCGCTGAATGTCTGAAACAACAGCGTTGCCGAAAGCACGATTTCATAGCGAGTAGACTGTTTCCTGGTGCTGTGATCGGTATGGATGATGCGCACCGTTTTCCCTCCTGCGCTGGTCATCCTCTTTGACCAGCGGAATTGCAAGCCGTAGTGTCGCGCGATCGGCAAGCATAGTCCAGAGAAAAAGAACTGGTCGTACAATTCGGCCATGAATTGCAGATCTTTGGCGGTGGCGGAGACAAAGTTGTGTGTCTGCATCGTGCGCGAGGACTGCAGCACCCGGCTACTAATCTCAAAGCTCAATTCTCGCCGGCGGTTGGACTCAAACACATCGCTGGATACACGTTCGGCGAGCAATCGTTTTGCTTGCAGTAACGTTTGCTTTGGCATTCGATTGAGTGCCCTACCGAGTAGCTCAGGTGCTCTACCTGAGGTAGTTCTAAGAACGCTAGCCATCACCTCTCCATACTGTTGGCCTGTAAATGATCGCCACGATTGACCTACCATCCGTTGGTTTCCGCGTGCCTCTCGAACGCAAGTTGCAATTCAGTAATTCGTTCCAGGCCCAACATTTGAACAGAAGCCCCAAAGCGTTAAGCCGTCAGGTCGAATCAAAATGCACGTAATGCGGGCAGCACACTAACGAGACGAGGTTTGCAACTGTCATTGCCAATCGTGTGTGCTCCCAATTCATGGGAGCGACACTTGAACCCAATCTATTCTACGAAGAAAATAGTAGGAACATCCAGGTGGATTCAAGAATCGACTCAGGAAATCTGTGTGAGCGCATACAATGCTTGACAGCAACGCCGCGCATTGCTA
>JAGQPR010000011.1:0-37839 GCA_020426625.1 Planctomycetales bacterium
CAAAAACCGCTTGCTAGCGCACAACGGCTAATTTTGCGGAAGGATTACGTGGAACTGAATTTCCAATTCTTGACACTGGCCTGCTAATTCATGTTGGCCTCCGCTGATTTTTCCAAGATGGCTGATGCTCGATACCGCTGGGAGCGTATACTTGAACGTCGCACATTGCTGACTTGAGCTTGTATGCGATCTTCCAGCCCGAGTTCTTGATGGAGAAATGTTAGGGTGCCCGTTCGAAATATTCAGCTTCTAGTGGTTGTAATCATGGTGTGTCTGGCCTGCTACATACAGGCCGAACGCCTGAAATACGGTGGCAAGATCGGGCGGAATATCCAGCTGATTGAGGAGAACTTTGTCAACGATGTTGATCCGGACGAGCTGTACATCGCTGCCATGCAAGGGATCGTATCCAAACTGGATCGCTTTTCCGATTTTATTCCCCCAACTCAGTATGAGGAATTCCAGTCGGTAATCGAGCAGCAATTTGGCGGGATCGGCGTCCAGATCGAAGGGCCGCCGTCGGTTCCGCAGCTGACGGTCGTCGCGCCCATACCTGGCACGCCCGCTTTTCGAGCTGGCATGGAGCCGGGCGACGTGGTAACGCACGTCGAAGGTCAGTCCACTTTAGGCTTATCGGCCGTTGACGCAACGCATTTGATGCGAGGCCCTGTGGGTAAGCCAGTGACGTTGACCGTGCGCAGATTGGGTACTGAATCACCGATCGACATGACCATCCAACGTGAAGATATCCAAGTAGACTCTGTCTATGGCGACCGCATTCGCAAAGACTCGAGCTGGAATTTTATGCTGGAGGAGGATCCGCGAATTGCCTACGTACGCATTTCCTTGTTCGGCGAGAGAACGGTAAGCGAGTTCGAAACGGCTCTTAGTTCTGCACGTCAAGAAAATGCTCAGGCGCTAATCTTAGACTTGCGCTACAACCCGGGAGGCATCCTGACGTCAGCGGTTCAAATGTGCGACATGTTGGTTGATCATGGCATCATCGTCAGCACCAAAGGTAGACGCCGCGTTTTCGATACCGAGTTTGATGCGGAGCTGGGTACGGAATTGAAGTTGTCTATACCATTGGTAGTCTTGGTAAACGATCAGTCGGCCAGCGCTAGCGAGATTATGGCCGGGTGCCTGCAGGATCTGGGGCGCGCCAAGATTGCTGGCCAGCGCTCATACGGTAAGGGAACGGTACAGCAAATCTTTGAACTTGAAAACGACAACACCGCTCTCAAGTTTACGACAGCCAAATTCTATCGTCCCAGCGGGAAGAACATCCATCGTGACGACGAAATGACTGAAGCTGATGAATGGGGCGTTTCTCCCGACGAGGGTCTGAAGCTGGAATTGACAGACCGACAGCAGCTGCAGCTAAACAGACGTTGGAGGTATCGAGGCGACCCGAGAATCATGGGATTGACGGATCGTCCGCCTTCTCCCGAGTGTCCTGGTGATCCCCAGCTAAAACTGGTCCTCGACTATCTCAGAAAGGTTCTGGATGGATCGGCCCAATGACGGCCCGTGCAGAAGACTGCTCATCGTGGGCTGCGGCTATGTCGGGATGCGCGTCGCAGAACGTTGTATTGCGACTGGAATCCATGTTTCAGCTCTGACGCGGTCCTCTCAGCGAGTTAACGAACTGCAAAACGTCGGCATTGCGCCAATCGTCGCCGATTGGAATGGACAGCTGCCCACGCTAGCGGAGTTCGATTATGTTCTCGTGTCTGTCCCTCATCGAGAGGGCGAGAATCACGATGGGGAGCAAACGCATGTTCACGGTCTTGCGCGTTTGCTTGGTAGTTTGCCATCCGGTTGGTGCAAGTTGTTGTACCTGAGTACAACAGGCGTATACGGCGACTGTCCCGGTCAGGTTGTTGATGAATCGACAGAGCCTAGTCCAACTCGGCTTGGTCCGCGAATCGCACTGGCTGCTGAAGATTGGCTTATTCAAAACGTAGCCAAGGAAAAGTTGGCAATTCTAAGGCTGGCGGGGATTTACGGCCCCGGCAGGTTGCCATTGATTTCTCGGGTTATTGCCGGAGAGGCTCTGGCCGTTCCTGCTGCAGGATATGTCAACTTGGTACATGTCGAGGACATCGCCCGCATGATCATGATTGTGTTTTCGACTCGCCTAGAGCTGAGCACCTATGTTTTTTCCGACGGACATCCCGTGCAACGACGGTGCTTTTACGGTCACGCGGCGCAGCTTTGCCAGGCTCCAGCGCCTGTTTTTGTGGATCCTGCGGCTGGCGACAATTCGGCTCGTCGCGCCACGGATAAACGCGTTAATCCGCAGCGTCTTCTTGCCGAAACGAACTTCGTCTTCGACTATCCGGACTATCGAATTGGCTTAGAAAATCTCTTGCCTAGTTAAGACATGTTCCGGGAACAATTGTCAACGGCAAAACGCTCATGGAGAAAGAGGAATCACGTTGATGCCAGCAGATTTAAGCATTTGACTGAGCACTGGGTTGGTTTGGCGAAGAAAGTGTGCTTGAAAGGGCCGATGTGGTGCGGGAGGAAGTCCAGTAGTAAAGCTGACCTCTCTCCGTTTTTCATGGGGAATCGACGATATCAAACTGGCAATTAACTCGATGGGACTCTGCGCGCCAACAATTGCCACTCGCTGACGATTGACCAGCTGTTCGCTGATTTCCGCAGATATCTTTGAACTCATCGCAAGACTTGAATTATCCGCCCTGCCACTAGTCGTTTCACCTAGGGGCGCAACATCTGGTTGTACAGACTTGGCAAAACCGAGCGAGCTGGCCAGCGGAATTGAAGGGACTTGGAATGTGTCGAGTTGCCGAGGCATTTCCTCTGGAATACGCAGCCAGCCGAGAGACAGGGCTGTGCTAGCGAACAAAACAGCGTTGTTGTCGTAGGCGGCAAACTGCCTGTTGTGCAAGATTGCGGTGATGGTAACCACCTGCGAAGCCCCGCGATTGCTGTACTCTGGTCCACCGATGGCAGTGCGCGCCACTGCCACATAATCTTGGCACACTGGATAAAAGTTGATAGTCCAATCGGCAGGTGCATCGCTGACCATGCTACTGGGTGACCAGCGGTGCAGTTCCCTAGCGATGTTGCGATCAATCCCATCGGAACACGCAACCAACTGGTATCCGCGAACCTGACTCCGGTCCAACGAAGTGAAAATAGCTTGCTGGATATCCATGAAAGCTAGCCTCTGCTTGCCAAGATCCAACGCAGAGGCTCCAGCACTCCATGAGGTTGAATGTGAAGCGGCACACGAGTTTGCCAACCACGGCAATCGGCCAGGACACCAGTACAACCAGCGATTCCGGCGGCAAAGAATTCGATTCGCCGAAATGTTTGCTGGCAAAAATCGTGCAGCCGCGGCGCATTGTTGGCTGCAAAAGCAGCTGGGTCGTCCATCGCTTCCGGGCAAGCATCGCATTTAGTGAATACGACTGCTACCGATGGCCCTTTGCCTTGTCGCTTGAAACTGTCGCCATACATTTCATGGTTTTCAGCGATATAGGTCGCCAGCTTGACAGCAAACAGGTCCTCGCCCGCACCTTGATCACGGACGCGTACCGAGTCGCATAGAATCAAGATTCCGCTGGAGCGTCTGACCACGTGTGCCACAGCCGGGTAGAGCCCCGGTCTACTCATTTCCATGGCTATCGCCTCACCTGCAAAATCGGGCGAGACCAGATCAGCCGTCCGAGTGCCTTTCTTGTCGGTCATGCTGACTTTGCTGTGAAGCCACTGCCAGGAATCAGCCTCCGACGGTGTCTTTTCTGGAAAGGATCGCTTCTCCAGTTCAGTGACGACGTATTCCTGAAGATCTACCGAAAACGAACTAGCGGCCGTGCCACGGAATTCTTCTGTGCCGCTACTGAGGATGTCCAGAAGCAGACCAAGGTAGACTGTCTTCCCGGCATTACTCGCGCCGAGAACAGAAATAAAAGTGTGGCCTCCTCCCTGAATCGCTACCGATTGCGAAAGCGACACGGGAGTCTGACATTTGTGACAGAAGCCTGCATTGTCGTCCAAGATGGACGAGCAGCAGGCACATACGTAGTGTTCCAACGCACTTGAAGTACTGGGCATTAGTTGTTCTCGCTGTTTTCGGTTGACGAACGGAGGTCAGTGGCGCTGATGCAGCATCGGAAGCCGACATTGTGTGGGCGATTCAAAACAGGCTGTCCAGTGCGAAACTGGCAAGTCGCCTGAGACGCAAAGTAGGTGTCAAATGCGCCACCGCGAACTTCAGCTAGGACTTCTTCCAAGATGATCTTGACGTCGCCCTCGCTGGCAGAATCAAACCGCGAGTCCAGCCATTCCCAGACGTTTCCAATCAGCTGCCGTACACCGTTGGGCGTGTTTCCATCGTTGAGTGCGTCGACAGGTATGGTTGCACAGCCGCCGTGTTTCCAGAGGTTTGCTTTGGACCGAACGAAGGCATTTCCCCATGGAAATCGTTGCTCGGCTGCGGCCCCTGTTCGCATGTGTGGCCAAGTACCGGCCCGCTGCCATTCTGCAGTCGTTGGTAGTCTCTTACCGACCCACCGCGCGTAAGCGTTGGCTTCATACCAGCAGATTCCTACGACTGGATGATCCAAGAGATCTGCCGGTGGCTGACCGTGAGACCACATGTTGGGGCCAACATGTCCCGTGCGGTCAACGAACTGAAGTACCCAGGCTAGTGTTTCTTGTGGCCAGTACTGGTGATCCTCATATCCTCCAGCCTGGACAAATCTAGCGTAGTCCGCATTCGTGACACAATCGCGATCGAGGAAAAATGATTCTACTTGAACAGGGACAAAAGTAGACTGTTTGAGGCGGTACCGTCGGTCTTCTTCAACTACCACGTCTTGCATCAGGCGAACGATCCCCTGGGGAACATAGGCCATATCGTGCTCCAAGGCCTTTCGCGCACACTCGAGTGAGACGGAGTCGAACTCCAATTCACAATGCTTGGATAGGACGTTGCAGTACCGTCGATTGCGAATCAATCGACGGCTATCCAAGGGGACGTCCACTGCATCGGGAAACTGGACGGCAGTCGATAGGTCATTTGCTGACTGGCGGCCAGTCCATTTCGCGAAGGCGTCACCAACGATGGTTGGAATGTGCATTTTCAATCTCTGAAAAGGATGTGAAAGTAATTCTCAATTGGACTCAAAGCGAACGCGGATACACCCAAGCCCTAAAACTCGTCGCTAAATCCCCGGGTCGTTTCGCCCAACGACAGCTGAAATGCATGCTTGCTATCCAAAGAGTATTTGCGTACTTCCTGACGCAATCTCTCGAAATCATGGATTGCTGCCGCCTTGGTTGGCAATGGCAAGTTGCCGCTTCCCGGCGCAAGCTGTGGCCCGATCAGAATCTGGGCCTGTGGCTGGCCAATATCGGCGAGATTATTCGCTTGCAGTGCCAAGCCTTCTTTGGCATGTTGCAAGCTACGCTGCTCATCCTCCAATCGCAGCCAAGCATCGGCGAGCAGGTCTACTTGTTCTTGAATTCGTTGTTCGACCAGGTCGCGAGTCGTCCGCCATTCTTCACTCTCCTGATCGGATCCGGAGTCTGTCGATGCAGACTGGTGGGGTATCGCGTTGTTGATAGCTTCCGGAATTCGTGCGCTGAATTCATGCAAATAGCGATCGATGTCGTCGATCACGGAGTCCAATTCGACGATGATCTGTTCGCACTCACGGACGATTGAGGGATCAGTCGCCGCTGGCTCGCTTGGATATGGATCGTGGCCGTTCATTTATGTTCTTCAGTATTGCGTTCGTTATGGAATTGCTAGCGGTCCATGATTCGTAGCGAAACTGATCAGTTGTCTTGAATCAAAGCAAACTCTGGAAAACGGGTTTGGCTTACATTAGCTAGGCGGTTTCCAAATGGAGTTTCTCAGTCTCTAACTTGATTCCAAATTCGCTTTAGTCGACCGGAAAGCGATTGTTGTTCTCGCGATCGTTTTCTCTCTTCGCTCATCTCGCGTAGGTGTTGGCGGTGTTCTTGTAGGCTTTGGATGCGGGGGTCCAAGGCCGATTCGGATTTTGGAATCGCCTGTTCCAGTTCACTAATTTTCTGTGCGTACTCATACTTCAATCGCGACATTTCTGCGTGCTCTTTGGCAACCTTGGCTCGCTCCTCGCGCAAGGCAACATCAGTCTCTAAAGAAAGATTTTCACACTTTTGCTGATACTGCCTCAACTCCTTGTTTGTATCCGCCAACTGCTGCTGTAAATGTTGATTATCGTGCTGCAATTGCTCCATCGATTGCTCATAGCGCTTTTGAGCACTATCGCCGGTCATGGCCGCTTGTCTTAGTTGACGCTGCAGTTGAACCAATCGCTGATCAGAAGCCTCGTGCCGCTCGCGAAGGGCTCCCAGCTCAGCTGCGTGCTCTTGTTCGCGTTGTCCGATCCTTCTTTCGATATCGCTGACCCAAGCTTCCAGATGAGCTCTCTCTTCGACCTCTGCACGATTCGCATCTTCCGCCGCGTGGAGCATCTCTTCCAGAATCATGACGCGTTCGTCAGCGCGATTGGCTTCCTCGACCAATTCTTGCATACGGCGAAGTGCATGCTCGGATTCCACCGGATCGATACCAGAGCAACCCAACGGAGCAAAGCCGAGTGACTCTTCGGCATCCCGCTGGGCTAGGGCAGCCTGCAGATCGGCAATTTCAGCTTGCAGTAACGAAATAGTCTCGTGATCGGGGGCATGCGCGTCGTCGGAGAATAGACGATCTTCGCTATCTAAAGACACAGAATCCATGTCAAATGAAAACGCATCGCAATCACTCTCCGCCCCCTCGTGCTGCTCGCAAAGATCAGAGGCATTAGCCTCACTCGGTATTTCAAGATCCGAGCATCGTTCTTTTGTCAACACCTGGCTGCACTTAGACGGGTCGTGCGATTCTAGCGATGTTTGCGTAGGCGAATAGGACTGCATCGCGTTAGCAGGATTCGTGTCCGCTGCTGATGATTCTTCGGCGATCCGAATAGAGAAACAGCCGACCTGAACGGTGGCATCTCGGTGGACTTCGACTCTAGAGGCAATTTCTTTGCCATTCAAGCGAGTGCCTGAGGCGGATAGCCAGTCTTGTACCCAAACGCGGCCACTTTCAAGGCAGATACTGCAGTGGATATCGGATATCTCATCGCCAACGAGCTGCAGGCCGCAGTTGCAAGACTTGCCAACCAAGACTGCGCGATTCGGTGAGAGACCGACTGAGATCGCTTCACCATGGTCATTCAACGCGATTAGTTTGACGTGGTGAGTTGCAATCATGATTCGGCCCCTGCTGCGACTAGTTCATTTTGCGGTTCTTGAAAGGCGTCATCCGTAGAGTCGTGCTCGTTGTTCAACAGCCGATCCATTGCCAAGAACAGTTGCTCAGCGGTACAGGGGCGGGCGATCGTTTCGTCGATGCGAAAACCCATTTGTTCTTGCAAGTTCTGCAGGTTTGAAATGTTCGACGTAATTGCGACGCGTTTTATCTTCGCTGCGCGCGGATCTTTGGTCGCGAACAATTTGCTGAGAAGCGTACACGCGGCTTCATCATCAGCGGCAAAAGCCAGCGTGTGAGGAATAGATCGCTTCAAGACCAGCTGGAGCGCCAGTTTATCGCGGACTACTTTGCCAGCATATCGATTGTCCGACTCTTCCAAGCCAGCTCGCAAGCGTTGTGCATGGCTGGCATCGGGCTCATACACTACAAATTGGCCGGCGACCGTGTTCGTGCGTCGTTCTACCAATTCAGCTAGTTCAAATCCGTGCAGTACTTGCAGTACTTCGCTGGATTGCCAGCCTAGGGCTGCGGTTATCTCCTGCGTTTCTTTGGGCTCCGACAAAACATTGAACATCTGCATGTGCTTGGCCGACAGACCGGCTCGATCGAGGTTTTGACCACGAATTGCGCGACGGGAAAAAGTGGCATTGGGCGTTAGTTCAACATGTTGTGCGCTGGTGACAGCTCCTTCGACCAGTAGCGCTAGCAAACTGATGTCCAGCGGCAAGCTCTTGTGCAAGGAGTTGCACTGTCCCGTTTCAAAACGAAATAAGCTCAAGGGTTGTGTAAAGGCCAACCGCACGAGCATGGCGGCTTGGAAGCGTAGTAGGCGTGTCATCAGCCGTGGGTCGAGAACCTTTTGATCTAGTAACTGAACAAAACCATCCACCTCGGCGCAGCTTTTTCCGGCGATGGTCATTTTTAGCACAGGCGCAAGATTGGTAAGAGACTCAGGCAGCTGGTCAATCATCTTGCTAACCTCTTCGGCGCTGATGCCTTGTGCATCCACGCCTTGAATTCGCCCTTTTTCAAGGAAGAAGCGAATACGTGTTCGTCCGGCTTCCACCTCTAGCACGCCAGCTTTGCGTCCGTTGTTCAAAAAGTCGATTAGCTCTCGTAGGCCAAAACAACTGAGACTGCCAGCAAATGCTGCTTCGTTAACAGCCTCAATAATCTCTGGGACGGCACTGCCTCGGGACTGCGAATCGACGATCATGGACGCTGTTTCGATAGCGTTCGCTACCGTCGTTTGTAGCAGTTCCTCCGTGTAGGGTTTGGGAAGCATGTCCACGACATTGTTCAAGTCCACGTATTCGGCATAAGCCTTCTTCCGAAGCGTGGAACTAATGACAACCGGTATGTGGCGTAGTGTTTCTGAGTGCGACAGGGTCGTTGCTACATTGTGGCCTGTCGTGCCAGGCAACTGATGATCGAGCAGAATCAAGTCTGGGTGGATTTCAGCAGCTAACTGCAGTCCCTCTTCAGCATTTGGCGCAAGTACCACTCGATACCCAGCGGAACCCAGATGCCGATCCACCAATTTGCGAATAGTAGCGCTATCGTCAATTACGAGCACGGTTTTTTGGTTCATGAACGCTTCTCCAACAGGTTGATTCTGAGTTACTCAAATTGCCGCTTGGCGGGTTGTCTGGAATATTCATTTCACGTTGTGAATAGTCCGACACTACAACTCGAGCTGACTGTGTTTGATATCTGATCAATAGGCATTGCAGGGCAGAGCTTGTATGGTTTCGCGCAATGTTTCAATCTCAGGTAGGATGTCATCGAGCGCTTCGTTGGCAACTGGTTTCGGCAGAAAGTGGGCTACCCCCAAGTCCCTGGCCTGTTGTTGAAATTCTGGTTCACTCCTACTGCTGATGATGACGACTGGCACCGTATTCTTTTGCTTGGATGAACGCAGCTCAGCGATAAATTCCAATCCATCCATAACCGGCATTTCCATATCGCTAAAGACGCATGCGTAGTTGCCTTTGGCAAGCAAATCAAGAGCTTGCTTTCCGTTAGCTGCTTCATCGATTTCGAATCGATAACGACCCAGTGAGCGGACGACTCGTTTGCGGGCACTTAGTGAATCATCAACTACTAACACGCGAACCTGTTTATGCATTGGATGAACAACCGAGAGATTTTCACGGTCCTCGGAAACGTTGCTGTCACGTCGCGATTGCAGCAGTCTTCTGGCATCAAGCAGGACTACCGTTTGCCCCATTCCGGACAGAGTAGCGCCAACGCAAAACGGATGATTTCGCAACAGGCCTGGCAAGGGACGAACTACCAATTCTTCCGGTCCCAAGATCTCATCGACCATCAAAGCCAGTGTGTTGGATTTGCCTGTTGCCGACGAAGGGCCATCGTTGGCTACGACAATCGCATGTTGATCACGGCTTGTGCCAATGGCGTCCATTCCCAATAGCTCTGAAAAATGAACACGTGGCAACTCGAGAGACACTTCTCCCGCAGCATGAACCAATTCCATCGGTAGAGCGAATAACTGGCTCGCCACCCGAAAAACCATGGCGTGCTGGATCACCGAAGGCAGTGGAAAACTAAGTCGAATTCGCGTCCCCTTCCCCGGTTCAGATGAAACGTCCAGCCAACCTCGCATACGTTGCATCGTCGCAGCGACGACATCCATACCGACTCCGCGGCCGCCAACCTGGTTTGCGGATTCTCGCGTTGAAAAGCCAGGCTGAAAAATCAACTGCGACAACTTTTCGCGGCTTGCCATATGATCTGCAGCCAACAAGCCACGTTCCACTCCTCGACGCCGTATTGCTTCATAATTCAATCCGGCCCCGTCATCGCGGACTTCAATGACAAACAAGTCTGGGCCCGACTTGGCTTCCACAGAGACGATGCCTTCCTCTGGTTTGCCGCACCGAATTCGATCTGCTGGCAATTCGATGCCGTGGCAAACGGAATTGCGGACGATATGAAGTAGCGGTTCGTAGAGTCGTTGTTGCAGAGAGCGTTCCATGCCAGCGTCTTCGCCCAACATTTCCAAACGGACCTGTTTGCCTTCTGCTTGCGCGGCGTCTCTCAACACTCGCTGCAGTCTTCGAAATAATCCCGAAATGGGAGTACGTCTCAGCTCAACAAGTTCCTGGCGGAATGAGCGTATGAACCTGGATACGGCTGCGTTGCCATCGGAAAATGGCCGGATGCAATTGCGAAAGTACTGGGCGGACTCGAGAACGTCATTGGCGACTTCGGATAGTCGTAAGGATTTGCTAGACTCAATCTGCATGTCGGTTTCGTTGCTCAACAATCGCATCTTAGCGACGCTGCCGACCAATTCATGATATATCCCCTGCAGCTCGCTCAGCTCCGTTTCTCGCTGGTTGCGCAGCATGACCAATTCGACTAACAAGTCCATCAACCGATTCAGTTGTGAGGCTTGCACTCTCACCGTTTCGTCGTCGCCAGATTCATCCGGGAAATGGTTATTTCCCCTTATCGCGATCGACTCCTGCATGCGAGAGTTGTCCACTTGTTCTATATCTGCCGAAGGCTCTCTCGGACCATAAATCTGCGACCGTATGCGGTCTACATGGTGCAGCAATTGGTCAATGCCCGGCTCGCGGCTGGAAGCTTGATCTTGGCGAAGTGATTCTTCCAATTCGTGAATCTGTTCCGCAAGCGACATCAGCCCGACACTTCCGGATGCTCCCTTGAGCGTGTGCAGTTCGCGCAGCAGCTGGTTGAGCGACTCGTGGTCTCGCGGATTGCATTCCAGACTTAGCAATGCACTTTCAATGCAACTTAGACAGCCTGCGGAGTCGTCCAAGAACGCAGCTCGCAATTCATCATCCAACGAATCGATGCCTGCCGTTTCTGTCCTCGTGCGCTCCAGTGCAGACTCAACATTCTGTTCTGCTAACAGGTTCGTATTGCTAGAGCAAGTCTTCGTGTCCATCGATGATGCCGAATCGACGCCGAAGTGTCGCAGAAGTGCCTCGACTGCTAGATCGTTGTGCTCAGGTTCCAGTTGGGAAGAATCTTCCTCAGCTGCGAGTGTTTCGTGGGCATACCAGCCGTCCAGTTCGGCGTACTCATTTTCTCGCAGGGCAACGATCAGTTCCCCCCACTGCTCGATGGCTTCGGCACTCAGTACATCGATTTGACGGAAACTTGGTTGATCAGCGGCTAAGACTCTCTTGATTTCGGCGATAGCGACTGAAATAAACGCGGACAGTTTTTCTCGCACCTCTTCGCACTCTCCCTCTGCGAAGGTTTGCGAGAGGCTGATCAGATCGTTGGTCAAGGCTGCAAAGTCAATCAAACTTGCGTGCGTGTTACTGGGAGCCCGCAGGCGAATTTCTTCCAACAACACGGCGGCTTCGCAGTAGCCGATTCCACTGTTGGTTGTGTATTCTTTATTCATGCTAGGCTCTTCATTCGACCGGTGCAGGAGCAGTTGAAAAAACTGGCGAGGAGAAACCTACCAACGGGCTAACAACTTTCTCACTAACGACTGTGTCCCCCGTACAATTTCGCAGACGTTCGATGATTTTTTCCAACTGGGGGTCGACTGCCGTAAGCGATTTGATCGTCCAACCAACATTTTCCGCGGCGCTCCGATTGGATTTGGCGGATTTGGACAGTTGTTCGATTGCCAGAACCACGTCCTGGGCGAGCTGCAGTTGAAGCCTGGAAAGCTCCGAAATCTGTTCCAAAGCTCGCGAATCGCTGCTCAGATTGGCGATGTGCTGCAGGGTCTCCTGAGCATTCTTCGCGCGACTGAATTCCGATACGATTTGCTCCCGTTCACGTTCAACGCCGCGAATCGATTCCTGCGTAACCAGTTGCACGGCATCCAGCAGACTGGAGATTTCGCCCGTCGCATCTGCTGCTTGTTCGGCCAGCTTTCTAACTTCGTCCGCAACCAGAGCAAAGCCCCGGCCGTGCTCGCCTGCGCGAATGGACTCGATCGAAGCGTTGAGCGCAAGCAGGTTTGTTCTGGCGGCAATTTCACTGATTGTTTGCACAATCGCACTGATCTGACGCGTTGGGTCGCACAATCCCTTCAGCTTTTTCTCGCAATTTTGAGTTTCATCTTGGACGCGTTGCATTCCCTGCAGCAGCTGGTCCATCAATTGCATTGCCGAGTGAATTGATTCGTCGGTGCGACTGAAAGCTGCTTGAGCGCTCGAAGCATTGGTGATGACGGATCCAATTGAGGTAGACAGTTGTTCGACATAGGCCGTCGTCTTGACAACCGCGTGCCCCTGTGAGTCCGCCGCTTCGGTAATGGATTTCGCCGCTGCCGAAACATCCACCGAAGCTTGCGAGAGCTGAGCTAAGTGCGCGTAAAACGTTCTGCCCAGACCAGAGAGAGCGCCTCGCAGTTGTTGGCCAGCGGTTTCGTTCTGTCTCCGCCGCTCCAATAACTCGAGAACTTGCTGAAATTCTCTGGCTTGATCTCGCGTGGTTGCGGCAATCGATTCCCAGTGCTGAGCTAGGTTGGCCAATCGATCCGCCAGCTGGTCAATCTCGCTCAAGCCCGTGTTATGCTGCTGTGAGTGTTGGCAGTTGGCTACCGCCATTTCCAGCGTACTGAGCGCTCCAGTCAGTTTACGGGCAACGAGCATGGAAACGATGGCGGCCGACACAATTGCCACAGCCAAGGCAGCCGGAATGCCCCAAGGCTCCCCAAGGAGCGTCGCGCCGATACAAGTGCCAGCTGATAAGCAGGCGACGGCACAATGGCTCAATAATGAATAGGTGAAGATTTTCAAGGATCACGCTTCCTTCGGAAGGCTAGGTTGTATTTCCAAAACGTCAGTCGGCTGCTGCTTGCCAGAATTGCTCCAAAACCTGCTGAGCATTTGCAAGCAGTCCAGCCGGATTGAGCACTCGAACGATACGATCTTGAAACAAGGCTGTTCCGATCACGACACTGTTGGCGTTCTCTCCGCGACCGTCGGGAGAGACAATTGTCTCGATCGATTCCAGTGCGGCAGAGTCTGAAACTAGCAGTGACCAAATACTGCTTCCTTGGAATACGAGCAAGCAATTGAGCTGTGAAGCTTCTTGCGCCGAGCCAGTACCCATTAGTCGGTCCAAGGCGATCACCGGTATGAATTCACCTCGCAAGTGCCCCAGCCCAACCAACGCCTGGTGACAACTTGGTACGCGAACCAAGTTGGGAGCCATTACAATTTCTCGCACCGAGACTGCAGGCACTGAGTACCAGGATTCGCCGCAACGAAAAACGCAGTGCTTGCTGGTAGGAGAAAAAGAGCTCGATGACGTGAATTGGTGGCAATCAGCGAGAGGTTTCACTTTTTTCCTCTGTTTTCACTTTTTTCAGGAACTCTTGAGAAACCATTTTCAGGTGCTTCAAGTTGCGCAGCTAATCGCCGCTTGATCGCTTCCAGCCGATCGATAGTGTCGCTGGCGCTATCCTGGTCGCTCGACTCTTCAAGTTGATTAGTGTCCCGGCTATCGCTTTCCAAGGACGGAGCCTCGGACAGGTATTGTGCGGGACGGTAATGTGCGTAATATCGAACTGGGGCTTGCGGTTCGAGCGACTTCCTCTTCAACAAATCCACTGATTCGGAGAGGCCGTTCAGTCGCTGTCGCACATGCTTGACGAATTGCTGCAATTCATCTTGCAAGTTCCTAAGTGGATCCCTCGTCATGGCCAATACCTAACAGGCCTGAGTGACCACGCGCTGCAACAAGTTGCGGACGGTTTTCAGCAACGTCTTGTCATCAGCGGGTTTAGGCAGATAGGCCCCGAGCTGATCTCCCAGAGTGCTCAAGTGAGGCGCGACGTCGCGCGTCAAGAAGATGATCGGCAGAACGCCATCGCGGAGTATCTGCTCGCAGGCGGTATAGCCGTCCATTTCCGGCATTTGGATATCCAGAATCGCCAAGTCAATGTCGACTTCGCGAGCGACGCGAACTGCTTCTAAACCGTCGCAGGCGAGGAAGACCTCGTAACCCGCGGACTGGAGAGCTCGCTTCAGACATAGTCGGATGGTACCGCTATCATCAGCTACCAGAATCTTGGCGTGTTGCATTGGAATCACTGTTGGTAAGTGCCACACGCAGCAAGGAGAAATGCTCACCTGCTGCGCCGATTCGTACTTCGGTGGTCCGGCTGTCTGCGTGAGACCCGTGACTTTGCGTCCCGACTTCGCAATCGGTTTGCCATTTATCGGACGATCCAGCTCAGTGTCCCAACGATCTGCAGCCAGGATTAAGCGATCACCGTGGAGCCTCTGTTGCAGTCGAGGTCCATCTGAAACATGCGTCAATTTCAGCCCATGTCAAATTATTTCCCCTAGTTTCCGCCGACTTCGCCTCCTTGCCTGCGATTCAGCTCGGGATTACCGCAGAATACAGCCTGTTTTCGTGGGCCGGCTGAAATCCGACCAGTGACTGAAAACCAAACAAAGCGAGCCGAGTAGAAGGGGTTTTCATAGCTGCAACCGGCCGAGCGCGAACCTGATCACCCGCCAGCGTGTCGCCCTTCAGCGAGGGAGATCGGAGAATGAGAGAAGAAAACAGTTCGCGGCGGGCATGCTCGCTATCGAACAAAGCGTGTTTTGAGCAAGCGTTGGTACAATCGGCACCTCCCGCGAACGATAGTAATCTTCGTCAACTGGGTTGGAAACCTGCCTTCGAGCAGCAGTTGACGACTGGCGATGCAGGAGCGCTGGTGGCTCGCGTGGGAGCGCACTTGGGAAGCCATTTATTGTGCATGACAGAAACGGGAACCACTCTCTTGCCGACGTCGCTTACGGCCGCGTGTGGTGAGTTAGCAGTGGGCGACTGGCTACTTTTGGAGCAGGACAGTCTGCGCGGAATCCGGCGTCTGGAGCGAAATTCGTTGATCGCTCGTAAGGCAGCCGGTGAGCGTGTGAAAACGCAACTGATTGCTGCCAATATCGATACTCTCTTTATCGTCAGTTCCTGCAATCAAGAACTCAGTCTTTCGCGATTGGAACGTTACCTCGCCCTCGCGTTTGCGGCTGAAGTTCATCCAATTGTCGTGCTAACCAAGGCCGATTTGTGCGACAGCCCAGACCAGCTTAGGCAGCAGGTTACCTCGCTCAAGCGCGACTTGCTAGTCGAAACAATGGATGCCCGCGACCCTGCCCAAGTTGGTGTGTTAACAAACTGGTGTCGCGAGGGGCAAACCGTTGCGTTGGTAGGTTCTTCTGGAGTGGGTAAATCGACCCTAGCCATGAGCTTAGGAGCTCCCGCCCTAGCGGTTCAGGACATCCGTCAAGACGACGCGAAAGGCCGCCATACAACAACCGCCCGTTGGATTCATCGCCTGCATGCCGGTGGCTTGCTGGTAGACACGCCTGGTATGCGCGAATTGCAACTGGCCGAATGTGAAAGCGGACTCACCGAAGTTTTCGATGACGTATTTGTTCTTGCCGAGCAGTGTCGCTTCCGCGATTGTAGCCATCAAAGCGAGCCCGACTGCGCTGTACAAGCGGCAATCCAGTCAGGCGAGCTTCCGGCACGGCGTCTCAACAGCTTTCTAAAACTGCAGGCCGAGCAGGCCCGCAACGCGAAGTTGCTTCACGAATTGCACCAAGAATCTCGCAAACAAGGCCAGTTTTTCAAGTCGGTGATGTCCGCCAAACGCAAGCGAATGCGGGGTGAGTAATGGCTGGCACACCGGCGTCACCAACTCGATCGAATCTTGGTCTAGAACGCGCAAACGTTCTTCCGCGGAAGCAGTGAGAGGAGAAGGACTGAATCATTTAGCTACAACAATCGCAACAGGCATCGTAAACAGCGAGTAGCGTTCTTGCGAAGAAATCTTGAAACCAGCGTCCTCGATCAATCGCTCCACCGCAATGGGCTGACAATCAACAATATGGGGGAAATGGGTGTGCATCCAGACATAGCTGCGTTCAAGAATGCTTTCTGTTTCGCCATCCTCTACTTCAGCCATGCTGACGATTCCGAGTCGCCCGCCGGGCTTGAGCACGCGACGGCATTCTGCAAGCACAACCGGAATTGTTTCGCGCGAGAATAATTCCAAGGTGAAGCTCATAGAGACGACATCAAATGAATCGTTTTCCATTGGCAACGGAGGAATTTCTCCGACAAGCAAGTCGACCAGTTCTTCAACGCCAGCCTTCGTGACCCGCCCCCCTGTTTGTTTGCGCATTCCCGGCGAAATGTCGATCCCAGTGACGTGTCCACCTGGGCCAACTGATTGGGCCAACTGCACCATCGAATGTCCAGTCCCGTAGCCGATCTCAAGTACTGATTCACCGGGCCGAACTGCAAGCGCTGCCAAACCTCGTTCGCGTGCCTGGTGCTCGCCTCCATCAGCAATCAAGTCATAGACACTACTGATCCGATCGTAGAATCTCTGTGTTACGTTTGACATACATCAGTACTCCAACCATCACGAAGTCGATCGTTCTCTGCAGCATGAGCACGGGGAGTTCCGTACCAAAGTCCAGTCAAACTTCAGCTTGGAATGAATTGAGTTAATTCCCGGCCAAATCGGAGTCGAATACTCGGACCTGCTTCCAGCTGGCCTTATTGCGCTCGATAAACTCCAAGTGGCGAGGAGCTACTTGATAGGCATCGTGAGCAGCGCGATCTTCGAATACGGTAATCAAGCTGACGTTAAACGACTTGTCATTCACCGGCCGACTCAAGTCTACGTTGAGACGCCCCACGGCAAAGTACTTCAGGCCCGGGTGATCGTCCAAATAGGTCTGGCACTCTTGAATCAAATGTTCAACGTTTTCGGCCGAATTGTCTACAAGCGTGAAGAACACCAGATGAGACAATGCGGGTGACGCGGAAGACATGGCTGTTCCTTGGAAGCGATGGGCAGCTGACGAGTTTGCGAGTTTACCAGCGAGGCAAAACGCTAAATTCAGTTGCCAAGAAGGTGAAGCCCGAGGATACCGCTGTTCTCGCAATCCATCAAGTTAGGGTAGCGCGAGATCAGGCCTCGCCGTAGGAACACTCATGGCAGCAAGATGTGGATCACAGATAAAAGAACGTACAAGTTTTCTGAAACTTGCACGACCGTGGCTAACGCCAATGCGGCTAATTATGCGACAAAACTACTGCTTGGATGCTTACCTGGTGTCACTCGAACGGAATCAGTCATCCTCCGCCAAATCGCGATTGGTGTACTTGTCGTTATCATCGCGCCTATCCAATCCAGCTCGGTCAAGCAGTCCGCGGCGCAACACTTCTTCAATATGGTCATCGTCGGGCGGAGGAGGTCCAAATGCCCCTAATTCTTCGGGACTGTAATCGATCGTGTAGGCGTTCTTGGCAAACGTTATCTTGGCTCCTGGATCAAGCCTCTTGCGACTTATGCGGTAACCGTCGACTTTGGTGCCATTGCGACTTCCCAGATCCTTAAGAAACCAGTATCCCTGCTCTAAGGTCAGTCGCGCGTGCTGGCCGGACACATTGGAAAACCGCAGCACGATATCGCACGATTCACGTCGCCCAATAATCAGCTTTTCAGTTTTCAGATAGATTGTATCGCCACCACCGATGGGGATTAACTGACCATAATCGGCCATTGCATTCTCCAAATGGATTTACTAAACCAGGTCGTGTCCGCCTTTGAAGCTTTTGTCGGACACATCATTGCCATCGCCTGGCATTCGACCAGGCGAATAATAGTCCATGGTCGGTGAATGTTGCACTTTTCACACTGCCAAACTGTGGCTGACCTTATCCTTGCTTAACGCGGCGACTAAAATTACGTCCGATCACTCAGGATCTCGGTAATACAACTTGGGCATGCCCCATATCTATCTAATTTACGTTGGGCCCATGGAATCGTCAATTTTTAATAGGCCCAAATCAACTACAGCCGTGGATTGGCGGCAGTTGGGGCACTGTTACTATCCTCTCAACCTGAGTCTCCGCCAGCGTTTTGGCTGTCGCGTTCAAAAAATCAGTCTCGATGGCGGGTTCACTTGCCCGAATGTTGACGGTTCGCTGACCACGGGCGGTTGCACTTTCTGCGACAATCGCGCATTCAGTCCAAGCAGGCGCGTGCGGCGCGATGTCATCACAGCGCAGATTCAACGTGGCATAGAAGGCCTGAGACGACGTTACGAAATTGAGAAGTTTCTGGCCTATTTTCAACCAGCCACAAATACCTATGGTTCGCTCGATAAATTGCGAATGTTATGGGATGCCGCGTTGGAAGACGAGCGGATCGTTGGACTGGTCATTGGCACGCGTCCCGATTGTGTACCGGACGAGGTCTTGGACTTGGTGGATGAATACGCTCAACGGACTTACGTCTCGTTGGAGCTGGGAGTGCAGACGATTCACGATGCCAGCCTGGAGTGGATGAATCGCGGTCATGGACATGCAGCCTCCGTCGATGCGCTCCAGCGCGTGCAAGGCAGGCACTTTGAAACCAGCCTGCACGTCATGCTTGGTCTACCTGGCGAAACGCATGCGATGATGATGGAAACAGCGTGGCAAGTGGCGAAATGGAATCCGCATGGCGTCAAGATTCACAACTTGTATGTGGTGCAGCGAACGCGTTTGGCAGAGCAGGTCGGAACTGGCCAAGTGCGATTGATGGAAATGCAAGAGTACGTCAATGTTTTGGCTGACTTCTTGGAAGTGCTACCACCGCAGATGGTCATCGAACGCATTTCCGGAGACGCACCACCCAAAGACTTGATTGCTCCACGGTGGGTCCTGGAAAAGGGCAGCATCAAGCAAGCCTTAATTGCAACTTTGGCTGGCCGCCAGTCATATCAAGGTTCCAAGTATTCCGGACATAGCGACTAGTCGCAGCATTCGACAAGCAGTATTTGCATTTAGATCATTTGTTTACACCTGAGTCTCCCAGGCAGACTGGATGAAAACGCAGTTGCTCAGTGATGTTCGCACGGCCGCTCAGATTCTACGAGCAGGTGGATTGGTGGCCTTTGCCACTGAGACCGTATTTGGTCTAGGCGCCGACGCGACTAACCCGGCAGCGATTGATCGGCTTTTCCGCGCCAAGGGACGCCCCCAAGACAACCCACTGATTGT
This sequence comes from Planctomycetales bacterium, assembly GCA_020426625.1. Classification (GTDB taxonomy): domain Bacteria; phylum Planctomycetota; class Planctomycetia; order Pirellulales; family Pirellulaceae; genus Aureliella. The sequence goes on from JAGQPR010000011.1 coordinate 19,325, forward strand.
GCATGTCGCAGACCACCAGCGATGGCAACTCGCCGCAAGCAAGATGACTGAACAAGCCGAACTGCTGCTGAGGTCTTTCTCTCCCGGTCCGATTACGGTCGTGTTACCCAAATCCGACAAAATTGGCGAAAGTGTTACGGCTGGACTCTCGACTGTAGGCCTGCGAATTCCGGCGCATGCCCTTGCTCGAGAGTTCCTATCCGCCTGCAATGTGCCAATTGCCGCCCCATCAGCGAACCGATCGGGTAAGCCAAGCGCGACTACCTGGCAGGCGGTGCTAGAAGACTTAGATGGAGAAATCGACGCAATACTACTGGGGGAGCCATGTGGTATCGGGTTGGAATCTACTGTCGTCAATTGTACCGGTGACGTGCCTGTCGTTTTGCGGACTGGGGCGATTACCCTAGAGCAGTTGCAAGCGGTCGCACCTGAAACGCAACAGATTACTTCACTTGCTAGTGGCGGTCCCTTACCTTCGCCCGGCTTGCGCTACGCTCACTACCAGCCCGCCGCCAAAGTGAGTCTGGTCCGTTCGACCGCAGAGGTCGCAGCATTTACCCAGGAAGTGCTTTCCGCTAGCGGCTACTGTGGGCTCTCTGCCTTGAATGCGGGATCGTCTGTGGGACTGCTGCGAGTATTCCCTTCGACGGAAGCCTATGCGCGAGGATTCTACGAGTTTCTGCGAGAGGCCGATCGCGTGGGGCTCGCAAATGTTTTTGTTGAATTAGCTCCCAACTCCGGGATCGGAGTCGCGTTGCGCGATCGCCAACAGCGAGCTGCCGCTGGTGAGACGCACTAGCGCCACGGAGGGGCGATTACTGCAAGGGAGCAAATCCCGGTGAATCGGACCGTCCTGCGGGGATGCTCACTACTTTCGGTCCCGAACGCATGCAGTTTGCCGTCTGGAACAGTTTCCAAGATGGTGTTTTACTTGGGATTCGTCTACACTTAGATTCCCACCCCAATTCACTTTCCCACCTACGTGTTTCCATGCTGCAATTGTCCCGAATTTTTGGGTTCATCGCGATTGGATTGGTCCCGTCGCTGGCTGCCAAGGCAAATGACGCAGCGCTTCGATCAAGTTTTCTAGCTGATCATTGCGTCGATTGTCACCAGGGTCCCACTGCTGAGGCGGGGCTGGACTTGGTCGATCTAAGGGAGAACTTGGAAGATGTAGCCGCTTTCGACAAGTGGGTTAAGATCTTCGACCGTGTTCGCAATGGCGAGATGCCGCCCAAGGATGCGGCCACAATCGATTCTGAAATTCGGAATGCGTTCGCGTTGGCCACCGAGCATTGGTTGCATGGCGCCCAAGCCAAGCAGCAACGAGAACTTGGGCGCGTGGGTGCGCGTCGTCTAACGAATCTGCAACTGGAACGCACCTTGCATGATTTGTTAGGCATCGACATTCCCCTAGAACGCGAAATGCCCGAAGACCCCAAGTCAGAACATTTTAGCACGCTAGCCCGCCAACAATCGATTTCGCATTTCCATATGGAACAGCACATCAAGATCGTCGATCTGGCACTCGACGAAGCGATTCGGCGAGCTCTAACGCTGGGTGATGAACGCGTGTGGGAAATGTCTGCGCAGGACATCTCTCGTACCCGCGAACGCACTCGCGAGCCAGAATTCATCGACAATGCAGCTGTTGTGTGGTCGTCCGCGCTGGCGTTCTACGGCAGATTGCCTGCAACGACTGCCAATGTAAGCGGATGGTATCGGTTTCAGTTTGAAGTTTCGGCCCTGAACATTCCTGCAGAGCATGGCGTGTGCAGCACGATTCGTTCTGGACAATGCGTTTCGAGTGCCCCGTTGATGTCTTGGGTAGGTTCGTTCGAAGCCACGGAACAACCTCAAACGGTAACGATCGAAACCTGGCTACCCAAAGGGCATATGCTCGAAATTAGGCCTGCCGACAGCACTTTGAAGTTGGCTAAATTCCAGGGTGGTCAGTCGGCTAACGGGGAAGGTGGAGCGCAGCATGTCCCGGGTATCGCGATCCACTGGTTGAATATGGAGCGGATCCATCGTGGTCCGACCAACGAACAGATTCGCGGCCTCTTGTTTGGGAATTTGCTGGCCGAATCGAGCGGGGCAGCCAAGCGGAATGCTCGCTCGACGGAATCTCGCGGGCCTCGCAGGAAATTGCAGTTGGCATCGCGGGGCGAACAGACAGATGCGTCGAAAGGCGACGCAGAAGTAATTTCAGTCGTCAGCGATAATCCGCTGGAAGACGGAGAAGAACTAATTGAGCGGTTTGCGATGAGGGCCTTTCGTCGACCAGTCAGCTGGACTGAAACAAAAGCTTACCTGGCGATCTTCGAACATACCTTGGAGCATGGCGGCAATCCTGTCGATGCCTTACGAACGGCATACCGCGCGATCTTGTGTTCGGCGCGTTTTATGTACCTGCACGAGGAACCTGGTCCACTAGATCAATACGCATTGGCTGCGCGGCTGAGTTATTTCCTTTGGAATAGCATGCCCGACGCTGAGCTGATTGCGTGCGCCCAGCGAGAACAGTTGACCGATCCATCCGTGATTAAACAACAGCTGTCGCGGATGCTGCGGACTTCCCGGGGATCGCAGTTTATTGCAGACTTTGCCAACGAATGGCTTGAGCTGGATGAAATCGACTTTACCGTTCCCGATCGCAAACTGTATCCCGATTTTGACATAACCGTTCAGAATGCCATGCTCGAAGAAACCAATCGGTTCTTGCAGGATATGCTGGATCGCGATGCGAACGTGCAAGAGCTGCTTCGGTGTGATTATGCATTTGTGAATAGTCGGTTAGCCAGGTTTTATGAATTGCCAGCCGTTTCGGGAAACGATATTCGTAGAGTTTCCTTACCTGCGGGAAGCCATCGCGGTGGATTATTGGCTCAGGGTGCGATCTTGAAAGTCACCGCCAACGGTACGAACACCTCGCCGGTTCTGCGTGGCGTGTGGGTTTCACGGCGGATCCTTGGACGCGACATTCCACCGCCACCGAGTAACGTACCCGCCATCGAACCTGACATCCGAGGAGCTAAGACGATTCGGCAGCAGTTGGAGAAGCATCGTGCGTTACCGGAGTGCTCATCATGTCACGCCAAAATCGATGCGCCGGGTTTTGCACTTGAGAACTTTGACGCCTCAGGCAAATGGCGAGAGTACTACCCTCAACTGGTTCGCAACCAATTGAAGGATGGCATGCAGATTGACGCCAGCTACGTTACTGATGCGGGACAGTACTTTTCCGGATTCGAAAGCTTTTGCGAACTGGCTGCCGACAATCCACTTCCGCTGGCCAAAAATCTGCTGCAGCAATGGTTAGTCTATGGAACCGGCGAGACCATTACTTTTGCAGATCGTCGCGAGATTGATGCGATCGTTTCCCAACTCCAGGAGCGCAATTTTGGTATTCGCTCGATCCTGGAGGCAGTTGTTACCAGCCACATCTTCATGAGCAAGTAGAACAAGCATGCAACACAAACGTAGAGGTTCTTGTGGGATACTCAGCCGACGAACTCTGCTGCGCGGGGCGGGCGTTGCCATGGGACTTCCTTGGCTTTCGGCGATGCAGCGCGCTGTTGGACAGACTGATGAGATTGCGTCCAAACGGGCTCCCAAGCGTTTTGTAGCCATGACCCTGACACTTGGATTGCATAGTGAGAATCTAGTGCCCAAGGGAGTTGGCAAAGATTATGAACCCTCGCTGTATCTGCAGGATCTTCAGGACCTAAAAGACGATCTCACCGTCGTCTCGGGCTCTTCGCACCCAGGCGTTACAGGAGGGCATCGCGCCGAAGCAAGTTTGTTGACCGCTGCGCCTCAGGGAGGTGGCCGGTCCAGAAACACGATTTCCATCGATCAGTACTTGGCAAAGTACCTGGGCGACGCGACTCGATTCCCATCGCTGGTACTAAGCGCTGATGGAAGCAACAGTCCATCGTATACCGAAAACGGGTCGATGATTCCTGCAGAGTCTTCGCCATCAAAGTTGTTTGCTCGGCTGTTTGTTGACGACAGCGCCAAGCAGCGTGCGCTACAAGCGCAAAGGATTGTCGAGGGTAGAAGCATCATGGATTTGGTTGCCGAGGACGCGCGAAGCTTGCAGCGAATGGTAGGATCAGGTGACCGAGAGCGTCTGGATGCATACTTCACAAGCATCCGCGATTTAGAAAAGCGAATGGCTGAATCCGAGAAATGGGCAAGACAGCCCAAACCCCAAGTCGAAGAGCGCATGCCGATCGACGTCAGCAATCCCAACGATTTGATCGCTCGTCAAAAGACAATGCATGATGTGATTCGTCTGGCGCTTAAGACAGACTCGTCGCGTTTCATCACCTTCCATACCGGTGGCGGTGGAGGTGTCTTGCCGATTGCTGGTGTTGAAGAAGGCTACCATACACTCAGCCATCATGGTATGGATGAAGAAAAACTCCGGCAGCTAGCAATCGTAGAGCGCGCGATGGTCAATCGTTGGGCTGCGTTTCTCCGTGAACTAGCCGCCGTCGAGGAACAGGATGGCAGTTTGCTTGACCACACCGCCGTGTTGCTGACCAGTAATCTGGGCAATGCCTCTAATCACAGCAATCGAAATATGCCCGTCTTGCTGGGCGGCGGCGGATTCAAGCATGCTGGACACTTGGCCTTTGATCAGGAAAACAACTACCCATTTCCCAATCTTTTTGTTTCCATCCTGCAAAACTGCGGATTGGAAACCGATCGATTCGCTACGGGAACCAGCACAATGACGGGACTATCCTGAGAATCGGAGTTCGCTTGCGTGCAGCACCTGAGAACGTGCCGCATGAAATGGTCAGCGAATGAGAATAGCAGTCTCGTATCTTTGGGGCTCGAGAACGCTCACAGTTTATTGGTTATTCGGGCTACTTGCCAGCGTTTAGAGAGGACTTGAGAGTTGAAATGGCATTGTGCAGTTCGGCAAGGTAGACGTTACGCAGCCAAGCTGGTTCGTCCTGGTATTGAAAGCCATTTTCCAATTGGTCAATCGCCAACTCCGCCTTATCTAAATTGAATTGTTTCTGTATCGTGTTGGCGCTATTGAAATTGCTGAAGACGATGAACAAGTGGTCGATCGCCGAGGCTTTGAAGTCCGCTGCCCTGGCTGGCAACTCAGTCAAGTCAGTCAAACGGAAGCCACATCTTGCTAGTACCCAATCTAGCACTAGCTCGTGATCTGGCGAAGACGGATTCTCGGAGACGGCGGCTCGCAGGATTTCAATCGCATTGGCTCGCGCGGCTTTGCTGGCCTTGATCAAGCTGGCGGCAAATGTAAGTCGCCATGTTTGATTGGATGGATCCAGACATTCGGGAGAAACAAGCAGTTCGAGCGACTGACTGATTTTTTCTCCGTCGCCAAGAGCGATCAGGATTGCCGCCCTGTATAAATTGGCTTGCTTCTTTAGCCTCGGTGACAACGGCCCCAATTCGTCGATGACTGCCAGGGCATCCTTCCATTGCTTCGAATTGCAAAAGCTGTCGATCGAGTTAGGAAGCACAGGTTCCGGCTCTAACGCCACAAGGTCGTCTTCAATCTCAGTTAGTGCGACCAGCTTGGGATTTGCGGCAGCTTCCTCTGAGCTCAAGGAGTCTACTTGGTTCTCCGCATCGCCGACGCTAACATCACTGTTGCTTACGACTTCGCTGTTGTTTGCTTCTTCGTTTTCCGAACCCTTTCCCGCCTCACTTGTTCCCGACGGCTGTGATGTTTCCGAGCTCGACATCGCCCATGGGCTTGCCGACTCATTTTCGACGCTCCGCCGGTTATTCTCCTGCCACATAGCCTCGACCATCGGCATGGCCGAAACGACGACCCAAGATACAAGACCAACTAACGACAACACGGCGCACGGCACGAGCAATCGCCCCAGGTGGTTGACTTTGAGATCAGAAGCCATGTTTGCCGGGTGACTGTACCGATGCTCGTCGACTTCCAACGGATCTTCAAAATCCAACGCAGTGGATGGTTGCTCCGACATGAGTCGATCGGATTCAAAGGAAGTAACCGTCGGCGTATCAGGCATCGCACGCGACTTGAGGGCGCGAAAATCTTCGCCGAGACGCGCTAACCTACGCTGCATCAGTTCCACGAGACTTGGAGAAAACACGCCGTCGAGCTGATCGTCCTGGTCTGCATTCTGTATCTTGGCCAGCGTCTCCATCCACTCAGAGCGGTCAATCAAATGCTCGTAGTGGCACCAGCTGGCCAGGCGGATGAGCTGTTCTCGTACGTCGTCGTGTGAATGCATCGTGAGTGTCAAAATAGGGCACAATGATGATTGAGCAACCTGGATGACGATCATCCAACTGGCCAAGCTCGTCACTCACAGTTTGAGTTAAGACGAACCGAAAGTAATGGTAGTAACGCGTATGCCGAGCGTGCTGATTGTTTCGATAAATTACGGGTCATGTGGGCGACGTGGATGTAAGAACAAATTCAGAATCTGCCAAAAAAACTCGGTGCCGCTACAAACGGACCAAAACGAGCGTCTTGCCCGCCCCTAAACAATAGGAAAGTCACTCCACGTCTTCGATTCTAGCTCCGGCATGCAAAAAGTGCTCGAAAACCGAGTTAATTTTATGGAAAACCGTGCTTGACTATTGGCTAGCTTGCAGTGTTTGAGCCACGCCGACCAATTTCTGCTGGCGTGAGGCCAGCTCGAGTAAGTCGGGCAGAATCGTTTCAGGTTGCGATCCAGTCTCCAAAATCTTCGAAAGCGTTGCTGTTCGCTTGTTGATCCGAGTCTGAAGTGTACGCACCAGTCGCAATTCGGCAAGTTTGTCCACCAGCGGTTGGTCCCCTTGCTGTTGCTGCCCCTGCCCATCGTTGTTCTGCTGTTGCGACTTTTTGTCGGCATTCTCCTTTTGGACTTGGACAAGTGATTGCACCATTTCCTCCAACGCCACGACAATTTCCTCCTCGAAAATCAACGTCAACTCCCCGACGTCACCTTTTGCTAGCCGCTCCGCAACATTCTCAATATCCGAATTCACCTGTTGCATCGCTTCAGGGAAAGCTGAGCTGGAGCCTTCCTCGCGCAAGAGCAAGAACGCTCGCTCTCCGTCAGCTAGTATCTTCCGTTCTTCTAAGGACAGTTTGTTGGACAGCATTTGCACCTGGCGTTCGTCATTGTCACCACCAATTTCTGCCAATCGCTGCGTTTCGTTCAATACCTTAGCTTGGGCGTCCAACATTCTTCGCAGTCGAACTTCCAGCGACGCCAATGAGCGTTCAATTTCCTCTTCTCGCAATTGCCGCAGAATCTGCTGCAGTTCCGCGACCGCGTCACGAAGACTTTCCTCCGCCTGTCGCTGCTTCGCGACAGCTTGGTCGCGCTCAGCGGCTTCCAGGGCTTGCCTAGCTTCCTCCATTCGCTGCCGGGCTTCCGCGATCTTCTGCTGGGCTCGGTCACTTGGACTCTGTGGCTGCTGCGGTTGTGGAGACGAATCTACGGGCTGCGATACATCGCCAGGAGAAGGGCTGCCAGGAGAGGGATCTCCAGGGGCGCCTGGCGACCTTTGATCATTCTCGGACGATTGATCGGTGGCCGCGGGATCTGCGTCTGCTTCCCCAGAGGCTGGCGCATCGGAAGCTGGCGAGTCAGGCGATTTGGAGGAATCCTCGTTTTGCTCAGATGAATCCTGCTGTTCCTTGGTCTCACTTGCCGGTTGGGAATTCGAATCAGCGTCATCCTTGACTTCCTCGCCGCCATTCAAATCACTTTGAATATCCTTCGCTTTGTCTTCCAGCTGCAGCTGGTTCTCTGCAGCGGGCTTGAATTCTTGACCTCCTTCCGTTCGGCCTCGCAAGGAACTTTGCATGCGCAGTAGACGATCCGTTTCTTCGATCCAGCGACGAACCTGGTCTCGCTGCTCACGGATTCGCTGCTCGCGGTTTTCACTTTGAAGCAGGTCCAGGATCCGCTGCAGATTATCGCGGCTAATTTTCTGTTGTTCGATAGCTTCAACGTATTGTCCGTTGTCAAGATTCTGAGCAGCCTCGACCAAAGCACCTGCTAATTTGGCTTGTTTGCTCAATTGCACAGCCTGCTTCAACAAAGCGGCTCGCGTCGGGTTTTCCGACTCAACAATTTCCGCCGACCGCAGCAGCAGTTCCTCCAGCGTGGTAAAGCGCTCGGCGACTGATTTCTGTTGTGCTCCCAGTGATAGCTGACCTGAATTCCCAAGAAGCGAATCGCCAGGTGTCTGTGCGGGGCAAAGGTTCGGGACAGCCAGTGTTGCAGTCACGCAGAACAGCCCGAGTATTAGCATTCGCATATTGTTCATTTCCTCAATTTCCGGCGCATCAATTCCACTGCCCGTGGTCGAACCTGAGAATAACCGAAAAATTCCTGCAACAGTCAATACACTGTTGCCGCCTACAGGTGGTTTGCCCGCAAAGTTCAATTCGTGCCGTTGGGCGGGTAACGCTTCGCTCGTCCTAGTTGCATCCATGAGCCGTTCGAGCACGTTTACGGGCTACGCCACGCCCTGACTGATGGGCCATATCGATTCTGTTGGTTATTGCAACAATTCTAATATACGCTGCTGTTGTTTCTGCTCGGTCGCTTTCAGCAGCCCATCTTGATCTTCAACCAAAGCACGAACCATGTCAACGAGTTCGTTAAAGGACTCCATGTCTTGCATATTCGACTTGATCGAATCCAACTGGATCAACACCTTGTCCAGGCTTGCCATGGCCTGTTGGCTTTCCAGAATTCCCGCCTTCTCGGTGGAGGTTGCTTGCATAAGCTCAGCCAGATCCTGCTGCAATTCCCGATATTCGGTTTGTAAGAGCGCACGCAGAGGGATCGAGACCTTGGTACTCAATCTTTCCTGTCGATCGCGGCTGTCAATTCGATTGTTGATCAACTGGGACCGCAATCCTTCGATTTGAGCAGCCAAACTTGCGAGCTCCTGTTGCGACTTGTCTCCCTGCAACAAGCATTGTTGTGCTCGAATGGCAGCCCGCTGCCGAACGACCGCGTCATCCTCAGGTTCTTCCTGTAGTGTCAGCAAACCAACGAAAGCCCAGGTAGGCATTTCGCGTCCGCTATGAGCTACAGGAGTATTCAGCGCGGACAGATCGACCTGGATATTGCTTAGACTCTCCCGCAACTGAGTCAATTCTTGCATGATCAGCTCTAGGTTTTCTCGTTGTTCTAATTCCTGTCGATCCAGGATTACCAGCAACTCGTCCACGGTAACGATCGAAAACTGCAGTCGTTGTCCCTGGGCGAGCCTGGGCTGGTCGGTTAAGTCATATCTATCCGTGGCGGAAACAACCAAGTCTAAGGTCATTCCGGGTTGCGCATTCAATCGCCCTTGTTCGCTAAGTTGCAGCAGATCGATGTTCGACTGCAACTCCCCCTGCGATCCTAGCACAAGCGGAACTTGAACCACTGGTCCACCATCCAGAGAAACCTCCGCATTGACCGCGGCCAGGGCATGATCATCCGTAACATTTCCTCTTACCGGTAACATAGCGCTGGCAGTAATAGCACTACCGATTCCTTCAATCTGCGAAAGCACTTCCGGGATCGTGTCTGGTTGAACGGCGATGAGATAGCGTGGGATCTGGTCGGTTGGCAACCCAAAGGCGTCAAACATCCGCACTTCAACGACTTGGCTCTCGGTCAATATGCCGAGAGGCACCGAAAACCGCTGGCCGGCAACTGAAGCCAATTGCACTTGCGGCACCTGGTCTGAGCCTTGTGTTGACGAGTAGACGACGAATTCGACGGAACTGAGTTCGCAGCTGGCCGTTGCCTGCATCGTAACTCGCGTCCCCTCTGGAATAACACTACCACTACGAAATTCCAGGGATTCTACGGCGGGGCGACTACTTGCGTCATCGATCAAGTACGACGGATAGGCACACGTCAGTTGCATGGAGACAATTGCCGAAGGATCGACCGTATTGATCCTCAAGTCGCGAAGCCTAGCATCCAGGCCCACGATATCAAACTGCATGCGTTCATCAATTGCATCTAGCGGCGGGCCATCGATGGTGAAGCTCTGCCAGCCCTCTCGAGGGGCGCCCACTCGGCGAAGATTCGCACGACCACGATCACCTTCGCTGGATTGATAGAATAGAGTACAGGTATCTGGAACTTGATCTGCAGTCGTGTCCGCAGAGATTTGAAGCAATGCCGCAGCACCGGTGGGCACGTAGGCTTGCTGATCGACAAAGGGGATGGTTACTCTCGCGGCAGCAAGCTGCCCAGTAAACGCTGGCACTTGCAATTCCAGCCCGTCGGCGCGCAGACGCGCCTTGCGCGGCCATGGGTCGTTGGAGAGCATTAACAGCCGGTTGGACCAGTGGCCTATCCAGGCTGGCATGGCAATAGCTGCTAGCACCGTAAACACGGCAGCAAAGATTACCATGCCAACCAATGCCCAGAGCGGCTGCCACTCAAACATCTCCGAAGGTTCTACTTGTTCAATGTCTCGATTGACCGATGCATGAACAAGGTCTAGCATCTTGGAGTAGGCGGTAGGATTGGAGACATCATGAACGTTCGACTCGTTCAGCTGAATGGCAGTAACCAATTCGTAGTTAAGCGCCGGGTATTTCCGCTCGATCAAAAGAGCCAACGAGCTGTCCTTAAGTCGGTACAAAAGGCGAGGAGCCAACGAGCGGACCAGCACCCAGATGCAACCACCTGCCATCAAGCCAAGCAACGTGACGCGCAACCATCTGGGCGTTTCGTTCGAACCCACTGTCACGGGCAAGTAATCAACCAGGCCGCCCAACCAGAAAGTCACCAGCAGCCACAGCACAATTATGCAAAGGCTTTGGGCAATCACGTAACGGCGGAGCATTGAGCGAATGCAATTGAGCTTGGTATTGACTTGAGCCGACAACATTGGCGAACCTGACATGGCCGTTGAGCTAATTCCTGTGCGGATCGAGTGGAAACGCTGTGTTGAGCATTTGCCTGGATTCAAGCAAGTCGGTGTACTCGCCTGGCGAGCCATTCCAGCGAAAGGCAGCATGCAATCCAGGTCATCAGCCAACCCAGCCAACGTATTTGAAAATCGCGGTCTTGCGCTCCCGGCAGAAAGGCAATCGAGTCCTGGGAAACAATCGCATCGGCCACGGCATACAGCCCGTTTGGGCTCTGTGCCGCTGAAGCAGCTGTCCCCTTCCAATACAAACCACCAGTATCGCTTGCCAACTGTGCCAACAGCAAGTCATTTCGCTCGGCGGACTGCATTTCACTTGCTGGCACGCGCCCGCGAACTTCGACGGAAAGCACTTCCTGAGGAGAGCCACTCAAAAGAAGTTCTATTCGGTATTCACCGGGCACGAGTACTGGGAATTGCCCGCTGTAGACTCCCGGCTGCGAACCATCGGCGAGCGGTCGCAGTACCAGCGGTACATTGTTGCCTTGGCTGTCGATCAAACGAGCGACAACTTCTGCCTGGATTAACGGTTCGTACTGTTCCGTTTTCAGCACCGCCCGGACAATCACTTGCTCTCGCAATGTGGCTTGCTCGCGGTCAACTAGCAATATTCCCCGGTCGGAATCAAGCATCAATCGCCCCTGGGAAATCCACCGCACCAGCTTTGTGTAAAAGCGATCAAAATACTGTTCGCCCTCGCTGCGCATACGCCACATCTCGCCGCCGCCAAGATAGGCCACACGACCACCTCCGTAGAACTGGCTGGCGATGTAGATCGGCAGCTGCCCATCCAGCAATGTGTTCGGGTCGCCGAAAAAGGCGAGCGCTTTTGCCCCCGGCTTCAATTCGTATGCTGAATAGTAACCGTACACGCCAGCGAATGAATTCCATATTTCCAAGCTACTGTCCGGATCATCGCTGACCCACATGAAATCCGTCTGCATGCCATCGGCTGTCAAGACGAGCCGCCAAGGTGTGGGAGATTCGACGCGCCCTCCGGCCAGCAGACGACTACCACGCTGCTCGAGAACAACGGGTGAAAGTGCTCGCAAGTGTTGCGAACGAGCGCCGGGGGACGAGCGGCTTATCCATTTCGGCATTTCCACACTGCCTGCGACTATCAAGAATCCACCGGCTTGCTCAGCCACCCACTGCTCCAGGGCGGCCACCGATGCATCGGGAATTGCCAGCCAATCCGCATCGAATGCCAGCACCGCGTCGTAGTTGGATAACTCGGCTCGCGTCGCTGGGAATTCGGTGAGCAACTCCTGGGATTCCTGCGAAGAAGCAGCCGTGGCCGTCTGAAGCAAGACGTGAGATTCGACGTCGCGATCTCGAAAGAGCAGATTTCGAACGAATTGATACTCGCGAGTTGGCCCACCGGCAAGAATCAGAACCCGATTCTTACGCTCAATGACTTCAACCGTAGCGGACATCGAATCGTCGCGAGGCTCCGCATCTCCCGCTGGTGGCAAAATTCGCACTTGGTATTGCCATTGGCCAACCGTCCGCGGTTCCAATTTGAACTCGGCCTGTGCCAGCGTGCCGTCGGCCGGAAGTTCGACTTGCTGCTCGCCATCCAGCCGGAAAGATCTGGCATCACCATCCTTCGGCCCAGATGCAACTTGGACGGCCAGTTGCTTGCCTTCAAATCCGACACCGCCAATTAGCGCTTTGAGGGAAAATTTATCACCGGGATACAATCTTTTGGGAACATCCAACTCGACAATTTGCGCGTTTGGTGGGCTTTTCTCAGAACCCAAGCCTACGAAAAAAAGCGGAACGCGAGCATTCTTGGCGCTGACGGCAATTTGTTTTGGGTCAATGCCGGCGTTGCTACAGCCATCGGTGAACACGAGAATTCCAGCAAGGGGATTGCCCAGCTCTCGGTCCAATATAGCTCGGATCGCGTCGCCCAAACGAGTTTCCGTTCCGTTAGCTTGCAATTCAGCGTGCCAATCCTCAGGCAAGGCCAGTTCTTTGATGGATTCAGGCTCGTTGCTTGGTTCAATGGTCGCATCTTGAACACGCAGGGCTACCTGTGAGAAAAGGGAACCGAGCGTGTAGGCTGTGTTTGGAATGATGGCGAACGCGATAGCCGTAAGAGAAGCGAGCATCAGCGTCGCACCACTCAATAGAACCCATCCGCCGGGTTCCCAAGTGCGATAGCCTAGAAACTGAGCCCCCAGCGAAATGCCGATAGCTGCTGCTGCCGCGACGCCAAGCGCCAGAGCCAGCAAGGCCAACCACCGCCCTGCTTGGAGAGTCGGCTCTTCCTGCGAACTCTCGGTTTGATTGGTTTCTTGCGTCTGTTGTCGGGGAACCGCAGCGACGGTCGAAGGTCGGGATTGAGAATCGAATCTATAAATTGTCAACTGATGGCGGGCGGCCAGCTGATTCACCAAGTCCGAGTCCTGCATGAACTTTGCCACTTCTTGAATCCTGGAAGCGGTGCTGGCAACGCCCACCTCTGATGGTGTTCCAGCCAACGTCATGCTTAGCGAAGTATCCACCAACACGGCCAATCGCGATTGCCGCACGATCTTTTGTTCGGATCGCTTTTCGAATTGCATAAAATGAAACAGCAGGCCCAGCATGGCAGCGATTCGTAACATCACCAGCGCCCAGCCGACAGGCTTGGGCTGTTCCACGGAATCACGTCGATACCAGTAGACGATAAAGCACAATACCGAAAGGCAGACCATCAACAACAACAACCAGTGCCACCATTGGTCCAGCTGCTCCACACGCAGCCACTGGTAATACACGCGTTTCTGACCAAGTAGCGTCAAAGTATTTGTTAGAAATGACCAGGAGCTCATCAATGCGCAGCTCCTATGAGACGCGGCGAATGATAGCTGGCAGAATAGGCGAGCAGTTGTTCAGCGACCAACAAGGCGGCGAGCAGCAACATCATTAGCGTGCTATGAGAAGCATCGAGTGTATTCATCCCGCTGCCGCTGACGGCATCTGCCGTACGATACTCAACTGGTAAGCCCTCGAAACGCTGGTCAAACTCGTTGCGTGTCACGCGCTCGAGGTTGCCCTCTGTCGCTACGACATTGCGAGCGGCATTCCGCACGATCTGCTTGCCCTGGCTCGTAGTCATCCACGATTCGAAGATACCCTGTCTAAGCAAAGGATCCAACAATTGCCGATCTGGTTCCTCCAGCGTCGGCCGAACCTGCAACAAAGCCATTGGTTGACTAGTGGATTCGCTGGGCAACTGTTCGACCTTGCGCTGCAGCCTTAAGCGGGTGCCCTGCTCCGTAGCTGGCACCAGCACTTCTGCATCGGGCATGATGGTTTGCCCCTGAACAAGCATCGTGGTTGGTTGTCCAACGGGTTCGCTGGTTGCCTCACGTCGAAAGCTGCCCAAGTAGCCGAGTGTCCGCAAGACAACGACAACAAAAGTTGGATCTTGGGCCCAATTGCTCCAATCGGATGTCAGGCCGGTCAGCAATGCCAAGACGCGACCATTCCCGAAGCGCCGCTCGACGAATAAGGGACGGTTGCCTGGTCCATAGGCTAGGATGTCGAGCCCGCCAGTATCTTGTGGCGACATGGAACTTGTTTCAAAAAGCCGGCGGATCTGAAGAAGAAAAAAGGGAGAGCTGGACAGCTGAGTTAGCGGCGCGAGCACGGGATGAGACGTCGCAGTTACATTGGGTCCACGACTCAGCTCTGCAGAATCCAACTCGACGATCCCTTCCAATTGCAATGGAAAAAGGCCTTGGCCATCCCGGTACAACTGTTCGTTCATGAATTGCAAGTTCGTATTTCTTCCGCCTAGAAAAAACAAACCATGTCCAGCCCGACAGTAATCTTCCAGCAGAGCGATTGCCTGTGGTTCCAACCGCGGCACATCGAGAAGGCAAACTACGTCGAATTGCTCAATCGCCTCAAACGTACTGTCGCGCAATTTCGTTGGACTGCCTCGTTCTACCGAAATTCCGGTCCGCAAGCGAGCGTCAGGGCGAACCGCCGTTTCAAAAAAGAACGCATTGGAATTATCCACTTCGCCGTCCACCAACAGGACTCGCTGCGTCTGCTGTATACCGATAACGCACCAGCGGCGATTGTCATCGGCCAACGCATCGTCAGGCAGAGAGGCCTCGACAACATGTTGCCCCTGAGTGCTGAAAATCACTTGGACTTGTCTGGCAACGGTTTGCGATGGTTCAATCTGTTCAATGACAACTGGGGGCAAGTCGCTGACATCGCCGGAATAGACTTCATCCGGCCTGGGTGTCGCCAAGCCTTCTGGATAAGATATGGTACGCAAGCGAATGACCACGTTTCGCGCCGTTTGGGGCGATTGATTGCGCACTTGAATGCGAACCATCAGTGGCACGCCAGCCGCCCACACCTCTTGCTCCGGTTCCACCGTCGCGATACTGAGATTCTGTGCAGGCGAATTCTTGCCGCAGTCGATAAATTGAAAACTGACGTCACTGTCTGCCAACTCCCGCAATTTGGACTTAGTGCTTTCTGGTTCTCCATATTCATTGCGACGCAGATCAGTCACAACGTACACGTTGGCTTTTTCCTCGGTGTGTTGCGTGATCATTGGAGCGACCAAGTCCAAGGCATCGTCGGGAGAAAGTTGCAAAGCAGTGGGCCTAGTGGCATTTAATCGCTCTAGCAGACGCCCGGGCTCGGCGGGAATAGATCTAGCGAAGAGGTCAGCGGCAGCGTCAAGACGTGCTTCTTGCGATTCGTTCCGAGCAGCCAAAGCAGCGCGACTGAAGCGAACTAGCGTCACTTGGTGTTGACCGCCACGCCCTGCGATGGACCGCACGATCGCGTCCAGAGAACGCAGCGCGCGACTGTACGCCGACTCTCCAGACTCTGACTCATTCATCGAATAACTGTCGTCAAGCAGTAGGTAGTGGTGCGTGGTCTGCCCGCCTAGCAAACCCATCCATTGCGAATTGCTAATCCAGCGAGCCAACATCATTACCAAGAGCAGCATTGCCAGGATGCGCGAGGCCAACAAGAGCCATTGCTTGAGCATTACCCAGCGTCGATTGCGTCGGTTGCTTTCCAACAAGAAATCCATGGCAGCCCATTTCACCCGACGATGGCGAAGCATATTGATCAAATGCACCAGAATTGGCACACCGATCAGTAAGAATCCCCAGGTGAGAGGTTGGTACAGGAACTGCATGAATACGCCTATCTCCGCACCGAGTGCATACGGCTACTGAGGATACGAGACAGAACCGCATCGGGAGCTTCACTAGTTCGCACCAAGATGTAGTCGCTGCTCGACGCAGCACAGGCACGCCGTACGCGATCTAGAAACCGTTCGAGGGCTTCGAGGTAACCTTCGCGAAGCGATCGCGGATTGCATGTTAGGTGCATCTCGGACTCGAGGCCCTCGAATCGAGTTGGATCGTTGAACGGAAAGTCGATTTCGTCATCGTGCAAAACATGCAATATCATCACGTCGTGCCCGGCTCGGCGTAGGGTATCAATTCCTCGCAATGAACTTTCTTCGGCGCCAAGCAGATCGCTGATCAACACCATCAGGCCGCGTCTGGGAAAGGTCTGCACCACGTCCTTGAAAACCGAATCCAAGTCGGTCTTTTCCGCGGGCTGAGCATTGTCGAGCGAAACCAAAATATCCGTCAAATGCTTTTGACTAGTGCGCATCGGCACTCGGCCGCGGACCTGTTGATCGAATAGCAGACTGCCGACCGCATCTTGTTGCTTAAGAACCAGCAAGGCCAGGCAAGCAGCCAATGTGGCAGCATATTCGAATTTCGTTTCGCCTGGCGGTCCATAACTCATGCTAGCCGAGCTATCGATCAACAACGAGCAGCGGAGGTTTGTGTCCTCTTCATACTGTTTGATAACCAATCGATCCTGACGGGCCCAGACTTTCCAATCCACATGTCGGACGTCGTCACCCGGCACGTACTGGCGGTGCTGGACAAACTCAACCGACTGGCCGAAATACGGACTGCGGTGGGCTCCGGACAGAAAACCTTCGACGATATGGCGGGCTCGCAACTCAAGCCGCTGTACCCGCTTGACCGCCTCAGGAGGCAAAAATCTTTTGGAAGCGGGCATCGCGTGTCAATTCGTCTTCGTTGGTTGGAGTTTCTGCGATCAAGCGAGCGATGACATCGTCCGTGGTTATCCCGTCGCTTTCGGCCGCAAACGTCACCACCAGACGATGTCTCAGTACAGGTCGGCACAGTGCCTGAATATCCTCAACATTAACAAAGGTTCGTCCATGCAGCAGCGCGCGCGCTTTGCCGCCTAAAACAAGAAACTGAACCGCTCTCGGCCCGGCCCCCCAACCGATTTGGTCGGACACGAATTCGGGCACTCCTTCGGTACCAATGCGCGTTTGGCGTACAATGGCCAGTGCATAGCGGATAACATGATCGGCGATAGGAACGCTCCGCACCAAGTCCTGCAGCTGCAAGATTTCCTGACCGCTGAGTATGGGGTCCACCTGGGTTTCCAGCCTAGCCGTGGTCCTGCGTGCCACCTCCAATTCTTCATCAAAGCTGGGATAGTCGACCAACACCTTGAACATGAAGCGGTCTTGCTGGGCTTCTGGCAGAGGATAGGTCCCCTCTTGTTCAATCGGATTCTGCGTCGCTAGAACAAAGAAAGGATCGCTCAACGGATGTCGAACCCGGCCTACTGTCACTTGGCGTTCCTGCATCGCTTCCAGCAGCGCAGCCTGCGTCTTGGGTGGCGTCCGATTGATCTCATCCGCCAGTACGACGTTGGCGAACAACGGCCCTTCCATAAATCGCCGCTGCAGGCCGCCACCAGGCTGCTCTTCAATAACTTCCGTACCGGTGATATCAGCTGGCATGAGATCGGGCGTAAACTGAATTCGGCTGAACGACAAACTCATCGTTCGCGCCAAAGTGCTGATCATCAGTGTCTTGGCTAGTCCCGGCACACCCTCCAACAAACAATGCCCGCGGCTGAAAATACTGATCAACAGCTCATCAACGACTTCCTGCTGTCCGACAATGACCTTCCCAAGTTGGGAGAGGATATTTTCGCGAGCGGCCTGCAGTTTTTCGATTGAGTCCGCAGAAACGGCTTGGTCTCCTCCCGTGCCCTGAATCATGCAACGTCCCTATATTCAGATTGTCCCGATGAGCAATGCCTAGATGTAGATTTCAGAAAGACAACTTTCGCCAACCCTGATCGCAATATTTCGCGCAGCCGCGTCCTGAATCGTCAGCCACAAAGCGCTGAGTGCACCGCCATATCAGACTCAGCCTAACAGTAATAGTCTGAGCCAGTTTACCATGAAAAGCTAGCCCCCGCTCCAACTGGTGGTCCGCAAATTCACGGTTCAGCGATTGATTCAATGCGGCATAAACGTGGATATCAGGTGCAGCCACGAGGCCGATCGGCGACGGCGGCCGGGATGATTGATTGCTCTATCATCCCAACTTGCTTATGCAACTTTAATCCGCGAAAAAATGGCGTGGCTGTTTGTTTATGCGGTCAATGATCACCAGAGAGCTCGATGGCTGCGGTTTAGACGCCCAAACTGATTATTCCCCGGATCGAGTCCGCAGATCAATTAGCCTGCGGTGTCCAGAGCT
>JAGQPR010000011.1:37938-40624 GCA_020426625.1 Planctomycetales bacterium
ACGAGAATTTCTAAGTTGGGCGTAGCGAGTCAACCAGCCTTCCAGCTCTTGTTGGCTGGGTTGTTTGCCCACAATCTCGGTAAACACACTTTGAATCCAGACCGTGCTATTGTTGCCAACGCGATCGAAAAATTCCTGGCTGGCCATCAACGTAATGGGAACCCGTTTCATGACACTTGCCAGATCCTGTTCCGACTGCCAGGCAATCAGCTCTAGGCTTTCCGGTCTGCGTCCGAGATAGCGTTGGTAGAGCGTGGAGATTTGGTCAGCCACTTGATTGTAGTTGGGATAGCCCGCCTGGATTGCAGTCGTCCCGCTCGGAAATGGAGTTGAGGCAACGTCTTCGAGCGACACCAACTGAAGAATGGCTTGTTTGGGGTTACCGCGAGTGATGACGCGTTGCGGCTTGGCCGTGTCAAAAATAGTTCGGCCACTTGAAGTGATGGTAGCGCGAATCTCGTAGATGTCTTGCGCTTCGATGTAACTCGGGTCATAGGCTACTTCGAAAGGAATATCCCCCCCGGTTCCGCGAGCTAGGAATCGGTTATTTTTTTGAAGAACTTGGTAATGCGGTCGCGAGCGATTCTCGATATTCACCGTCACGATGGCGTCCGCAGGTAAACTACGTCCGCGATATTGAATCGTGCCGCGAACGAAGTCGTCACTACCCTTCAATTGCAGACGCACGGAAGCCAACCTTCCCGTGCGATGGTCCTGAACGACAATCGAAACCATTCCGTTTGTATCCGCTTGCCGGTTGACCTCTTCGTCCATGTCGTAAGCGCGGCCGTCAACCAGCCCAACTTGATATCCGCCAACATTGACAATGAGATCCCCGGGTTCGATGTTGGCAACACCAGCCGCTGACCGACTATCAACGGTCTGCACCAACACGCCTGTTTCCGTATTCGCGCCGACTACTCCCAGCCGCCATTGGCGTTGCTGCGAGACGCCTCCTAGCCAGTTGGTACCGGGTAACATGTTTCCCACTGACGTAGCGACGTCACGGCTGCGGTCACCGCTGGTGTTCCAACGGTCTTGAGCTGCAACGTGCGAAGCGGCCAAGTTGATACCGAGCCAGCCCATGACAATCCAGCAAATGAAGCTTGGGACTAGCAGCCTACGAAATGAAAGAACACCAAGTTGCATGGCACCACATCCTGTATTGGAAATCGTCGTCCGGGTTGCGAGTTTTAATAATCGAGCTCAAAGATTGTGAGGAAACGCTGCTGAACTCTCAGCTTAGGACCAGAAGAATCACGCTGGCTATCGCACGGCTGGTGCATCCAGCCTACCTAAGCCAGCTCTTAGTAGCGGTAGATCGACTGGGAAAAAGCCAACCAGAATCGCTTCTCGTTGGCCAGCGCGACAAAGCGCGAATCGAACAAACTCTTGACTGGCCAATGCCAATGCATCGCTCTGCCCAACGTCGATGACCAGGGTCAGTGGACGTGTCAAAGGGTACTCACCACTCAATACTGCATGATCATCACTGGGAATTACTTTGTCACCCGCTGTCAGTTGCAGGACTTTGACGTGATCACCCCTGCTGCGCATTCCACAAATGGCGATTCCCAACGGATCTTGGCCTACTGCCTTTAATACCTCGGCATTGGACGTGTGCTGAGATAGACTCTCACGCATCGTGGTCGAATGAAAGACATAATCGCGTAGATATTTTTGCGTGCCGCACGTGTCAGTGCGCGAGATCAAGTGGATTGGTTTAGGGGACCAGGACGCATCCGTCGTCAGCCAGCTCCATTGTGGAAGGCTGGACGACTCTTTGAAGATCTCTCGCAACTGCTGGCCGGAAATGGATACCGCTGGATTCGATTCATGAACGAAAACGGCAAGTGCTTCACGGGCAACCGTAAAAGCCACTGGGTTCTTCAAGCCCTGCTGCTTAAGCTGCTCGAGCTCGTCGTCCAATACCGGTCGTGAAAGCATCGCGATCCCCGAAGGTGTCTCAATCAGTTGCTGGAATGCTAGTTCGCTATTGCTACCGAAGATTTGAATATCCGCACCATTATGGAATTCTTTGAAGGAGTTCGCCCATCCATGGGCCAACGCATCCATGCTTGAAGACCCATAAACGACAACTTTGCCCGTTACTTGATGCGCGGGCCGATAGGGATCAATCGACTGTAGCATGGCAGCCAACTCGGCTATGTTGCCGTTGCTGCTGGCGGACTCATCTGCCATGGTACTGCAAGTAATGACTGAGCCGATGGTTAGTGTTAACGCCAATACAAGCGATGAGCGAATCGAAAACATAGATCGCACTCCTTTATGCGTGCCACCGGAAATCCGATGAAGTTTAAGGACGATTGCTGTGACTGCCGCGAGTCCAAAAAGCTCAGGTACAAGTACCAGTAATGGTTCCAGCTGGATCGCGGCATCTAAATGGGATATGCTGGCGATTGCTGTGGATCTGCCCCGTCAGTCCAAGTTTCAGGAACTGAGGATAAACTGCCATCAATGCCCGCGTTTATCACGGTTGGGCATTGAAGATCTCGGCTCGCTTCCTCAGGTTTTCGCCACTGGACACTGCTTGGACATTCTCGCAGTTGACCGAACGTCAGCATTCTACGCAAATTGTCTATTCGAGGCGATCGCGATTTTTGGGAAAGTTAGACTAGTGGTTTGGGACAGCTAAAAATTAGGATTGGTCCGTAGTGGGATTCGC
>JAGQPR010000120.1 GCA_020426625.1 Planctomycetales bacterium
GTAACTTTCGGCAGGAGGGTGAGTTGCGATGAAACCGTGGTGGCGATTAGCGAGAAGTGTCAAAGTTTTTCCCAATTCTGTTGTTCGATTGTCTCGTGCGAGCTGTGACACCCTTGACTTACAAAATGTTCGGCTTGCTAAACGATCCTGCAAGGATAGTCTGTGATGGAATCGAGAACCAATCCTCCAGGATGGAGGCATAGATCTGGCGAAAGTCGAACTGCAATTTTAGCTCACCGTCTTGAAGCTCCGTTAGATCTGGCGCGTTTCCATGTAGTCCCGACTTGACTCTTGCTCCCATCAAGAACACTGGTCCAACGCTTCCATGGTCAGTTCCTAACGAAGCGTTTTCGCTGACCGCGCGGCCGAATTCGCTGAAACAGAACGTGAGGACTTTGTCTGATAGTCCGGCGGAGTCCAAGTCGTCTTGAAAGGCTTTCAATGCCATGCCAAGCTCATCCAAAAGCCTACTGTGGTTCGGCAGCTGGGAAGCATGAGTGTCATAACCCGATTGAATCGTGTAGTAGACAGGCGTAGGAAAGCCAGACTTGATCAGCTGAGAGATTGAACGCAGTCGCGATGCCAACTGCGAGGTAGGATATTCAGCGTTTCTGCTTTCGACGTCGGCGACAACATTGTCGAGCATACTGGCAGTCTGCAAAGCGTCAGCCAATGCTCGCGTGGCGAAAGTCGTTATTTCATCTGCGTTACCATCGCTCAGTGCGCTGTCCAACTGTATCATTCCACCACCTTTTAGTCGCAGCTCTCGTAGATGACCTAACGCGACCGTACTTGATTTCCGGCCACGCAGTGCTGCAGGAGGATTCTCGTTTCCGAAGAGAATACTGTCCGCGCCTGGCGATGGAATGGCGTCATGCACAGAGTCCAACGCTCGGCCTAGCCAACCGTAAGAAGCGTGTTCTGCAGGATCAAACCTCGCCGTTTGCCAGATTGACATGCTCACATCATGCGAACGATTCGGTTCTGGATAACCAACTCCCTGGACAATTGCCAAACGATCCGCGTCGAGCAACTCTGACATGGAATTCAACCGGGGATGGAGGCCTACTTCATCCGATAAACGGAGGACTTGCTCCCGTCTGAGCCGCAGCTCTTGTCGATGCTTGGCGTATCCGTCATTCGCGTAGGGCACGATTGTGTTAATCCCATCATTCCCTCCATCCAATTGGATCACGACCAGGATGCGTTCTTGCCGATTCGCCAAAGCAGCTTGAGCCAATGTTGCCAAACAATTTGGCAAGACAGGGGCCAGTGCGATGGCGGAAGAATCTTGCAAGAACTGTCTGCGAGATCGATTCATGACGGCAGTTTCCTTAGAAGGCGACAGTTTGTTATCCAGCTACCGCATAGGGAGACGCAAGGAGCGAACTAACAAATCGAGTGAGATCATTTGTCGAATGCCGAAGATCGCTGGGGACTTCTTCGCGACCTAGCAGCAGCATGGTGAAGAATTGAACGCACTCCTCTTGTGCGTCAAAGCCATGCGAATGCGCAAGTCGAGCTGCGTCGAAACGGTATCCCGCAGCATGCAGGTTTCCTGCGACCAAATCACCAGCAAGATTGACACGCCCGATCATATTCCGGCTGGTCAGCCAGGCACGTCCGCCAGGCCAACCGAACACATTTGGTGGATTAAACAGGTCCTGCCCAAGGTTCGACGCCGACTCGGCTAACAACAATGTGCTTGGCAAAGGGGCCGTCATTTCCAAGGACCGAACTGCCGCGACAATCGTCTCGACAGGGCTGCAAACACGGCGACCCAAATTCGGTTCCCTGAAGAACGCTTCGCTGCGCAGTATGAAATCGATTGCCGACTTGATATTCAGATCGTGCTGATGCAGGAAATCGGCGAGTTCAGCAACCACGGCTTGGTTCGCTTTGCCAAGAAAATGATCACACAGGCGCCAAGCGATACGGTTAGGTGTTGCAGGGTGGTGTATTAACAACTGAATCAAATCGTCTCCATTCCATGTGCCGATTCGCCCGAAGATTTCTTTCTCGCCAGAGTCATGGCGAGCTGCTAGATTCACGAAGTCAGCATCCTTCACAGTCCATCCAGTCAACGCCCTGGCTGCCTCTTTAATGTCGCGCTCAGTGTAGTTACCAACGCCCAGGGAGAACAATTCCATGATCTCACGAGCCAAGTTCTCGTTGGGATGCTCGCGGCGATTGGCATCCGCGTCGAGCCACAAAAGCAAGGCAGGATCATGTGACATTTGCTTTAGCAGCGCGGTAAAGCTGCCTGATGCGTGGGAACGCAATAATTCATTCTGCTGTCGCATGAGACTTACATCTCGTACTTTCGCATAGCTGGTCGCGAAGTGGTTGTGCCACATGAGTGTCAAACGCTCTACTAGCGGACTTGGTGACTTCAACATCCGATACAACCACCAAGCCTTGAGGCGGTTGATGTTGCCAGAAGCCACAGCCGCGTCCGATATCGTCGTCGACATCTGTTCAAAGTCTTCGTCCTTCAAGCTGTTTGTCATCTGAGTTGCGATGCGTTCGATCGCTGCTTCGTGACCTTCTTGGAGATCGCGCTGCAGCTCGGTCCAATTCGCGCCAAAGCCCGTGCGGCGATGAAGGTGCCAGACGCGTTGCAGATTCCAGGGCTCGGTTGCGGATGGCTGCCAGACTCGGCGCAAATATGATTGAGTCGACATCGCTAGTTTTCCATCTTGCTTAATCCGGGACGTTTACAGAAATCGTACCCATGTCATACATTTCGCCAGACTTTGCAACGAATTCACTAACTACCTTTGCTCCGCGTTCAAACCGATATGTTGCTCCGGGTATCAAGGCAGGAAAGACAATCCTTCCATCGTTGTCGGTCTTCAAGCTCCCATGGTTTAATCGATCAACGTTGGCGGCAAAGTCCTCGTCAGCTACAACTCCACCACGCCGCATAGCGTCGTGATCTGAACGACTGGGGCCGGGGCGAGCCACAAATAGCAAGCCATAGCCGCCAAAGTTGGCAATGGGCTCACCGCGTTGGTTCACAAAACGGGCTTGGGCTGAACCGCATGGCTGCAATGTGACCGACGGCGTCAAATTGTTGGTGTCCA
Source organism: Planctomycetales bacterium (assembly GCA_020426625.1). GTDB lineage: Bacteria > Planctomycetota > Planctomycetia > Pirellulales > Pirellulaceae > Aureliella. The sequence goes on from JAGQPR010000120.1 coordinate 3,087, forward strand.
GTACGGCCGTTGCGCCCAATTTTCGCTTAGCATTTAGGAAGGATGTTTGATATTGCTGGCCTTCTTGTAACCCTGGAATAACCGCCTGATGGCTAGTGTTGAGGTCACCATAGCCACGATAAAATGGCGAATAGGGATGGATGTTGAGCGGTGTCACGACCGTTAGTTCATCGACTGGCTTTCCATCGCTATCCAAGATATTCGGCCTCGCCGTTTTTCCGGGAACAAGCTCGATCGTCATTGGTTCATGAGCGTCCGTGGCTGCGGGAGAAATCTTCTGGATGGCATGTGCGTAGTAACGTATGCCTCCCGAGAGTCCGTCCAACTCACGGTCCGTCGTTTTCTGCAAAACGTAGCTGGTCTTATCTGGCGCATGGACCAATAGAGTCCCGGGTCCTGCGAGCACAGGAATTTCAAAAGTTCCAGTTGAATCCGTCCGCTGCATCGCTTGCCAACCTGTTATCAAGTCGGGCGTAACATGCTCGTTGTGAACTTCGTCTGGAATATACTGCACGTAGGAATTTACGAGCGGCTCTTTAGAGTCTGCATCGATAACTCTTCCATGGAGCGTGACGCCACTTGGAAGCCGAATTTCAAGATACTGAGCAATCCCACCCCGCTCCCACTTCACGTCAGAAACTTCTTTCGACTGATAAGGGCTGCCAGCGGGAGGATGGGCGATGACCGAAAATCGCAATCCTGGATTGGGGTTGATTCGGAATCGGCCAGCGTTGTCTGTCGTTCCGTTAAGACCGTACATTGATCCGCCGAATTCTTGCTGACTCGAAAATACAGTGACTCGAACGCCAGCGGCAGGCTGATCTGAGTCGCCTAAAAGCACCTTACCCTCAATGAACTGTGCAGGAGATAGCACTACTGTTGCCGTCTCACCTGGTTGAACGTTGCAAACGAGCGGGCGGTAGGTCCCATCGCGTTCTTCGCGTTCGGCGCTCATCCCCATGTTCAGGGCCACGTCTTGCGGGGCGAACCATTCATTGCCAGAGATCGTGATCCACGCGCCCTGGCTACCGATCAATCCCGTGACGGTCAGCAGTCCACTGTCATCGGATTCGAATTTACCGAACTGAGGTCGATGCTTGAGGCTAATTCCATCCAAGTCGAAACGATTTGATAGCGACTCGGAAGTAATAAATTTAAGACGGACGTCGAGGTTCTTTGCGGGACCTCCTTGAATATCAACCAAGCGAACTCTGATCGGCACCTCGGGCATCAATGTCAGGTCATGAATCACACGCTCGTCCGAAGCTTGAGGCGCTTCATCCGCCGTCAAAGCCACTGGCTTCATTTTTTGGAAGCTCATTCCCATTCGATCGGCGACCGCGATAATGTTTGCGTCCTGGTGAGTAAAGTAGTCATGACTCGGGAGCTTTAGTTGGTAACCGCCTACTTCATCGGTCAATCCTTCGGCCAAAAGAACTTGCTTGAATTCGGTACTCCTTGCCACCACTGCCACGATCGCGTTGGGTATTGGTTTTTGAGCTGCGTTCATGACCGTACCAGAGATACGAATCGACGAATTCTTCGCAGGTTCTGTGTTTCTATTCGTCTGCTCCTTGTCTGGTTGCGCTGCAAGAACAGGTACAAACTTGCGATCCTTTGTAAGTTCAAGTGTGCCGAGGTCAATCCTTTGTCCAGGTTCAACACTAAGGTCGTCCTCCACGACAGCGTATTGTTTCACACCTTTACCTTCTGAATTCAGTCGATACCTGGCTCCCGGCAAGAGGGCAATCTCGAAATGGCCCTGTGAGTCAACGGCGACCGGAGCGAGACCGGCCGAAGAGTCCTCCTGTGGAGCAAAGTAAGGAATGATGCGAATACCGCTCATCGGTTTGCCCTGATCGGTGAGCGTCCCCGTGACCGTCGCGCATGGCAGGACGACAATGCGTTTTGCGCCCTTCTCCAAGTCGCCTGAGTCGATACGCGCAACTACACCTAAGTTACGGTCTTCATGGTGAACTTCGATAACTCGGACTTGGTCTTGCGTCAGATTGATCGCATCGTATTTTCTCGCTTCGGTCGATCGAATGATCTTATGTCGTGAGAGTCCTTTCAATTTTGCGCCAACAACCAACTGGTCGCTCTGGTCAACGATTTCCAACTCCACAGTTGCTCCTGCATCGAGTTCAAAATCGAGTTGCACCAAATTTGCATCGGAGTCAGGCTCAATTCGTTTCACGGCATTGGGCCACGCACGGGAAGGCGCGATGGGATTGGAATAGAACAGTTGTCGAGCGAGCATAGGATTGTCTGCAATCTGTAGATCGTCAAAGCCAGTGCCAAAACAGAACGGTTTGGCGATACTCTGCGCTCCAACCACCGCCGGCCCTGGCAAACCCAACAATCGATAGTGGCCGTTTATATCGGACTGGTAACGAGTTTCGTCGCCGTCTACGTTTCCGTCGTCATTGAATTCGGGCAACGATTTGGCAAACTCATTGGAACGGTAAGGCAAATAGTGCATGCGAACGCCAGGCACTGGTAGTGCCGTCTTGCTGTCGACGACTTTGCCTTCGATCCAAATGCCTCGATGCAATTCGGCAGTCAGCTCGACTGGATCCAGTCCGTCAGAACCGGGAACCTCAATTTGTCGCATGAAATAGGGTTGATCGTCATTGGGGCGAAACATCAAGTAGTTATTTCGATGGTACTTATCGGCGTCGGGTTGAAACTTAGGCAGGCCTGTCAAACGAAAGCGTCCGCTCGCGTCCGTAGTCGTGCTCAGCTCCTGACGACCTCCTATCATGGAGCCCGCCAGCTTGTAGGCCTCCACGCGCACACCCGTCAACGGTTCTCTGGTGGTTGCATCCAACACCGTGCCTTGAATGACCTGGCTGGGAGAAGCTGACAGAGTAAAGTCTGACCCGAATACTCGCTGTGACTCTGCTGACACGATGGTTGCCACGATTGGTTCCATTTGCCGAGTCACTACCTGCGCCTGCTCGAAGGCAATTTGGTCTGCACGAAACTCAAGCTCGATGATGCGGTCTCTTCCTAAGCCGTGCATCTCAAATCGACCGCCGCTATCGGTTACAACGGTATCGCGAACGGCGATGGCATTCAGTTTTGTATTATGAGCCGCGAGCGGAAATGCCGTTTCGTGGCGGTGGCCAGCACGAATCGCATCGAGCCACTCACTGACGTCACCAGTTTCTGATGTGCGAAGACTTCCTGCCTTGACAACGACTCCTGGAATGGGATTTCCTTCTAAATCCACCACCCGACCTCGGACTGGGACGTCGTTTACTAGATGAAGTACTGGCGACTCGTTGTCCTGAAGCTGGCTGAACCTCACCCATGTGCAGCCATGCCCCTGCAACGATGCTCCGATGACTGTTCCCTTCCATTCGTTCTCGTAATTCGTCCCAGTGAGATCGATTTCGCCAAACGGTCGCTTGCTTATTCGAGCTTGAAAGCGCCCGAATTGGTCGGTTGTAAACTCGGCGACGGGTGGCTCAAAATCCCCCCCCAGCAATCGTCTGAGGCTGGCACTGGGATTGGCTATAACGTGGACCACGGCTCCTGCCGCAGGCGTATTGTCAGGCCGCATGACAACACCGGTGACAACAATTTCATCCGATGCTTCGCCTGCAACTTGGACTGCCGTAGAATTAGACTCGCCCGAATCACTCGCCAGTGAAATGGTAGTCATCGCGACACCGAGACCAACCAGTCCGGCCATGCCCAGGATACACGCAAATCTGGTCTTGCTAAGCGTCGTCTCGCGGCTTCGATGTTCGTCGAGCAAACCTGAGACACGTTGTTCGAGTTTCCATCGCGAAGTAAACAATCCAACCGCGCCGGACAAGGTTTGCGGCGACTGGAGCAACTGAGCCAGTGCCAGCAGATTGCGGCTGTATGAAGGAGCGTCGGTAGCGGCCAGTACATAATTATCACAAACTTCTTCTCGAGCCTTCGCAAGATGTTGATTGACCGCTCGCACAAGTGGATGCACCCAGAAAAGGGCGTTTGCGACATTCTGTAGCAACACCATGATTTGGTCACTGCGAAGAATATGGGCAAGTTCATGAGTCAACGTGTCTTTCAATTGCTGTGAGTTGGTGCAGTGAGCGAATTCGCGCGGCAAAACAACTTTAGGTGAACAGATGCCAGCGGCGATAGGTCCCGATACGCGATCAGAAAAGACCAGCGTCGGCATATTGCCGTTGGACTTGGCGAGCATTGACCAAACGGTCGCGAAGGCTTGTGCGATTTCTGCATCGCGGTTGGGCTGTGCTTCTCTCAGGAGCCGCGATAGTCGACTCCAGCACACTACCATACGTACCGAGAGCACACCGATGCCAGCGCACCACAGGAGCAACAGTGGAGTTCCCACTTTTCGAAGCAAGTCCAGTCCCAGCGGAACAGACGCAGTGACAACGGGCTGTTGGGCATCACTTTCAAGTTCGATTGATCGATCTCCGAATTGCGTAACAACCGTATCGAAACTGGAAATTGGTTCCGGGCGCACGTTGAATTCCGGGTTCACCTGTTTGTCGGGCGCGACATTCGTTGATGGCAGCGGTAGTGGATCCAGCGAAGGAGCATCCAAAGTCGCTGCGGGAGTTTGCGCCGCTGCGCTACCCAATTCGAGCTTAGGGACGCCGCTTGTGTCTTTAGTATCCAAGTTGGCGATGATGAACAGGGAATAGCCCGACTGCAGCGATACCGCCGACGATCCGGGACTGAGCAGAATCAACCCCAACGAAGTGCACAAACACCAGTACCGGATTGCAGATACACGGCGAAGAAAGTAACTGGCAACCAAAGCGATCATGGCAATGATGCTGACTTGCAACAAAATGCTTGCAGCCCACAAAATAACATAGTCGCTCATCGCTCACCTCCTTTTCTCGTTTGCTTCGCTTCGGCCTGCTCGATCATTTCGCGAATCCGTTCTGACTCATCCGTCGATAGGCCCCGGTACTCGATCAATGCACTGACCAGTTCTTCAGGAGAACCAGCGAATAAACGATCGACCATCTGGGCGACTTTCGCTCCCAACGATGCACTCTTCGGTCGCTTGGCCGAATACCAAAATGTGCGGCCAGCCTCGCGATGCTTTAACCAGCCTCGCTCTTCCAAACGAACGATCATGGTTTGAATCGTGTTGCGGGCAACTTCACGTTTCTTGGCCAGCGCATCACGAACCTCGGTGACGGTGACCTCCTCTCGCTCCCAGACGACTTCCATAATCTCGCGCTGTGCTTCGGTAAGTGGACTTGAGTCCGATGCAGCCATGACTAACTCCCCTATGCGTTGACTTGCCTACTTCGTGTAGGTATTATTGCCTACACGGTGTCGGCAAGTCAAGAGGCGACTCCAAAAGTTTTCCGCGGACTGTGCGGTGAGTAAACCAACAGGAACAAACACAAAAACGAATGCGATCTGTCACGCAGGCTGACGAAAATCCAGATTCCCTGACAGAAATCGATTTGAGCCGTGTTCAATTCCTCAGGAGAGATGCATTTGAGCAATTACCCAGAAACTCAACATAGCCTGCTGGTGCGAATTCGAGACTCAGGCAACCGTGAAGCTTGGGAGCAATTTGCTGAGCTTTACCGGCCCGTGATCGTGCGAACGGCCAAGGCTCGTGGATTGCAGGAAGCAGATGCACTCGATCTGGCGCAGCAAGTGTTGATGGCGGTTGCACTGGCAATTAGGGATTGGGAACGCCGTGATGAAGGAACGCGTTTTCGGCACTGGCTGAAACGTGTGACGCGCAACGCTCTGCTCAACATGTTGACTCGCCGCCCAGTGGGCCGGGCCGTCGGCGGTTCCTCTATGCAGGAGTGGTTGCTGGACATGAGTGAACCAGATGGCGAAATAACAGCAGTCATTGAAACCGAGTATCGACGTGAAATGTATTTGCGCGCGGCACAAATCGTGCGCCGCGAATTTCACGCGGAATCTTGGCAGGCATTTGAAATGTCCGTTTTTCAAGAGATGTCCATTGAAGAGGTCGCTACGTCCCTCGCAAAAAGCGTGGGAGCAATCTACACGGCTCGAAGTCGAATCATGTTTCGATTGCGTCAGTTGATTACTGAATTTGAGGAGCAGGAGCTATGAGCCAGGCACAGCAAACATGTGGGAATTCGGAACAGCTTTACTGCTTCCTTAGGAACGAGCTTGACAAGCGAGAGGATTGCGAGCTGCAGCTTCATTTAAGTAGCTGTGACAGCTGTCGTAGGCAACTTGACCAACTCGCAGCTGACGACCGATTGTGGGGTGAAGCCAAGCGGTTTCTCGGAGATTCCGAAGATCCAGATACGCTCGATTTTTCGGTAACAGAGCCTGATACGCTTTCGCAGGTATCTCTGCAAGTCCGTCAAGTTTTGAACTCTCTCAATGCGACCGATGATCCAGGCATGCTGGGTCGAATCGGTGGCTACGAGGTTTCGGGCGTGGTCGGATCGGGAGGCATGGGAATCGTGCTGAAAGCCCATGATCGCGCCTTGGACCGCATTGTGGCCATCAAGGTGATGGCTCCGCATTTGGCATCCAATGGTTCAGCTCGGAAGCGATTTGCGCGGGAAGCGAAGGCCGCAGCAGCAGTCATCCATCCGAATGTTATTGCGATCCATAGTGTATCCAGCGATGGTGATTTGCCGTTTCTCGTTATGCCCTTTGTGGGTGGAGCATCGCTGCAGCGACGCCTCGACAACGATGGCCCGTCGGCGGCAATTGAAGTGCTTCGTGTTGGCAGTCAAATCGCGGCCGGGTTGGCAGCAGCCCATGGCCAGGGGCTCGTCCACCGGGACATCAAACCTGCCAACATTATGTTGGATAAGGGTGTAGAGCGTGTGGCGATAACCGATTTCGGTTTAGCTCGTGCAGTTGACGATGCGTCAGTGACGAAAGCAGGAGTGATTGCCGGGACACCTCAATTCATGTCGCCCGAACAGGCTCGGGGAGATGCAATCGATCATCGTAGCGACATATTTAGCCTGGGCAGTGTTCTTTATGCGATGTGTACTGGACACGCGCCATTTCGAGCCGAAAGTAGTTTCAGTGTACTACGCAGGATCTCGGACTCGCAGCCTACTGCGATTCAGGAATACAACCCCGAGATTCCGCGTTGGCTCTGCCAAATTATCGCCAAGCTGATGCATAAGCAGCCGGAACAGCGGTATCAATCTGCCGAAGAGGTTGCCGAACTGCTGGAAGACTGCCTTGCGCATCTCCAAAAGCCAAATTCATTGCCTTTGCCTGAAGCAATTGCAACACTTCAAAGCGACGACCGCAAACGTCCTCCCATCGTGAAGCTCGTTGCAACTGCCGCCTTGGCGTTTTCGCTCATTTTGGCAGGTGTTCTCATCGTGCTGGAGTTAAACAAGGGAACACTGACCATCGAATCGGATGTCGATGCTGTCCCCATTCGCATTACGCAAGGCGATACAGTCGTCGAAAGCATGACCGTATCTCGTTCGGGAAATTCAACACGCATTGCGGCAGGGGAGTACGTTATCGAGATAGACGGCGACTTCCCTGATTTAGTTGCTGAAAACAGTGCCGTGACGCTCAAACGCGGCACTGCCGCGACGGTTCGCATTAAGCGAGACACATCAACAGTGGAGTCAGTGCTGGGTGTCCAATCGCTAAAGGACTCTGCAGCGGAAGCAAAGCGATTGGTAGAACAGATTCGGCACACCAACGCGCATCTGGAGGCATTGGGAAACGTCATTATCATTCGTGGCACGCAAGAAGAAGTAAAGTCCATTCAGGCTGATCTGATTCGGCTTGGTGCCAAACAACTGCCCTCGGATCGACGAAATTCGCCCACGGCTAACGCTGCGCCAGCGCTCGTTCCTAGTGAATTGACTAAGTTTGCACAACAGCTTAGCGGTGGAAATGATGAAGGTAGTTTGACGGAATCAGCTCAACGATTCGTTGGCAGTTGGAAAATGGACCGTGGAGATGCCGAAGGCCCAAAAGAATCCATTGCCACTTTTGACGCTTCTGGAAAGTATACCGAGGATTGGGTCAAGAATTCTGAATCCGTTTGGTTTTACAACGACGGGGTGTTGTACCTGGTCACGCGCCAGTCCAACGAAGAACAAGGCGACAAAACGTACGTCCAGCCGTTTGTTCCGGAATTCAGTAGAAACAATGAGTTGCTAGTACTCATTTCATCACGAAACAAGATCAGACTGAAATTGACTCGGCTGCCTGATGTTGGGTCAGTACGCAGGCCATCCGCCTTCCACGGGACCAACGGTGGCGGCGAGCGAGTCACAGAACCTGTTGAACCGACGCCGACGAACGCACTCACGGAAGTGTCTGAATTTGGCAGTGGCGGTGCGCGAATTCCAGGCAAAGGTGAGTCTCGGTTGTCGGTTCCCACCATCGGGACTGGCACCGGAGCTCTCGACAGTGAGGCTCTGAAAGAATTACTTCTGCAGCAACTGAAAGAAATTGAGGAGAGAGGTGATGTGTCGGTCGAACAAATTAACACGGTTCGGCGACGAATCGAACAGTTATTTCAGGAACGGAAAAAATCGCCCATTCTGCGGAGCTTGCCCGACAGTACCAGCAGTCAGGTGAAACCTGTAACCTCGAATGTGCTTGATCCCAATGAATTAATAATTACATCGGCTGAAGCAGGCACAGTCGACCCTTCGAGCCTCGAACTTGAGGCGATGAAAGCATCTCAGCTTCAGAAAGTGGACGAACTTGAGAATCTGAAAACTGTACCGATAGAAACCTTGGATGTTCTCCGGCGCAGGATTGAAGAATTCTACCAGAAGATGCCAACTGTCGCTCCGCTACCAAACGCCTTTGTGGATCATGTCGAGGGTGTCAATATCGCTAATCAATTCTTATCGGCGTTTCTCAGCGGCGACGAAGAGAAATGGCGAGAGTGCCTTGCAAGGGAGCCAGCCTACATCCAATCATCGACGCCTAGTCGCGCCGTACAACTCTTCCACGCTTTTAATACTGGTCGCACGCAATATTTCGACAGAATGTACCAAAGCCATGTAAATGCCAATGAGATGTTGGCTGTGAGTCATCCTGCAAACATCCCGTCTCCGAGCAAGGTGCTCGCAGGGTTAGTTCGAGAACAAGGTGAATGGAAGGTCAGTGTCCTGCTGCTGTTAGGCGAAGAAGTGGCAGATCAGTATATCGCAGCATTCAATCGGGGCGAGTATCCGCTGCTAAAATTCCTGCTCAATGAATTCGAACCATCAGCAGACGCGGGCCAACAGACTGGCCTCGACTCGACGCTGCCAGTCAACCTCACTCTCGTGGAAGCCGTCGATCAATTCAATCAGAAACCAAAGAATGTTCGCGAGAGGTTGCTTCCTATGAAGATTCCAGATCTAACGGTCGAGCAACTTAAGGCAAGTGGCAATAACGACTCAAGCGGCGTCAATTCTGACGACAGCGTCTTCGCGGGCTTTCCGGTGCAGCTGCTCGATACATCAAAACAGTCTCTCGACGATGTAATTTGGACGGACGAATCCAGCGGATTGAAACTCGGTGTGCGCGTCAAAGACTCTCAGAACGACGACGTGTGTTCTGTCGCAGTTGGCGAGCATTTGCAGTTTGAGGTCTTCCTGCACAATGTTTCTCCAAAAGAGATGGTGATTGGTTTCGAACCCAGCCCAGCATTCAAGAGTGCGTTGCAAGTTGCAACGGCTGACTCACATGCTCCTGGAAACGAAGTAGATCCAATTGCGCGCGTCAGGGAATTCAGATTCCTGCCCAAAGCATTATCGTCGGTCCTGACCCGCCTGCCTGCCAATGCCATCGTCTGCCTTAACAAGTACCCGTGCGGCCTGAGTACCAATAACAACCGCGGGGTGTGGTTTATGGAAGTGGTGCAAATGCACGTTGTCGAAGATTCAGTGCCAACAGAATTTGCGGCGCCACGATATCAGCTCGCGCCAGGAAGTTACGCGGCAACGGTCTCATTGACCTTGTACTGCGACGGAAATTCTCTGTCTATCCGATCACGACCTGTGAAGTTTGAAGTCGAATACCAAAGGGAGTTTTTCCGGCCGAGCGAGGCAAAGCACTAAACAGCAAATGCCCAGTCAGATCAATCTCGGCAGACCCGCAACCGAGAATCCCCTGACGCATCGACCAAGAATGTTCTCCAAGTTACAAAACATTCTTGGCAGAACTTTTGACAACCAACCACCTCATACGTCTCTAACTGATACAGAAACTAAGACGTTCTGATCGAGTTCGAGCAAATGAATAGAAACCAGCGACAATGGATGCGGCTCGGGCGTCACCCACGGGAACGGAGTGCAGAGTTTTCCAGTTCCGTCAATCAACAGTCTTAACCCCATGGAGAAGTGTGATGTTGCTAAATCTCGCTCAATTTCGGAATCGCATGCCTCTTGTGGTCGCAGCAGCAGTATGTCTAAACGTGTATTGGTTGTTAATGTCTATTCCTGTTGTGGCGCAACAAAATCCGACTTCAGATCAAAAACCAAACGACCTCAATAACAGCTTGCCTGCATTTGCAAATATAAAGCGCATCTACTCGCTGCGTTTCATGGAAGCCGAGCAAGCCCGCAAAATAGTGTCTGCTTTCAATTCAAACGCTGGCTTGTCGGTGGCCGCTGAACAAGCGACAAACGCTTTGGTTGTGATGGCGACAGTAGAGCAGCATAATTCCATTGCAGATTTGATTGCCTCGCTCGATACACAAGCTCCTACTGGTCGAGTTGTTGCTATCGAACTCACAAATCTTGCGCTTGATGACGCGTTGTTCATTGCCGTGAAATCGTTCGAGCATCTGGAAACTCCCCCAACGATTGTCGCGGATCAATCCGAGGAGCTCCTGCGAGCTCGTGGAGCCCCGGAGCAACTCCGACAACTCCGAAATATGCTCTCGACTATTGACGCGATCATGCCTGTGCAGGTTGTTAAGCCGGTGACAGATACGCACACGTCGCGGCACCCAGCTTCCCGGGCAGAGCTTGAGCGATTTTTTCCATCCATGGCCTTGGCGGAAGCTGTAAAGCAATTCAATGAAAAGGCGGCCAGGGATGCAATTGGCCGCCAGCAACCAGCGTTGACTCAGGAGGAGGTTGTGCTGGCCATTGAGGAGTGGGATTGGGAATCAGCTCCAAACACGAATGAAGAGATGTACGGTGCGTTCGTGAAAGTAGCTGAATCGGGGCAGCTTCCTGCGGGCGCACATCTTAGCTTCACAACCGACTATGGAATACCGAACAAACACATGTCACGTGTATGGTGGATTGATCTCAATCTACCATTGGACGAAGAAGAGACGGGTTACTTGAGCTACTCCTTTCGCATTCGAAAGACGGACATAGGCGAGTGAGGAGATGGCCCGAAGCAGCGGTCGCTTCAAGTCTTTACAATGAGTCTTGCTGGCTAACTTGGGAACATCCTATTGCTCACGGAGCACTACGAATGAATAAGACATACGACAGACGCTGTTTTGCGTTTCTTGGTTTTCTCTTCTTTTTGTTCTTCCTCGGCTTCTTGCGGTCGACTAAGTTTTTTCACCTTGCATCCCTTGCGGCGCCCGCCTCGTTTGCATCGCTTGCTGCTTTGATCTTTGTTCCTAGAAATAGCGATCAAGTGCCCGCTCAATATCGCCTAAACACCGTTCAAGATATTTTTCGTGCACTGGTAGGGAAAATCTAGTGGCGGAATAGAGGACAAATGAGAGGTTTTCTGCTGGGAACCAATCCAATAGGTGCATTATGGAGTGCGAACGATGGAGGTGGCTTGACTGCTTGAAAATCGTTTGACCGTCTTAGTAACTTTGCCGGTGGCCTGATTCTTTGACTAGAACTAGACGCCAAATAAGGAAAGCTCAAAATGAAACGCAGAAAACTTATTTTCGCAGCCTTGACTGCAGGTGCTACTTCCGCGATTAAGACCCGTGTTTATGGATCTGATACAAAGGTGCTTAGTGTTGGCGACGTAGAGGATAGAGTTGATTCAAAGCCACGGAGCTTTGAATTCAACAAGCCACTGCAATTCAATTTGAATTCTGCAACCAAGCGATGGAAAGAGGACGACGTTGTACTGGTCCGGTTGGGCGAAATTACGTTCTCGTATGCCCCAGATACCAGAGCTTTGGACGCGAAACTCGTCGGTACGATTCTGACGTTTGACAAAGTCGACTACGACATCAGTGTTGTAGTATTCGACAAGAACGATCGCATGTTGGGAGCGGCAAAAGGTGTATGTGAAGTCCCCAGGGTCTGGTACGGACGTTGTGGGTTGCAATCGATCACCATCGATCTCGATTTCGGCTCGTCAAATGCGTTTAGGGATGCCAAGAGTTTTCGAGCGTCAATCAGCGATCGTGATGTGCTGACTCCCGACGATTGGCAGGATGACGGGCAGCCCTGATATTTTGATTACGGCAACATTCCTAGCGACGGAGTCTACGCTGGTGGAAGAAGTGGTTGATCCCCGATTGGTTGTCGCGATTCAGAATGCGGCCGAGCGAGCTGCCGTATCGATCGTCTCTGGCCTGATGTCGCGTTCCGATGCGTCCGACCTGCATGGCTTTGCAATCTGCACCATATCCGACGCCACCAGTGTCTATTGGAGGGCAGAAACGAACGAGCAATTGAAGGACCGCGCATCACGTATGTTGATAAAAATGCTAGCACAAGGTTCGTCTGCACCTTTGACCAGTCCAGATGTACTGGCAATGTATCGGTTTGAGCCTGCGGATTGGCCGATTGCGCAGTCGTCGGACGATAAGGCGTCGCTCAAGTCCCTTAACGCAGCGATCGACGACTTTTGGACGGTCTTTGAAAAGCGGTATCATGACGATGAGGTCTATCTCGAACTCGCGCCGACTGCATCTGAGGTCGTACTTCGTGCCATTGGCGAAGGGCTACTTCGAGCAAGAACACAGCTTGATTGGTCGCCTGTGGGCTCACCGGAGAGACTTGCAATCTTTGTGTGGGTACATGATCCTGACGACCCGCAGATCGTGCGAGAAATTGCCCAGACGCTGAATGATCCAGCGACATTCGCAGAGTTTAGTTCTCGGCACTAAAATGCAACAGGTATTTGCACCCGCATTAGGCAGCCGCGGCATTCTGCATGGAAACCTGACTCGTCCAATCCGGCGATGGCGACTGTTTGTTCATTGGAGTGTAACCTGCAGAGATTTTCATCAACATAATTGACGATGAGGACGCCGACATTCTTACACTCATGTGTCCGACACTTGTCCAAACAATATCAAAACACGGCTCTGCACAGAAATTGGGGGCCAATGCAGATTGCGTCCGCACTCAACCAGAGCCGACGAACCATGCCGTCAACCGGAGCGGCGAAGTCGGGCGTTTTTGAATTGGACAATTTTTAGTAGCCGCCCGGTTACGGCTGCGTAGCCTTTGAGGACAATAATGGCCCTATCTCGACGAAAAGCGGCGATAGCGATTGGGAGCGCAATGGCTTACTTCTCGCTGAAGCCCCGCTGTGAGGCGGATGACGAAACGAAAACCGCGTCAGATGCATTTATTGGAATTTGGTCTGCACACTACCAACAGACTTTCATTTATCTGATCGTCCAACCCGATCAGAAGGCCGTCTTTGCACTCCTGGATCAAGGCTACAGCTTCGGCGAAGTCCCTTGGGTTCCGGCTAAGAACGGAATCATCGTACCCGGATTTCCAATGTTACGGCTCTGGAAGACGAACCAACCAGATCTGTGCAAGGTTCGCATGCAAGCGGTTCCGCCCGAAGCAACGAATGACACATTTGTCAAATTCCCACTCAACTATTACATGAGACGACAGAGACGAACTCCGTTGCCCGCGGCACTCGCCGAACAGAAGTTTCCGGAAGAATGGCTTGGTTCCGAGCCGCCTTCCGACTTTGACCGCCTGGTTGGAGAGCCACGAGAAGTCAACCCGAACTGACGGCCTGGCGTTTTGTTTGTTTTTCATTGGAGTGTAATGTGCAGAGATTCTTGCGTTCCACAAGCATAATTGACTATCAGGATGCCGACGTTCGCGCGCTTGCAGCGGAGCTTGTAAGTGATTCGGAACCACAGACGGTTGCGAGCCGTTGTTTCGAATGGGTTCGCGACAACATCCGGCATAGCCTCGATCATAATGATGATCGGGTGACGATCTCGGCTTCAGAAGTACTTCGTCATGGCACAGGCTTGTGTTACGCGAAGAGCCACTTGCTGGCAGCACTGCTGCGTGCGAACGGCATTCCATGCGGATTGGTTTATCAACGGCTTGCCGTTGACGAAACTGGAAACTCCTTCTGTTTGCATGGCCTGAATGCCGTCTGGCTTCCTGATCATGCATGGTACCGCATTGACCCTCGCGGCAATCGCGAAGGAATCACAACGTCTTTCGATCCGCCCAGAGAGTGCCTCGCTTTTGCAACGTCACTTCTCGGCGAAGGCCTAATCAATGAGATTTTTGCTGATCCACTGTCGGTCGTGGTGGATGCACTAACTCGCTGCGCTACGATGGCTGAGTTGTGTACGGCTCTGCCAGACTGGAAGGCTGAATCAAGCGTTAAGGACCTGGGGAAAAATAACTTGGGTGTTTAC
>JAGQPR010000121.1 GCA_020426625.1 Planctomycetales bacterium
AGTCCACGCCAGATCAATTGCTCCATTCACCCCTTCGGCGAATATTTACGTCGAATACGACGTAACTTTCAGTGGAAGGGTGAGTTGCGACGAGCGGGAGGGGGCATTCTCAGCCCATCACGGTTATTAGCAGCGATTCGCTGATTGAAGACAACACATACCACAGGGCGCACCGGAAACTAAGACTTCTACGGACGCAAAGCCCAAGCCCCTCCCCGGCCGCATTACGTCCGACCTCTCCTGGCCGCTCGCGCCTCGCTGGGAACGGTGACAGTATGCCGTCAGTAATCGAATCGACATTCCGACAGGCTGACGAACGTGGTGGCGATTAGTGCGGCGTGCCGGTTTCCGGGACTTTTCAGATCAGTTGAACCATTACCGTTTCAGGTAGTGGAGTGTTTCCAATCGCGGCTTTGTCCATCAAGTACCACAGTTGGCCATTGCGTGGTCGAATCAGTTGAGCTGGAAAACGCTGTGTGTCTTTCGCAGCGTGCCACATGGAAGCGATTGCATTTCGCTTGCTTTGTCCACTAATAAGAAAAGCGACGTTGCGAGCAGCGTTGAGCATAGGCGCTGTCAGCGTAATACGCCAACTATCTAGCTGGGGTACGTGATTCGCGACGACAATTCGAGTTTTCTCGGCGATCGCTGAAGTCCCGGGAAAGAGTGAGGCGGTGTGGACATCATTGCCCAACCCAAGTAGAGCGCAATGAACCCGCGGGAAACCACGCGGTTTCGACTGATGTAGTCGTTCACGCAAGAATTCCTCATAGGCATCCGCTACCGACTGAGGAGACTGTTCCGGATGTGGTACCGACAACACGTTCTCAGCAGGGATATCAACATGGTCCAACAAGCTCTCTTTGACCATGCGAAAGTTGCTTTGCTTGTCGTCTGTCGCCACGCATCGTTCGTCCCCCCAAAGCAAAATGATGCGCTGCCAGTCGATCTCACCTGGCGGCAGGCTTGCCAACAATTCGTATAACCGTTTCGGCGTTGTTCCGCCAGCAAGCGAGATGATGAACGGCGCTGATGAACTTAGGTGGTGTTGGGTGATCAATCGCTGTAGCCAAGTGCTTGCATACTGGGCTAGTGACTCGGGATCATTGCAAACGTGAACTTGATCTCTCATGGTATTGCAGGGGGGAAGCGTTGAAAGGGGGCTAACAGGCGGGATGCTAGGTAAGCACGGGATAGCGAACTACGTCTCCCATCTCTTGGAGGCGTGTTTCGCTCGAATCATGACGCATTTCGCTGAATGCCACTAGATTTCGTTCTTGCGGCAAACAGCTACAGGCTTTGGGAATGGCGAAACTGATCAGAATATTTAGGCTTGCGGTTCGGTCATACGCATAGGGTCCAGCGCCTGGGAAAGCTGATCTTCTGGCAGCAACCGTTGTTCCACGCACAGCTGGCGAATTGTCTTGCCCGACGCGAACGCCTCCTTGGTCAATTTAGCTGCCTTCTCGTAGCCAATCAGTGGATTCAGGCTTGTGGACATGGAAAGACTCTGTTCAACCGCAGATTCACAGACTGCTGCATTGGGCTCGAGCCCCAGCATGCAAAACTTGACAAATGCTCTGATTCCATTGGCCATCAATTGGATAGACTCCAGCGTGGTTTGGCCCATTACTGGCATCATTATATTCAGTTGAAAATTTCCGCCAGCCGCTCCGCAGGTGGTAATTGTTTGATCGTTGCCGATGACTCGCGCGGCCACCTGCATCAAACTCTCGCACATCACAGGATTCACTTTGCCAGGCATGATGGAGCTGCCGGGCGCGCGCTCGGGCAGAGCGACTTCAAAGAAACCACAGCGCGGACCAGATCCCAACCAACGAATGTTGTTGGCAACATTGAAAAGGGTGGAGGCAATCGTCTTCAATTGAGCATGGCACTCCACCAGTCCATCTCGCTGAGCGTTTGCTTCGAAATGATTGACTGCTTCGACAAAGCTGATACCGGTTTCCTTAGCCAATGCTTGAGCGACTCGACTGCCAAATTCTGGATGAGTGTTGATGCCAGTTCCAACAGCAGTTCCCCCCACGGGCAATTCAAGCACCGAATCCATGGCCCGCTGCGCTCGAGTAACCGAGAGCTCAATTTGTCGCGCGAATCCACCAAACTCCTGTCCCAATCGCAGCGGAGTCGCGTCCATCAGGTGGGTGCGACCAATCTTGATGATTTGATCCCAGTCTCGCGCCTTATCCGTCAATTGCCCGAGCAGCTCCCCCAACGCGGGAAGTAGTTGACGATGAATCTCAACCGCACAAGCCACGTGAATGGCGGTTGGAAATGTGTCGTTAGTGCTTTGCCCCATGTTGACATGATCGTTCGGATGAATCGATTTCTCCGGCAAGAATCGATCGCCGCCACAGATTTCTATCGCGCGGTTGGCGATCACCTCGTTGACATTCATGTTGCTGGAGGTACCAGAGCCAGTTTGAAATACGTCGATGGGAAATTGGTCAGCCAGTTTTCCATTGGCTATTTCTTTGGCGGCTGTCAACATTGCTTCAACCTGCCGCTCATTCAGTGGGTTTTTGCCCGTTCCCTTCAGTT
Source organism: Planctomycetales bacterium (assembly GCA_020426625.1). Taxonomy (GTDB): domain Bacteria; phylum Planctomycetota; class Planctomycetia; order Pirellulales; family Pirellulaceae; genus Aureliella. The sequence continues at coordinate 2,563 of JAGQPR010000121.1, forward strand.
TGCCGAGCGAATCATTAGCGACTCCGCATGCATACTTGACCAAAGCCATGGCCTGAATCAAAGCTGGCGGAATTCGCCAACCCGAAACTGGAAAATTCTCCACTGCTCGCTGAGTCTGTGCACTGTAGTAAGCGTTAGCGGGGACCTGCACCTCACCCATGGAGTCCTTTTCGATCCGCATTTCAGCCATTTGAGATTCCCCAAGCGTTAAATAGTTAGCACTCAACTGCTGATTGCAATGTTAATGATGCATTGGAACTTGCCAACGGGGGATCGTTGATGCACAACAAGTTAGATTTCAGAAGTCGAAGTTGCACACTGGGCGCTGCTGACGGTAGCCAGACTTGATTCCCATCGCTTTGCAGAGACCGCGCGGAGCCTGCAATCATCCAAGAACGTCCGCCGGCGGGACAAATCGGGTGGAAAATGGGCTATATTCTACGACTCCGCTTTTCCTCACCCTTGTCTGCGAGATTATTTCGAATGCACCAACGGGCAAAACCACTATTGCACTTTGTGAGAATATCTCTGTCGCTCGCGTCGTTCGCGATTTGCTTGGCTAGCTTCTCGGCAACTGCCTGCGCCTACCAACAACCCGAGCCAGCAGGGACTCAAGCGGAAACTGCAACACCGCCCCTAATGGAAGAGCAAGCCGACGGTAACACTCAAGACTCCAGTACCCAAGACGACGCCGTTGCCGAGGAGCCATCTCAAGGAGAACGGCAAGTATCAACTTGGAAGCCGTTATTCGCCGCTGGGCTGGGAGTATTCGTTGTACTGAGTCTGATGATTGGCTTAAAGTCTCATGCCTTCATCGCACTCATTCTTGGCGCATTGACGATCAGCTGTTTTGTTCCATTGGATGTCGTAGGCTTTGTCAAATCGCCCGAGCCAAGGGTGGTTATTGACGCTGGCAAGGCATCGCCAGTGCAAGTCGTTAACAGAGTATCCAGTTCGCTTGGCTCTGCGGTCAGCGGAATTGGTATTTTGGTGGCCATGGCTGCGATCATCGGCAAGTGCATGCTGGTGAGCGGCGCGGCGGATCGGATTGTCCAATCGGCTTTGGCGGTGTTCGGCGAGAAACGAGCCGCATTGGCGATGATGGTCAGCGGCTTTGTTCTTTCTATTCCCGTTTTCTTCGATACCGTCTTCTATCTCCTTGTGCCGTTGGCGCGCAGCCTTTATCGTCGCACCGGCAAGAACTACTTGCTCTATCTGGCAGCTATTGCCGCTGGAGGTGCCATCACTCACACGTTGGTTCCTCCCACGCCGGGACCACTGCTTGTAGCCCAGACTCTCAACGTTGATATCGGTGTTGTGATGATACTCGGTTTGGCGATTGGTGCTCCTACGGCCTGTGCGGGAATGTTGGTCTCGGTTTGGTTGAACAAGGTCATGCCTATCGAAATGAGGCCCATGGCTGGCGGTTCGTCCAGTTCCAACGAAGATCAAGAATTGACGGTCCTACCGTCGCTGCCACTTGCCTTGGTTCCTGTCCTGCTGCCGGTTTTGCTGATTTCAATAGATACTGTTTTCAAAGCGTTCACCGGCAAGGATCCTTCCGACCCAACCATTGCCGCTATCCAGTCGTGGTTGGGATTATTTGGTAGCGCCGATTTGGCAATGATCATCGCCGCGCTATTCGCCGTCTTCCTTTGTTGGAAAGTTCAAGGCCACAATCTGGCAGCCTTGGCTGAACATGTCGAAGATGCGTTGTTGAGCGGCGGCGTGATCATCCTGATCACCGCAGCTGGCGGAGCTTTCGGAGCACTGTTGGCCATGACAGAGATTCAAGCTGTCGTTAAGTCCTTTTTCGAAGGCAGCGACAGCGGCGGGCTGATCGTAATCTTAGTTGCATACGGATTGGCGGCAGTTATCAAAGTCGCTCAAGGTTCGAGCACCGTTTCAATGATCATCAGTTCATCGCTGGTTGCCTCCATAACGGCACCGTTGGTTGCCAACAATAGCCTTGGTTTCCACCCTGCTTACCTGGTACCTGTCATCGGAGCTGGTTCCCTGATGGGCAGCTGGATGAACGATTCCGGCTTCTGGGTCTTCGCTAAGATGGGAGTCCTGACCGAAGGCGAAACACTGCGCAGCTGGACGGTGGTTCTCAGCGTACTGAGCATTACGGGTTTGATAATCTCACTGGTGATGGTAGCTATTTTACCTTTCACCTCCTGACCGTCGCGAACAGCAACCTAAGAAATGCAGTCCTGCATCGGATGACATGTAACTAGCTGGTAGGAAGTTCCCGCCGCCTGAATTGTAGTGCGCCCAAACACCAGACACTCACTCCCGCCCCGCCAGAGCGCTCAACCATAGTGCATGTGAATATGGACGACGATTCAACGCTGATGACAGATGAGTCCGATTCTTTTAGCGAACGCCCGCTAGCCAGTGCGCTTTCGGGGTGCTTCTACGCCGCGTTCGTAATCGCGTTAAGTGTTGGAATGCTGCTGACTAACGCTCTGCTCTGCCTGACGATTTACTCTATCATGCCTGAATTCGGACCACCCGAGCTGAATCAGCGGGTAGGGCAGTTTTTTTACTTCCTAGCGCCTGTATTGCTAATGGTGCTGGAATGGCATTTGATCGATCGAGTCAGGAGAATGCTCCGACCCGAGAGTCTGTGACTACAGGCGGCGTCTGGTCAACGTAAAGGCTCTACCACTGTCTAGTATCGCAGACCTGTGTTCACACCGAAGCCATGGAAGCCAAGGTCTCCCAGCAAATTGCTGTCGCTATCCCAACGTTGGGCTTCCCAGAAAATCCCGGTCAGGAGATCGAAATTTTGCAAGCGTCGTTCAAATCGTGAACCCATTTGCAGCTCCCAGACCTGCACCATTTCATTGGGATTCACATAGCTCCCGCCCGCTCGAAAAGCACTAAAACGCTCCGTGTCGCCGAATAGCAGTGACATTCGCCCGCTACCGAATAGAGAGAAGCCCGATTTGCCGATGTGTCGTTGCCCGCGAACGGAGGCAGTGGGTCCAACCCCTTCGAATTCTACGCCCGTTGAACCGAACCATATGGTGTCGATTAGATCTTCAAAGTTGATGGAGTCTTCGCGCAGTGCAAGTCGGGCATAGCGCGCTCCTGCTGTGGCAAACCAATTCCAAACATGAAACTCACCCCGTTGCGTGAATTCTGCATCAATGGCATCCACATCCAAGTTGACGCCACCAGTCAAGTTCACAATGGGAGTCTCTTCAACGACCCCTGAATAGTCAAGGTCCTGGTCGAACGTGAACCATCGGATTTGTGCGCCTCCAGCATTGTCGCCTTCATATGCCAGGACTAGCCGTTGAGCATAAGATGTATCGGAGGTGATGGAACCAAATTCTTGAACCGAGTTCAAGAGGTCTTCCAAGTAGAAGATGTTCTGAACTCCTACATCGCTCAATTTCGGAGCCAGTAGCAGGTGTTCGACTTCGGCCGTCAAGCCTTCTGCAGCTTGTGACACTGGAGCCAACGACGGAAGTAACACACAGACCAGACAGAAAAATTTGCGCATCCTCGATTCCTTTCGATTTGGCAAGTCGTAATCCATTACTTGCCTGTAGTTGTCGGAGATTCGCTCATCAACTTAGAAATCCAGCTCGAGAAATACCCTACGATGCTCTAGGGGCGAGGTTGCAATCGTTAATCCAGTTGTAACCCAGTCGCTGCTTACTGTTGTTTCTGGAATATTCAATATAAGTCTTTCTTTCCATACCCTTTGTATTTTCGACACATCTAGCTAATCACTACCAAGACTAACTATTTCTTTGGCTTTGGGAGAGTCGCGCGCCGGCACACGAAGCGGGACGGCAAGGGAGAAATTACCCTCCCCGTCGCTCGGGCTCCGTCCCTCTCTTCCGTAAGTTGCGTTTACCCAGCGGTGGCCGAGAAGCGTCCTTTTTTTCACTGGAATCCGCAAAAGCAGAACGGTGAATTTGACTTCTCTTAAGCCGTACTTTTTGGCTCGTCAAAGTTAGAAAATAGCCTTTTTCATTGGGAAAACGCTTGTTTTGAGCGTTGGGGAAATTCCAGTTTCTGGCTACTGTTCACCAGGAGGTTGGATCGTGCAAGATGCACTTTTCACAGGTGGTAGCCTAGATAGAGATACCGAGCAACTCGAATACGCGGCGGTGAAGTGGCGTTGGCAGCGTCATGCGTGTGAACTCTACCGAGGGTGATGACCGCCAACGAACTGTGTTCTGGCATAGTGTTGCCAAATCCTTCAGCAGACTCTGGAAGCTCTGCACTGGATAACCATCGGCAGTCCTGCGCTGATGCTCTTTCTGCTTGGCCTCAGGTGATCGAGGCGCCTTGCCAACAATCGAAGTTCGACTGGCTTCTGCTGCTTCACGCTCGTGGTCATCGAAAAGAAGTTCCGCCAACGCACCACGCATGTGCCACTCCAGGTAATAAGCCAGCATGCATAAGAACACATGCGCTTTGATCCTCTCGTCTTTCCAGTGGAAGATGGGGCGAATGTGCAAGTCCACGCTCTTCAGTGAACGAAAGGCTCGTTCAACTTGCGACAGACCTTTGTATGCCGAAACCGCCTGCTCGCTGGAGAGTACTTCTGTCGGTACGCTGGTGCGGACGACGTAGAGACCATCCAAGGCCGCTTCGGCTGCTATCTGCTCTTGCTTGCGCTCATAGGAAAACTTATCGTCTTCGATCGTCAACTCGAAGTGTTTTTGCATCTTCGATTGCTTCAGTTCACGCCCGACTCGCATCCCGATCTTGTCCTTGCCACGAAGTGGCTGACGATCACGCGACACGGCTTGGGCGATTGCTTCCAGCTTCTTTTCGGCTGCTGCCAACAGCTCCTCACGCATACGCGCCCGTTTATCTGCTAACAATGGGTTGCGGCAAACAATTAGACGTTCGTCTGGAAAATCGAGTGAGCTGATTTCAGCTAGGTCTTGTTCGTCGAATAGTGATTTTGCAATCGATTGTTTCTTCACCAACTTCTTGATGCCGTCGCTACGTAACGCTGATATCCATTCCAAGCCCTCCACGTCTCGCAGGTCTTCGTTGATGCGTTTGCTTGTAATCATCCCGCGGTCACCCACCATCACCACTCTGGTCAGGCCAAACCGACGACGCACTTTGTTCACTTGAGCTGAAAAAGTTGTGGGATCGGCGGTGTTACCAGGAAACACTTCGATTGCCACTGGGCACCCATCAGACGCACACAGCAGACCGTACACAATTTGAGGCTGGCTAGGTTTACCATCGCGACTGTATCCATGCTGGATCAGTTCTGATCGACGGCCCGTGTAGTAACTCGAGCTAACATCGTAGAGCACCAGTGTGCCATCCTTGAGATGCTTCTTGGCAAGCTTGTTTTCAATTCGAGTCTGCCGTTTCAGCAACCAGTCGAGAGCAGTGTAAAGCTCTGGCGTATCTACGTGCTCTAGATGTAACTCGTTCCTCAAGCTGCTCCCGCTAGTCTCCGACTGCAAGCTCGTCAAATTTGCCAGCTTAGACGCTGGTGCAATGACCCGCAGCACAATCATAGCCACCACCAATTGCGCTTCTCGACACGGCTTGGAAGAGATCAGGTCATCGAGACCAATTTTCCGCAGCGTGCCCAAAGTGGCAGCGACGTTGCCATGCGGCAAGCTGCGTGCAATTTCCAGATCGTCAGTGTTATCACTCGGTAATGGCTCCCCGGCGAGCCTCTTGCGCATAAATTGGATTAAGTCGTCCGGCAAGTCGCTGAGATTGCCAAGTGTTAGGTGTTTTACCTTGCCGTTTTCGCGATAGGTGTGGCGCAACAAGTGGGAAACATAAGTCTTCCCCTTGTAGGTTTTGGTAATCGATTCGATATGGCATGCACGCTTAGTAGTCATGCCCGAATCGTAACGCTTAGCTACTGGAGCGCAACCCCACTTTTGGTTTTAATTTCTGGGTACAGGAAATTGGCGAGGCTGATTCTATTTCAATGCCACTCCAGCATGCAATTTCTTGCTTCTGGCTACAAGCCGCGTTTTATTTTGGGTTTTATTGCGCTCTTTACCAAGGAAAACGTGCATCAAAACGCTTTTGAGCTCTAAAAAGTACGGCTTAAGAAACACGCACGTGTATCGGCATCTGGGCCGGTCAGCAGTTCCATTTGCGGGGCAAGACCTCGGAAATCACACGCGTACCAGCGAATCCAGGAGTGGAAAGCGCAATACACCATCGAGGGATGCCCGTGGGAACTGAGCATGACTGGCTCGTGTCGAGCTCATTCAGCGATGCGCACGAGAATGGAATCGCCAACGACACGTACTTCGTGCGACGCCGTTGCTTCGGTGGCTGGCATCAGTACTGCCTCGCCATTAGTCACATCGAATTTAGCGCCATGTCGGGGGCATACCAAGCACTTGCCCTCCAGCTCCCCTTCTCCGAGTGGCCCTCCGTCATGCGTGCAAACGTCATCCAAGCAGTAGAATTTGCCGTCAACATGCACTAGCACTATGAACCGGTCATCAATCTCCAAGCAGAGCTTGCGCGATTCCGGAAAGCCAGAAACAGTGGCGACTGGAATGAATTCTCCCATACCTGCATCGTTCACTTGCTAGGGGGCCTCTCGCTTTACTGGTACTCACGAACCTGCCGGGCAATCGCTTGCCCGAGAGCGTCGCGCACGCTGTCGATCGTGATCCGATCAAAAATCTTCTGAAAGAAACCCGTGACGATCATGCGGACGGCTTCCTTGCGTGTAAACCCACGACTCTGAGCGTAAAAAATCAGTTCTTCATCGACTTTTCCGGACGTGCTGCCGTGCGTACAACGAACGTCGTCGGCCAAGATTTCCAATCCGGGAATCGAATCGGCCCGAGCATGCTCGCTAAGCAACAAATTGTCATTCCGCTGATACCCATCGGTTTTTTGGGCTGCAGAATCGACGTCGATCATACCACGCCACACCGTCCGAGACTTGTCTTGCAAGGCGGCCTTGTACAAGAAATCGCTACGGCAAGAGGGAGCCTGGTGATGCTGCAGCGTGTTGTAAGTCAATTGCTGGTTGTCTTGAGTGAACAAAACGCCATTCACCTGACAATCGGCTCTCTGCCCTACCAACGATACCTGCTGGCTAACCTGGGAGAATCGACTGCCAACGGCAGCAATGGTCCACTGAATGGAAGCGTCGCGGTCGATCTTAGCGCGATGGTGAGCGAAATGCCATACGCCACGTCCCCAGTCTTGCAAGTTAACATATCGCAAATGGGCCCCGGGCTTGACGACAATCTCAACGGCTCCCAAGTGCAACCCGTGTGCCGTCAGCGATGTGCTGGCAGATTCGTACAAGAAAGTTGCTTGCGATCCTTCCTCCAACACGATCAGTGTGTGACCAGAATCGGTAGCTCCGTCGGTGAGGCCCGCTGCAACGCGCACTGGCTGATCGATACAAACCCCTCTGGGCACATAAAGAAGCTGACCACCACTCCAAGTAGCCGCATGCAGCGCTGCGAAGCGATCTTGCTGGCTATCGACGACTGTCCCCAGGTAGGCCTGAACTCGCTCGGGTTCCGCAGCCGCCAAACGACTGAGGTCTCCAAAAAGTACGCCTCGCTTGGACCACTGCTCATCCAGATTTTCAAGCACGACGCGGCCGTCCAGAGTCTGGATGACACCGGCAGGCGAGACGCCCTCTGCCAGCCGCTCCGGCACGCCCGCTTGCTCTAGCGAAACGGATTGAACAGGCGTCGCGAGCGAATAACGATCCAACTTGAAACCGCGCAGCTCACTGCGCATCCAGTTCTCATCTTTCCTGGTTGGCCACGGCAGCGACTCGAAAGCTTGCCAAGCCGCTCTCCGCTGGTGGGTCAGCCAGTTTGGTTCGTCCAAGGATTCGATCAAGCGCTCAAACCCATCAGCGTCGTAATCCGCGCGATGAGCGCTAGGAACTTCGGTCATACTCATGTGCTACAAATTTTCTTCAAGCGACAAACCGAGAAAATATGGACTTCAGCCACCTCTCGGCAAATGGGTAACTAGGTTAAGTCGAACGGTATGTATCTTTGAAATATGTATTGTTGAGCAGTGTGTCTCGTCGATCTATGCCACTTGTTGACTATTCGCAGTCGACTTAAACACTGTGAAAGCCGCGTCGGTAAACGTAACTCTTGCGGAGCAACAGACGACAATCGCTGCATTACCATCGAATCAACCAACGAACGGCTAGGGCTTCATCCTACGGAACCTTCCATTTGCAGCTGAATCAAGCGATTCATTTCCACCGCGTATTCCATGGGCAGTTCTTTGACTAGCGGTTCGATGAAGCCGTTGACGATCATCGTGCTTGCCTCGGCCTCAGACAGCCCTCTGCTCATCAGGTAGAACAGCTGCTCTTCGCCAATGCGAGACACGCTGGCTTCGTGGCCAACACTTACGTCCTGCTCCATAATCTCGATGTAAGGATACGTGTCGGATCGACTATGAGGATCCAGAATCAGCGCATCGCAAACGACGTTGCACTTGGAGTTTTTAGCCCCTTTCTCAACCCTCACCAAGCCACGATAACTGCTGCGACCTCCATTCTTGCTTATCGACTTGCTGATGATTTGGCCAGTCGTATTGGGTGCGGCATGCACCAGTTTGGCCCCCGCATCTTGATGCTGTCCGTGGCTGGAGAATGCGATTGAGAGAATCTCCCCGCGGGCTCCTGGTTCCATCATGTAGACCGCCGGGTATTTCATGGTCAGCTTGGACCCCAAGTTTCCGTCGACCCATTCCATCGTGGCGTCAGCGTATGCCATCGCCCGCTTGGTCACCAGATTGTAAATATTGTTGGCCCAGTTCTGAATCGTCGTGTAACGGCAGCGACTGCCACGTTTGCACACAACTTCCACCACGGCCGAATGCAAACTTTCACTGCTATACATCGGTGCCGTACAGCCTTCGACATAGTGCACTTCCGCCCCCTCGTCGACGATAATTAGAGTCCGCTCGAATTGCCCCATGTTTTCGGCATTGATCCGGAAGTATGCTTGCAGGGGAAACTCGATCTTCACACCTGGAGGAATATAAATGAACGAACCTCCAGACCAGACCGCTGAATTCAATGCAGCAAACTTGTTGTCATGCGGCGGAATGATTTTTCCAAAGTACTCGCGGACCAATTCGGGGTGTTCACGTACCGCTGAGTCGGTGTCGAGAAAGATAACGCCCTTGGCCGCCAAATCCTCCTTAAGGGAACCATAGACCACTTCGCTTTCAAACTGAGCTTTCACGCCCGCCAAGAACTTACGCTCGGCCTCGGGAATCCCCAATTTGTCAAAGGTATCCTTGATTTCTTGAGGGACATCGTCCCAGGTTTTCCCCTTTCCCTCCGAAGGCTTGAGGTAATAGTAGATATCTTGAAAATCGAGATCGATTCCACCACCCCATTTGGGCATTGGCTTGGAAAAGAACACATCCAAGGACTTGAGACGGAAGTCTCTCATCCAATCGGGTTCTCCTTTCATTTCTGAAATCTGAGCCACGATCTCGGCGTCGATTCCCTTGCGAGCTTTGAAAAAAGCCTTGCTCTCCGTGCGGAAATCGTACTTGTTGATTTCACCGATTGCGGCGTTGTTCTCAATTGCAGTTTCGGTAGCCATGGGCTGTCGCTTGTTGTTCTAATGTAACAGAGTGTTTTTGATAAATGAGTGGGCGAAAATCTTGACTTTCGCTTTCTCACCAGGCAGCGAGTGAAACCTCAAGCTGGGGTCAGCCGAGCGCAAATTCTGCAGCCTCGTCGCTCAGCATCTCTTGGTTGGCACGGTCAGCCTCGGGATAGGCAGCTCGAATTCGATCGTAGCCCTGGGAATACAGCTCGTGGGCCAACTCAGGACCTCCAGTCTCGACGATTCGACCACCCAACATCACATGTGTAAACTGAGGCGGATTGTGCTCCAGCAGTTTGTCATGGTGGGTAATGATCAATAGACCCATTTTCTCTCTACCGATCTCTGCAATACTCGCGCTGGCCAAGCGAACTGCGTCCGCATCCAACCCGCTGTCGGTTTCGTCAAGGATGGCAAACTTGGGTTGCAGCATCGCCAACTGCAGAATTTCAGCTCGCTTCATCTCGCCCCCCGAAAATCCATCGTTCACGTAACGCCGCGCAAATTCAGGGTCCATCTTGAGCTGTTCCATTTTGGCTTTCAATTCCTGGCGGAACTCGCGCATCGGAATCAACTCTTCACCTTCCTTGCGATCTGGGCGGCGAACATTTGTGGTCGCATGGCGGAGGAAGTCAGCCATCTTGACCCCTGGAACACTGGCGGGCCGCTGAAAGGCCATAAAGATTCCCGCTCTCGCGCGACCATCGGCTTCCATCTCTAGTACGTCTTCATCGTCCAGAAATATTGAACCGTCCGTCACCTCGTAACCAGGATGACCGGCAATCACCAGGCCCAGCGTGCTCTTACCAGATCCATTTGGACCCATTAGCGCGTGCGTCTCGCCGTGCTTCATTTCCAGATTGACGCCCCGAAGAATCGGCTTGCCATCAACAGATACCCTAAGATTCTCAATACGCAGTACGTGACTCATATCAACTCGACTTCAATCGTGTGCAAACAATTTTTAATACGTGTTTCATCCAGCGGGTGAAAACCTAGCTGGCAGAGTTCAGGGGGACAACAACCTGAGCCGAAGCATTCCAAGCGTGGATGCGCGATGCAAATGCGAAAGCAAGCCATCAAAGTGCTCTAAGTCTTGTCCGTGGATGTAGCCATTAGTTCAGGTAACTCTCCCAAAGGCCTAAAATTGCAGTGGCTGTGGCCATCCAATCGACAACAATCCAACTGAACCGACTGACCGATAGCCTCGCTTAACATGTCCTGCTCCAACTCGCACAGACGACGACTTTCGTCATCATCCGTTAATCCCGGATATGGACATGCATAAACCTCCAGCACTGGTAGTAGCCCGGACTGCCGTACTGCCGCCGGCACCTTACGCTTGCCAAGCTCTTCGACCATCGCCGTGAGCCTGTCCTCCAGCGAAGCAGCCTGAGGAACGCCACTCTTGAGGCTTGTTGCCATTCGTTTGGCTACGCGACGCAGAATGTTCGTCCGTTGCTGGCGATTGGGCAAATCCATGACTTCCTGCCAAAGAGCCGAAGCTAGATCTGCGTAGCTGACCGACGCGTATCGCATCCCCAAAGCTGTCAGAGCATATCTATATTGCGGACGGCCACGGCTGGCAGACTCCTTCCGCCGTTCAATCAACTCAGCTTCAACCAATCGCTCCAATCGCTGACGCACGGCAGTAGGAGTTACGTCCAGCTTGTCCGTCAGCTCCTGTACCGTCAGTCCTGAACTCTGACGTAGTAGGTCCAAGACACTTTGATCTACTGGGCGAATATGGTCAATATGGGTGGTCTGCAACGCTACCTCGGATAAATTCTAGGCAGGGAATTCCTCTCTCCCTAAGTCGTATGAGCCTTGCAGGCATCGGGACTCAAGAGGGTCGAATCCCCTTTTCACGCTCGACTTGATCGGTGCCTAGCGGGTCAAGCCCCCCAGTCTAATCATCGCCGATCAAGCAACTTCTTCGCCTGAGATGATAGGCCCGTACCCTAGTTTTGACAAGCAGCGTTGCGAAAAATATTTACTATCGTTCAGTTCCTCCAGGCCAGCAACAGCAGCAATTTTCACTCATGGCCAAATGATTCCCCAGATGATTCCCTCGATTTGCTGTGGCTACCTATTATAATAGTTTCCTCCTCAGTGTGATCGTCGGAAGCGGACGCTATGGATGGCTCCAGCCGCACTCGTTCAGACTGACCTCGTTCTCCACTTTTCTCAAATCCCACTGGGACGTCTCTGGAGGAGACCATGCGACTTTCAATCGCTAGCTTGCTGATAACCTTTTTTCTGGCAACCCCGTCTTGCTGGGCACAGCTTTCCGAAAGTGAAGTTCAGGCACTGGGATTCGAATCGGCTTGGCGCTCAAAACTGCAGATTCCACGCGTTGGGCGCGGCATCGTCTCAGCCAACTTATGGGTAGAATCTGCCAAGCCACGGCGATTCGCTGTGGTGCAGCTGCCAGACAGAGTTATTCGCGTTTCCGCGGATTCGCTCGATCGAGATGGCAAGCCAATTGGCATCGAGGCAGCCAAGAAAATGGCGGGCGAACAAGCGTCCATCTTCCTGGGAAAACCCGGTTCCACAGTAGAAGAGATCGAGATTCCGCAAATCAAGCTCGTAGTGGCGGCAAGTGATGGATTGGTCCAAACCTTGGATGCGGAGACCGGCAAGCTGATTTGGTCAAACAGCTGTGGCCACACAAACGCACCTGCTTTTCCTGCGGCCGTATCACCGCTGGGGGTCACGCTCGTTCAAGGTCGGATGCTGTACTTACTGGATTGGGCGACTGGCAAACAACTGCAGACTCATCCACTACGTTCATCGACATCCAACGCGGTTTCGGTTTGCAACGATATTGCGTTTGTGTCCGACTACACGGGTACAATCAGCACATATGATCTCGGTTCAAGACATTTGCCGTGGACCTACGTGATGTCTGGAAGGGCAGTCGGCCACCCAGTGAATTTTGCGGGACAGGAGTTTTGCGCGACCAGCACTGATCGCGGATACACCTATGTGTTCTCGGGAAGCGAGGAACCCAAAGTTTGGTTCCGCTATGAAACGCCTTCCGCCATCACTGGAAGCCTCTCAGCCGGGAACAATGCATTTTACGTCGGATCAACTGGAGGTGTGATTGCAAAAATCTCCGCTGACAGTCGACTCGGCAGTATTGTCTGGGAATTCCGTTCCGGCCAGCCCATCACGGCGCCGTCACTGGTAGTCGGAAATTCAGTTTATGTCGCTACAGAAAACGGCGATGTAATCGCCATTGATGATGCTACGGGAAATGTTCGCTGGGATGCTTCGGGTTATGCAGTGTCTACAGTGATTGCCCGCGCCGGAAAACAGCTTGTCTGCCGGACCAAGTCTGATCAAACGCTGATTCTCGATGCCGACAGCGGTGCCTACCGAGCTTTGTCTGATAGCACACCGTTGAGCGGGCCCATCATGAACCAGACAAGTGATCGCGTGTATCTGGCCGGTGTTGACGGACGAATCCAGTGTTTGCGAACAGTCGGAGCCGAGTTGCCTACGCTAGTCGTCCCGTTTACCCCGGCCGAGGACACCGACGAAAATTCAGTAGAAACCACTGCAGCCAGTGCTTCGACTCCAACAAACAATGCCAGTTCTATATTTGGCACGGAAGCGGCCGACCCAATGAATATTTTCGAGACGGATCCATTGGGCGGTGGAAGCGTCGACAACCCCTTCGAGACCCCACCTGCTAGCGACACCCCACCGGCTGCCGACAATCCGTTCGACTTCTAATTGGAATCAGCAGGGCGAATTTGAGCCTTTAGTAGTTCTCGCCCGTTGGAGTTGGCACGTTCCCAATCACCTGACAAGGCAACGCGAGCAATATCCAGCAATACCCGATAGTCCTGCTTGGGCAATGCTTCCGACCGTAACTGGACGACAATCCTCTCAACGCGTGCCTGGTCATGGCGGTTGCATGCAGAAACAAGAGCCAATGCGTATTGATAGCCCTGACTGCTCATCGGTCCGTAGCCGGAATTCAACCATATCGCTATGGCTCCTGACAAAACAAAGAGCAGGGATAACACTATCCAGCGATAGTTTGTGTTCATGGCGTTCAACCTCAATACTTTTCGGTATACCCTCAGATTCAATCGCGAAAATCCGCCGCCTCACCCTCATCCATGCTGGCTAATTCGGCAGCCAGGATTAGATCGATGGTCTCGGGCATGTAGCGCACTGAGCCGTCTCCAAACAGCACGTTCCCTCCACCAAGATGCTCGGCATACATTTGACCAACATGAAACGTCGGAAAATTCATCGGGTGGATAATCGGAAACCCCGTGATGTCCAGCTCGCCGCCAGAGGGTCCTACGTGCATCAACGTCAACGTTGCGGCTGCATCCGATCCATTTTCCGGAGTAAGAAAATGTGGGTGCACATAGGCTCCAGGTACGACTCCCACCCATGTCTTGTCGCTTAGACGCGACGAGTGCTCACTGACGAAGATCGTATTCGAAGTGCCGTCAGTGATAGCTGCAATTCTCACCTTGGAGTTTCGAAAAAACGGTCCATCAGCTACCGCGCCCGCATCGCCATTGATGGTAATGACCTTCGTCTCAGAAGAGTAGATATTGGTGAAAACGATACCGGTTAGCGAGGCGCCGCAATCACCCCAGCAAGATTCCTGTCCATGGCTGGCCACGTAGTGTGAACGTCCAAGTTCGAGCGGTGGTCCGTAGCGCGTCAAGGCTTGGCCAGCCTGCTTGCGAACCGCCACACTGCCGCTAGGCCCGCTGGACGACGGACACAAGAAGTTTGATAGTTTCGCTTGCACCAAGACGCGATTGGAGGCAGACCAGATGGGTTCTGATAAATTCAACGAATCGCTCAGAACATTCTGCTCAATGAACGGGAGAATCAGCGTGGACCACCCCCAGCCCGGCGCACCATCCCACGTTTGAGTATCCAAAGCTGCGGTCATCGGCCCTGACCCATTGCGAGTTGCAAAGGAGATGTAGCCCGATGGAAACACGCGGTGCGCTGACTCATAGTTCAGCACGGCCAGGCCAATCTGCTTCAAGTTGTTGGAACATTGCATTCTTCGCGCTGCCTCACGAGCAGCCTGCACTGCCGGTAACAACAAACCGACTAGAACGCCGATAATGGCGATCACCACAAGTAGCTCCACCAAAGTAAATGCTCGTCGAATCGACATACGCTTTCCATTACAAGCGCATTGTTCTGGCTGCCCCATAAATTGCTGCTCCTTCGAGTCAATCCCTTTGCGAACCGCGAGCGCACAAACACAATCAAGATTCTTAGCCCGCGCTAACTATGCGCATATCTTAGCTTTAGCTAACTTTGAGTCAAGAGCACTGCGAAAGCGGGACTGTCGCGAAAGACAGGCAGGGATGAAGCAGTCACCGTTTGCTGGCGATTCCGTCGAC
>JAGQPR010000122.1:0-5844 GCA_020426625.1 Planctomycetales bacterium
TCCACGTTTGAACGATCAATTCCACTCACAGTAAACACCCAAGTTATTTTTCCTCAGTTCCTTACTATTTACTATGGAAACTAGGCGTACTGTTTTTACTCACCGTAGTCCGCGTCGAAGAATTCCTACTGAGCAGTCTCAGGAATGTCTCAGGAACTCATGCTCGTGCCCGCAATCCCAAGAGGGGCTTTGAGAGCAAATTGGATTTGACAGAAGTGCTTCCAGTTACGATGCCGAGCACGATTGAGAATGCTCCGTCTGGAAACGAAAAAAGCTCCCGGATAGTGAACGAGTCCCAGGGGGGCGGAGGACTGCGAGCTATATATCCGGGAGCAATTTTGAAGATGATGGGAAGTCAGCGTCCTGCGTCATTCACCATCAACGTTGGTTTCAGGAAGATTTAGCGAAAAAGGCATCCTTGCACAATATCGTTTTTTAATCTTTGGACGCAACTGCAGGAACAGTCCGAGCATCCTCGCCCTCGACCAACCGTTGTCGTGCGACGACGTCAGAACTTTAGCTTCTAGGGGATTCGTTGGTCAAGGCCATTTGAAAGAAAATCCCGAACCGCTTACTAAAGCAATTTATCCTTCCGATCCATTTAAATCGAGTCTCACTGACAACCGTGACGGGTACAGACTGTTCGGTCATTTCGATTACCATGACGTCATTGTACCACAATTGCGCCAGGAGAAATTGCGCGTCAGGAGTTCAAGACGCTGTCTCTGAAACAATATACGGTCGGCACCCAATCGCGGCGCTATACCAATATCTCTATCGGAACACATTGCAGCTATTTCCTCGGATACTCGCTAAGGTGTAATAATGGATCCACGGAGAACCAGCGCGTTCGGGGATAATGCCCCAACTTTTGTTAGTCTTGGCACCAAGTACGATGGAGCCAGTCCTCAGATTCTGCAGCCTCCAAAAATGCTTGGGCCCTATGAAGTTGGTCCCGAGTTGGGGCGCGGAGGGATGGGCACCGTCTATCGTGCTGTGGACGTGACGTTGCATCGAGTTGTTGCTCTGAAAGTATTGCCGATCGCCGCGACCTTGCGGTCAGCCGATACGCAACGCTTTCAGATCGAAGCTCAAGCTGCTGCACAGCTCAATCACGACAACATCGTGCCCATATACTCGGTTGGCAATGAAGGCGGTACGCACTACTACGCCATGAAGTTGATCGAAGGTGAGGACTTGGGGCGACTTATTCATCGTGCCCGCAGCACTGTCCGCTCTCAGGCTGATGCAACGACTTCGCCAAAAAAACCAGCCGAGTCCACGCTGGCTTCGGCCGACCAAGAACAAGTGGAGCTTCCAGCTGCGCCTGCAAGTTCATTAGGGAATTCCGCGCGGCGCGTCTTAAGCAGCCTGTCCAGTGAGACATACGCTCAAAGCCTACAGCGTCGTGGAGGTAAAGCAGCGGCAGCCCAAATAGCTAGAACGGTAGCTGAGATCGGCGTCCAAGTCGCTGAGGCCCTGGAGCATGCGCATCAACGCGGTGTGATCCACCGTGACATCAAACCCTCAAACTTGATCTTGGATCATGCCAATCGGGTTTGGGTAACCGATTTCGGTCTGGCCCACCTGCAAAACTCGCCGGAGCTGACGCATACGGGCGATCTCATCGGAACATTACTGTACATGAGCCCTGAGCAAGCCTCTGGCAAGCGTGAGTTGTTGGACCATCGTACCGATATCTATTCCTTGGGGGTTGCACTCTACGAATTGGCCACCTTGAGTCATGCTTGTCGTAGCAGGAAGACCAAGGATATACTCCGTGAGCTAACGCAAGAACGACCGCTGCCCATCCGCAAGGTCAATCCACTGCTCCCGAGTGATTTGGAAACCATTCTTTGTCGCGCGACTGAGCGCAACCCGGCGGATCGATATGACTCCGCGGCAGCGATGGCAGCGGATCTACGGAAACTGGCAGCCAATCAGGCGATCAAAACGCGGCGTACGCCGAAGTGGAAGCATGCCCGCGATTGGTTGTATCAGCGTCCAGCTCTGGTGGTCATCATGGCAATCTTCGCGTCCATCCTGATTAGTGGACTCGCGCTTGGCGCTTGGGCACTACAAATCCGTTCTGTCGAAAACCTGGGCCACCGACTGCAAGCTGAATCCGCGCTCGCCCTCTTGCGAGATCGCAATTCTTCCCAGGCGTTGAAACTGGCCTTGGAAGCGGCCAACTACACACCCGGCTTTGCGGCAGATCAGGCGGTTCTAGCAGCTCTCAATGACTTGCGAGAGATCCATCGAATCGATTTAGGAACCTCCCAGGTCGGGACACTGTCGTTTAGTTCCGATGGGCGTTGGCTTGTCAAAGGCGTGGACAGTCGGCTGGTAGACAAGCCGCGTGCCAGGGCTTTGGTTTTCGATGCGGAGCAAGGTAAGCTAATGGCTGAGTTGGCGCCCGCAAGCATCTTGGTGCAGACAGCGTTTTCACCCGACGGAAGGTATCTGCTCTCATCTGGCGCAGAGAGTGTTCCAAGCGGTAGGAGAAAACTGCCGAAGGGAACTCCTGTCTATCTGTGGAAGAGCAATGATTGGAACAATTCACCTACCGTCATATCAAACGCCATGGCTGTCCGGCTTGGGGATGGGGCATTCTCGCAAGCGACACCAATGGTTGTCTTACCTTCAGTAGAGGGCAACGAAGCGATCGTCTTCGATTCTAGCGATTGGTCAAAGGTAGTTTTGCGACTGCGCGGCGGTCACACGGCTCCGGTCATCGAAGCCCTCTTTTCGCCCAACGGCAATCTCATTGCTACCTGGTCGGAAGACAGTACCGCCGCGCTTTGGGATGCAAACAGCGGCAGCAAGCTGCATGCTTTCGACTATCAAGATGGCCTTTCGCCGTTTGATGTGGGCATTGAATTTTCAAGCAATAGCAAAGAGCTGATGATTCGAGGTTCGGCTGGTATCAAGACCTACTCCACAGCTACATACGAAAACACGCGCTATATGTTTCACCGGGATGCAGCATTTGCCGACCGCGACGATCGAGTTTTCGCCAAGGATACGGTTGACGGCTCGGTGGTCGTTTACAGCGCTCACTCGAGCACTGAAGTTACCCGATGTGTAACGAATGCGCAATTGCAACACTTTGCTACAGTTGGCAAGGACCAACAAGTTGCCATCACGACGAACGGAAACGACTTTATTCAGTTGTACAACTCTGCAGATGGCTCGCTGATTGGAGAATGTCGAGCCCACACAGATTGGATTATCGATATTCAAGCGAGGCCTGAATCCAGTCAGTTTGCCACCATTGCCTGGGATAACACGATCCGCATCTGGAATAGCGTCTCCGATCAACAGCGACGCACCATTGATGCAGGGCAGGTCAGGCTAACGAACTCCTCCATTGAATATTCGTTGGACGCCCAGCGAGCTCTAATATCGACGATCACTGACGAACGCTCGACCCATTGGAAGATCTCTGAGTCGATTGAAAGGAGACTTGAACACGATGGTAAAACTGAGCTGATCTTGGACGACGGGCGAATATTAGTCGAAAGGCCAGGTGAACTGGCTGTGATGGATCCGGGAAGTCTACGTGACCTATTCGTCTTGCCACTCCCGTCGGAATCAATTGCGCAAGCGATCGAATTGCGGAACAGTAATGGCCTATTGCTGATCACCGATTCACGTCAATTGTGGCACTGGTCGCTAGATACGTTGAGACTAGTTTCGGTTTCCGAGACAGGGGATTCGATCGTCGACATCGCTATTCAGCTACCGGATGAACGGCTGATCGCAGCGACACAGAATGGCGATCTGATGGCCTATGATCCGTTGGCTAGGTCACGTCGCAGGCTTGCAAGCTTTGAGTCTACGATCGGGCGGTTTGACTTGGATGAACGGAACGAGAAGCTGCTGATTGCAATGTCCAATTCTCGATTGCGGATCTGGGATATTCATGGGGAGAGCGTAGTCAATGAGATTTCAAGTGACGCTTTTCCAGTTTACGCGGGTTTCTTCGCGCTTGGTGGAGAATATGTTGTCACACACGGGCTTGGCCAAAACCAACGCATGGGCTTGTGGAGAATATCTGATGGGCAGGTGGTGGCTAGCATCGAGTGTGGACCAATTCGAGAGATTGCGCTTAGCCACGACCGTCGCGTTGTTGCTGTTGCCTCAAAAGTGGACGGTGGTTTTGTATGGAATCTCGAGACCAACGACAAGATCCAAGTTACCGCCAATCCTTGCTCGGACGTAAAAGCGATTGGTTCCCACTTCGTCTTTGCTACCGAAAGTAGTTATCCGCAGGGATCTTGGCCTAATTCTCGCATTACCGAAGCAGTGCAAGAGTCGTCCGTAATCTTATGGCACCAGCAAGAACAGCGGATTTTCGCTCAGGAGCCATTGGGCTTGATGTTTCCCACTATTACTGTCAACGAATCCGCGCAGTCCTTTGCGGTATCTGGAACAACGTACGGTGCTACGTTGGTGGAGATCGAATCTTCGAAGATGTTGCAGAAGCTATTGGGGCACACCGGACCGTTGCTCTTGGCCGCACATACGGCAGTCGAGGGGCATGCAATATTGGTGTCCGTTAATGGAATGGTTCAATTGCACGACCTGCGAGACGGCAGCACGCAATTGCTTGGGAGGCACGACTACTCGCTGACGGCAGCCAATCTCTCGCCAGATCGCAAACAACTTGTAACATCCGATTCAAGCGGCAGAACTTCGCAATGGGACCTTGTCGAACAAGTCAAAGTCCGCGATCTGGACGCTCCTTTTGCCGAGGCTTTTCCGGTCGAGCACGCGATTGGCAGCGACAACCTTCAAGTTGTATCGCTCTATGCGCCTGATGCGATCAGTCTCTGGGATTTGCGTACCGGTCTCCATGATATTCATCGATTTGAAACGGCGGTCCACTCAATTTCTCTTTCCCCCGATTCGCCACTAGTGCTCGTTCTTGCCGGCAATCGCCGGATTTCGGTTAATCCTTCTCAAAGCTATGACCTGTTAATTAGACCTGAAGCGAACCAACTGGACGCGTTTATTGTAAATACCGACACAAAGGTTCAGTCATTAATCGATCTAGAAGAAGAAGTCGTGGCTGGTCAGTTTTTGCCCGCTGGCAAACTAGCTTTGCTTACGCGAGTCGGCAGTATACTGATAGTCGATGCCAAGACGCTGGCCACAGAGCATATAATTCAGTCCACTTCGCGCATCTTGGGGTCGCTTGCTCCAGGCGGTGACAACTGTCTTTTCGTTCGGACCAAGCAAGGTTATGAAGGCTGGAATTGGGTGACTGGTCAACAAGAATTTTCGCTGCGGATGAACTTAGACGACTTTCCAGTCTACGATGCACATCGCTGGTCGGTTGGTATGCCGTCTTCGCCCTGGCTGCTGTTTCGCGAAAGAGAATCGATTGTGAAAATTCCACAGAATCCGGTACATTATGCGAATCAGTTGGCCCCCTGGATACGCGATGCCCAATAGTACGACTCGCTATTCTCCGTCTCTATTTCTTCCAGGGAATTGCGGAGCTAGTGCTAACGGCAAATGCCATCTACGCTGTGTTCGGCGGAGGGCCTCTGTGGCCTAAGTAAATTGATTCGGTAGTGTTGTTGGGCTTAGTGCCAGAGACGCGGCATAACCTCTGCCCTAGCCGCAGACTGTGCAAGTCTGAATGCATCGCTTAGGCCCGAACGAGCCGACAGAAATCTCGTCGAGCATTCTTTTGATCGAATGCGTCGCCGCACTCCAAAAGTTTCTGTTACTGGAATGTCTTCAACGGTTTGTCCCCGAAAAAGAAAACAGCTATAAACCGCCAAGCCATTTTTCACTTGGTCCTTAGTTCCCTAGGTTTGCGAGGGAAAAAAT
>JAGQPR010000122.1:5937-17529 GCA_020426625.1 Planctomycetales bacterium
GCTAGACCAAACCTGCGCCCGTTGGTTAGGATTTTTCAGGTAGACGGCAATGGGCTAACGGCACCGGCGAAAACGATTTAGCAGTCGCCGCAAGCATCCAGCGGGCTTCGCTTCACGCTTCGGGGATGGGCAGCAGGTCGTGTGCATGATGGGCTGTGTGTGGGTAGCCACAACCCGTCCAACGCAAGAACAAGCGCCCGACGGTGGTTCTTGTCCCTGGGGATACAACCCAACAACATATCCGCTGTTTGCAATGCAATTGTTCGAGGCTTGAGTTTGAGCCGCCGCGGGCGTGTCTCCCGTGCCTTCAAAAGGCTGCGTCCAGCAATACCCCGGAAATTGTTCGATGCAACACATAGCGACGTAGGTATACGTCAACTGCGGTTCAATCGGGGGCGATGAGCGGCTGCTCTCGACACATTTGCAAACGTCAGTTTGTTGATGCGCGTTGGCGAAGTTCGTAAGCTGCCAGAAAAGCGAGGTCACTACAAAACAAAAAAGTTGCTGTTTCGTCATGGGATCATTCGGTAGTTCATTATGTTATTCGCAAGTCTCCATAGGGCGTAGTATAAGAGGAGTGTGTCTTCGTTCAAGGGGAGGGGCTCTAAGTGGGTTTGCGCGGGTAGGGGAGTCCGTTTCGCGGTGCGCCCTAGTCCATAGTCTGAGATGGCCTATTGCAGCAGATCACTACGTCGCTGAGCGGTTCGATGTTGGCTTTGCAACAACCGCCAGCTGGCGATCTGGGCGTGGTTACCGCTGAGTAGAATTTCTGGCACTGCGATTCCTCGAAACTCGCGGGGTTTGGTGTACTGCGGGAATTCCAGCAGCGAGGCATCGGAAAAAGAATCCTGCTGACTGCTCTGCGCGTCACCTAACACGCCGGGAATCAACCGAATGACGGACTCGATAATGGCCATGGCGGCGACTTCACCACCGTTGAGAATAAAGTCTCCCAGGCTGATCTCGCGTGGTTGAAGAATGTCGATGACGCGTTGGTCAAAGCCTTCGTAGCGACCACACAACAGGATCATTCGACGATAGGTAGCCAACTCGGAGACCAGGGATTGCGTAAGCTTTTCACCTTGTGGACTGAGCAAGATCAGCTGACCTGGCTCGGTGTCCAAGCCGCGTACCGCTTCGATGCATTCCACAACTGGTTGCACCTGTATTAGCATACCCGGTCCGCCGCCGTACGGTGGAGAATCGACTTTGTGATGCTTGTTTTTAGACCAGTCACGCAAGTTGTGGACATGCGTATCTACAATGCCATTCTCGATCGACTTGGCCAGCAAGCTCTCCCCCAAGTAGCCTGGGAAGATTTGGGGAAAGAGGGTAACAATGTCAAAGCGAACTTTGTCCACAACCATGGAAAGTGCCTCGTGGTATTGGCATGTGTGGGCGATCCACGCGTTTGCCAACTCCGGCTGAAGCCGGATAGTCTGCGTAACCGATAAAGTTTAACAATTGTATCTGCACGTTATTGAAATACCCCAAGTTCGTCCAGCAGCTAAGGGAAACTTAGTGTCCCTGCCATCGACACGCAATGATAGCTTTCACGCCGGACCGGGGTTTCAAGAAGCCTTGTACCGCTGGGTCAGCGACTGGGGCGAGCTGGTGGTGGATGCTATGTTGACGTTGGGCGACATGGCCATTTTTGCCGGCAAAATGTTCTTGTGGTTATTCACTGCCCTGCCCCGCAAAGGCACAATTCTACCCAACTTTTACCACGTGGGCGTACTCAGTTTGCCAGTCGTGGCGCTGACTGGTACTTTCATCGGTATGGTGTTGGCTAATCAGAGTTACACGCAGTTTCGGGACCTGGGACTGGAAAGTCGCATGGGAGGCGTGATCAACTATTCCTTGGTTCGCGAACTGGGGCCCGTCTTGGCGGCTACGATGCTGGCAGGACGAGTTGGCAGCGCTATGGCGGCTGTCTTGGGGACGATGCGTGTTACTGAGCAGATCGATGCATTGATTAGTATGGGGGCGGACCCTATTCACTATTTGGTTGTCCCACGTTTCTTGGCATGCATTCTGCTTATTCCAGCTCTTACGATCATGGCCGATTTCATGGGGATCGTCGGCGGTTACTTCTACGCGGTGGTCATGTTGGGCTTAGACCACTACCAGTACTTGAACAACAGTAGAAATTTTGTCAGTGGTTGGGACTTTTTTGCCGGGATCTTCAAGAGCTTTTTCTTTGGAGGAATAATCGCGGTGGTAAGTTGTTATCGTGGATTCAACTGCCAGGCGGGAGCTGAGGGCGTTGGACGAGCAGCAACCGCTGCATTCGTATTCAGTTTCGTCTTGATACTGGGCATTGATCTAATGCTGAACATTTTCTTGGAATCAGTGTTTAGGACCTTTTGGCCTCACGGGGGAAGCAAGCTGATCTAACATGAGTGCAGATGCAGCGCAGAATTCGATGGATCCTACCGGGCTGGCGAACCAAGTGCGGCCGCGAATCGAGCTGCGCGACATGACGCTCAAGTTTGCCAAGCAGACCATCTTGAATCACATCAACCTGACCATACCCAGTGGCCAAACGGTGGTTATTATCGGTGAGAGCGGTTGTGGCAAGACTATGCTACTGAAGTCCATCGTGGGGCTGGTTGCGCCTACGAGTGGTCAAGTGATCTACGATGGACAAGACATCGGGAGGATGAACGATGTTGAGATGACGGGACTGCGTCGGAAATTCGGTTTCGTATTCCAGAACGCTGCTTTGTTTGACAGCATGACTATTGGTAGCAACGTGGCTTTTCCGTTGGTGCAGCACAACATTGCCAAGGGGCGGCAGTTGGAGCGAATGGTAAGTGAAAGACTGGCCGAAGTTGGCCTGCCAGAAAATGTGTCGTTCAAGCGACCTGCTGAACTTTCGGGTGGCATGCGCAAAAGAGTGGGAATCGCGCGAGCGCTGATACTCAACCCAGAGTTGATGTTGTATGACGAACCAACCACCGGATTGGATCCGATCATGAGCGACGTGATCAACGAATTGATGCTTCGCACGCGAAGGGATCCGTCGGTTACCAGCTTGATCATCACGCATGACATGCGAACGGCCCGCAAAGTTGCTGACCGCGTGGTCATGCTCTATCCCTTTGCCAGACTGAAAAAGGGCGAGAACCAGATAATCTACGACGGTCCACCAGCGGGTTTGGATAGCTCCGACGATCGACGAGTCCGCCAGTTTGTGGAAGGTGAGGCAGGCGAGCGTCTGATGGAATTGCGGCGTAAGGAATTTGATGGTTTCCATGAGACGCCCATGCTGGCGGACAAGTACAGTAGCTGACGGAGTAGCAAGTAAGGCCGCAGTCGGAACTCTGCGGCAAGCGCTGATGGAAAGGCAAAAGTAATGGACGAACAAGGCTATCGTTTCGGCGTAGGGGTCCTGGTGGTTGCCTCCATGGTAATCGCTGTGATTCTCATCTTGTTCTTTGGAGCTGCTCCCAACTTGTTTAAGCAACGGTACGAAGTTACGATCCGCTTCGACGCAGCGCCCATGGTGACTACAGATACTCCGGTTAGAAAAAATGGCGTGCAAATCGGTCGCGTAAAGTCCCTGGAGTTGTTGGACGATGCCAAGGGAGTTGACTTGACACTTGAACTGGATTCAGAGTATCGCGTGCGCGCCCGTGAACAGCCACGAATTGGCATGGGCAATTTCATCACCAATGAAGCAGTCGTTGAATTCGTGCCACCTACCCGAGAGTCGCTGCTAACTCGTTTTGACGGATTGGCGGGCACTCCGGCAGACGGAATTCTGGACGAAAATGAAAATGCTCTGATGGAGGGATTTGTCCAAGATGGTGACTACTTCACCGGTGGCAGCGTTGCTCCCGATCCACTGGATGCGCTGGTGAACATGCAGGGTTCGGTAGCCACCACGTTAACATCCATTACATCAGCCGTGGAGCAGGTCAACGGCTTGGCCTCAGACATTCGCGGTATGTTGGGCGGTGGCAACGGTGAGATCCAGAGAATTGCCGAAAAAATCGCCGTCACCATCGACAATCTGAATATGACTCTCAATTCCGTCAACTCCTTGGTGAGTGACCCGAGCTTGAAATCGTCCTTGGATACGGTGGCACGAGAGCTGCCTCGCTTGGCCGATCGGGCCAATCAAGTTATGGAACAAGCCGATGCATCGCTTGCCGCGATTGGTGGCGTTGGAACGGAGATGGAGAAAGTGGTTCGCAACATCGGTGCATTTACGGAGCCTCTGGGCGAAAACGGAGATGAAATGGTCGCCGACTTGATGAGGACGGTGAACAATTTTGACCAATTGATCACCGAAGTTCAGTCGGCAACGATCACCGTGAATCGACTCGTCCAGCGAGTGAACAATGGCCAAGGAACTCTGGCGCGGCTCTTAGACGACGATCAGGCCTACGTTTCAATTGTCAATACTTTGGGTACCGTAGAAGACCTGGCACGTCGCTTGACGCCGATCATCGCGGACGTCCGCGTGCTAGCCGATAAGGCTGCTCGCGATCCTTCCGTGATAGTCGGATTGCGAGGAGCCCTACTAGGCCGCCCGGCTGGCGTGGGTATCAAGTAAACCAACAACACTGCAGCCGCTTGTTGCATCTAGCAGTCCTTGGCAGTGATGGCTACTGATGAGGCAAGTTCTAGTGGCGTTTCTTCTTGCTTTTCTTGGTCGATTTTGTCTTCGCCGATTTGCTGGAGCCTTTCTTTCCCGACTTGATGCGCTTGACCGCCTTGCCTCCTTTTCGCCCGCGGGTACTGTTCGACGTGCCTGAATCGGTGGAAGACCGCGCCGTATGGTTAACGACGACGCTCAGTAGCAGTGCACGTCGCGCCAGATCGACTTGATCAATTTTGACAGTCAGCGAGTCTCCCAAGCGAAAGCGATTGCCACTGCGAAACCCCTCCAAGACCTGGCCGTGCTTTTCGAAGCGGTACTTGTCTGCGGGAAGCGTTTTGACGGATACAAACCCTTCCGCCGGAAACTTCGTTCCACGCACGTAGAATCCTTCGGGAACCACACCGCTAATGACTCCAGGCATACTCTCGCCGATTTTCTTATTTAAGAAATGAAGCAGCTTGATGCGAATTACCTCGCGCTCCGCCCACTCGGCATTCTGCTCTTTGTCACTGCAGTGGTGACCAAGGCTAATCAATACGGGAAACGGGTCTCCGTAGGGTTGGCGGCCTTCAATCAGCCGATTAACAGTGCGATGCACCTGCAAGTCCGGGTAGCGTCGGATGGGACTTGTAAAATGACAATAGTGGTCGAACTGTAGCGCGTAGTGCATTTCGAGCTCGGGCTGGTAGACTGCCTTGCTCATCGATTTGAGAATGGCATAGTTGACTGCATACTCGGTGGGCTTGCCTCTCACCAATTCAACGACGCGTTGTATCTCGAAGCGATTTTCCAGACTCTCACAGCGGATTCCGAGATCTCGCATGAAATCGTCCAGCTTCTTCATCTTGCGGCGTTCGGGAGGCGCGTGGGCTCGCCTGAGAAAGGGAATCTCAAGACGGTCCAACCAGGTAGCGACTGCTTGGTTGGCTGCCAGCATGAACTCTTCGATAATCTGGTGGCTCTCGGTGTTCTCGACAATCTTGGCACCCTTTACTTTGCCCGCCTTGTCCAAGTCGATTTTTACTTCCGGCAAGTGCAATTCCAACGCACCGTCGCGCTGGCGGTTTTTTCGCAGCACCATCGCCAGCGTGTGCATGTCACGTAACAATTGCCAGACCTGCGGTTGTAGCCGCTCCTGCCATGATTCTGGATTATCCAAGAATTGATCTACTTGTTCGTAATTGAGCCTTTGGTCATTGTGAATCGCGGAGTTGAACACCTCCTGATGCAGCAATGTGCCCGTATCGGTCATTTCCATGAAAACCGTTTTGGTCATGCGGACTTTGCCCGGTTGCAGGCTAGCCAAATGATTGCTGATCAGTTCCGGCAACATGGGAATGACCCGATCCGGCAAGTAGACGCTGGTCGCACGACTGCGGGCCTCTTCATCCAGCTCTGATCCGAGCGGAACAAAGTGGGCCACATCGGCGATATGTACCATTAATTCCCAATTGCCTTTTTCATTGCGGCTGAGTGAAATGGCGTCATCAAAATCGCGTGCGTCGTAGGGATCGATTGTCAGGGTTGTCGTTTGAGTCAAATCGCGTCGCTCAGCGGGGATTTCACCTTCGACGAATTTGTCCGCTAGTTGCCTGGCCTGTTCGATGACAGCCTCAGGAAATTCATCCTTCAATCCGTATTGGTGCATCACGGCCAGCGTATCTACGGCTGGGTTGCTGCTCGAGCCGAGAACCTCCAGGATAACTCCTTCACCTTCGAAGTTACCCTCGGGAAACTTGACCAGTTCGACAACGACCTTGTCACCTGTCTGCAGCGGTAAGCCGCGGACATCACCAACTTGAATCGGAGCAGTCAAATTGGCTCCGTCTAGCCATACAATGGAATTTCCACCTTCCACGCCATAGGAGCCGACGAACTGCCGTCGAGCGCGCTGGATGATTTCTACGACCTTGCCCTCCTGTCCACTCCCCTTGCGGCTGGCTCGAACTCGCACCTGAACCAAGTCCCCATCCATCGCCGATTGCGTTTCGGATGCTGGGATGAAGATGTCGTCGACGGCACCCAGTCGACCGGTGGGCACCGGACGCACGAATCCGAAACCGGCTGCTGCCTGGCGAAATGTTCCGCGGGTCATTTTGGGATCGCCAGTGATTTGCTCTGGCGTCAATACAAGATGATTTCCACCGTAAGCCAGTTCACCGGCTTGGGCGAGTCGCTTAATAGCCATGCGTACCTTGGGGAACACGTCAGGAGGCAATTTCAATGCGGCATGAATCGCTTTAGGCTTTTGAGGCGTATATTGCGGATGGTACACAAAGTCGAGAATCCGCTGTCTCAGCTCAGGATCGACTTTGGCTGGGGAAGGAGAGTCAGTCACGCATTAGGCCTAACAAAAGTCCATTGAATTTGGTCGAGGCGAGTTGCTACGCCCCGTTTTAGCAATTGTCGTTTATACTATACCTTGCACGGTGGAGAATAAGGCTTGCCCAATATCTCAGTCTGTCGGAAGCATACAAGTTAAGTCTTTTTTGAAAATCGCTATGAACGAGCCAGTCGCCCCTCAAAGCAAGCTAGATCCGATGCCACATGTTTTGCTCGTCGATGACGACAACGAAATCGTGGAATCGATGCGATACGCACTTGAAACCGCAGGCTATCAGGTATCCGTTGCTCGCGATGGTAATCAGGGATTAGCGCTGGCAGAAAAAACGACACCGGACGTGCTGATCCTTG
The DNA here is from genome assembly GCA_020426625.1 of Planctomycetales bacterium. Lineage (GTDB taxonomy): Bacteria > Planctomycetota > Planctomycetia > Pirellulales > Pirellulaceae > Aureliella. The sequence continues at coordinate 13,244 of JAGQPR010000122.1, forward strand.
ACATGATGATGCCCAAACGCAGTGGTTTTTTGGTGCTCGAGCAACTTCGTCGAGCGGGCAACGATCAATTGCGAGTGATCATGATTACGGGAAATGAAGGCAATCGTCACCAACAGTATGCCGAATTGCTCGGAGTGGATGACTACATTCGAAAACCCTTTTCTATGGATCTTCTGATCAAAAGTGTCGCCAAACAGTTGGCGGCGCCCCGTGAAAGCCGGAAGCAGTAGCTGCTTTAGGACCTGGGGTAAAATGACTTGGCGATTTATGTCCCTCACCTTGATCTTCCACAGCTATTCACAGGACGGCAGGCAAGGGACCCGAGGGAGAGTAAGTTGCGGTCCACTTGGTGTGTGTTATGCAGGTCGTTTCCAATCGTGGTGCTCTGGTCAAGCCGGCCGTTATTGCGCAAACCTCATTCTGTACCGGGCAAAGAATATGCACTGAGGCGGTGAACGCCAGGTTTTCTGCCAGGTTGTTTCTTGGATTGCTAGTTCGCAAAAGAGGTTGGCGATGTTACAAGTACTTCCCTGCCCGCACTGTTCGCAGTTTTCTCTGATCTTGGAGGAAACTGCGGCGGATTCCGAGATCCGCTGCCCGAATTGCCTAACGCAGTTTACCTTGGGTGAGCTGAGCTCGAAATTCAGTGTGTGGGAAGTGGTGAGAGCTGACCAATTCACTGCATCTACTTCATCCTTGGAAGCTGCTCAAAGTCGAGCCGACAGCGATAGCGAACTTGTCGTGCAGGATGTGGTCAGCGATTCTCCCCCGATGCAGTCCGCGGCAAAGAAGTCTTCCGATGCCGAAATCAACTGGAAGAGTTTCGAGCCGATCACGCACGAGCAATTCGAACGACTCAAGCGAAAAACACGTTCGCCGATCTGGACTGTATTGCAAGTGGCTGTCGGAGGGTTAGCTGCAGTTCCCGTATCGCTATTAATCATGTGGCACGTGTTGGGAAAAGACCTGATAGATGCCGGTCCAAGCGTTGCACGCTATGTTCCCTGGATTGTTCCCGAGCAGTTTCATCCGCTGGCAATTCCCGAACTCGAAGCCAACAGCTCAAATCGTGGGCAGGATTCCGCAGAAGTGGACAATTCAAGTCGGGTAGACCTGAGCAGGAGCATGGCAACGCTTGCGGCCAATGACCCCACCGCACCAAGCGACAATGAGCCAAGTCAAGTCAAGCAGGGTGGGGATGCGCAGTCCAGCGAAGGCACGAGCGAGTATCCTCACGATCCCGCGACGGGAGCTGCGCCTTCTGAGGAATCGCTTGGATTGACGGATAGGAATTTTATCGGTCACAACGTGTTCGCTGCCATCTCCTTGTGTGAGCGAGATTTAGAGTACTGGCATCAGGGGCTCAAGACGCCTGAAGCTGACAAAAAACAACTTGCCAGAGCTATGTATTCTGACTTGGCGTCGCTGGCATTATTGGTTGGTCGCCTGCCGAAGAACGAAAGCGTAATCCGCGTGCTACGAGACCAGATTCAAGATCTCTCAAGAATGATCAAGCGCGTGCCAGAAACGGTCAGCATGATTCAGCAAGGCGCCAAGCATAGCCTGTCGCGGTCGGAGATACAGACGCCTAGCGGGCTGGCCGTCATTCTGGAGATCGGTACCTTGTACGAAGAGAGTGGTTACTGGGTCGTAACTCCCGTCGAAGACGTCGGCAACGATGAATCTAGCTCTGTGCGAATACTGATCCCGAAGATCCTGGCGCCAACATTGATCGCCAAGCAACAGCTGCTACTATTAGGGACGCTAACGCAGGAAGAGACGAGTGATTCGCAATCTAGTCTTAGGTTTGAAGCATCTTATGTCTACTCTTTTGGCAGTTGAGAATTTCGCGTTTGTTGGAACACAACATGAACCTGGGAGACCACTGCGAAAACCCGCCCGATGTGGCAAACCGGCAACCGGGCAATATTCATAACTCAAGCGGGCGCGACCAATCATTTGCTGAGCAGCCATCGCTTGACAGTGAAACTTTGGGCCGCGAAGGTCCATCTCGGCCTGCGGAACTGCCTGTTGCCATCGACATGGAGCATTCGACCTTTGGCGATGCATCCAAGAAACTGCATGGCTTCATGCGCTCAGTGGCCGATCTCAAGGACCGCACTGTCCGCAGCGCGTCGGTGCTGGCCGCCGGATTAGTGCGCGGAGAGTCATCTAATTGGCTGCTGCCGATGGCTTTTCGCAATGCGAAGTCCTACGCCGCCTTTGTGCGAGCAACTTTGGACTCTCTGGTCGGCGACCTCGGTTCCGTACGCCGAGTTTTCGGCGTCAAAGAAGATCGCGACGACGAGCAGGAGGACTTGGTCCGCCGCACCGTCGGCAATCTCCTTGATATGGCGGCCACGGCTACGTTTCATGTGTCTCCGTTGACCGTGTCAGCCATTGTCAGCGATATTGTGTACGAATGCGGCGGTTATTTACAAGAGCTTTGCGAGCGGTTGAAAGAGCAGCACATTCTCGAAGCGGGGATTCAGGTCCGCAATTCGATCGAACTAATGGATGCACTTGAATTGGCAACGCAGCATGCCGCCAAAACCTTCGCTCAACCACCGTTGTCCTTGGAGGGTTTGAAACGAACCATCGCAGAAACGCGGGAATTGCAGAGATTGGATAGTTGTCTACTGCCGCCCACGCGGCAGGAAATCAGCCAACTCTGGAGACAGATCGAGTTGGCCGCGATTTCGCAGCATGCGTCTGCTTGGGATGTTTCGGCGACGATAACATTGCACGCGTTGAATAGGCTGCGGGAGTCGGAACAAACCTCGCACGATCTGCTGGAATTATCCGGCAACATGTATGAGCGGAGAATCTTGGACCACTATTGGATCGCTTTACGAGTCCTCGAGAAGAAGGGATTGATTGGGACGCTCTCCGACGAGAGTTTGCCCTATCTCAATGCGGTTTGGTCGAAATACTCGATTGATCGCAAGTCTTGGCCGAGGCTAAGGCTAAGTGGAGAGCTACTAAAGTGGCGCTGGAGCCAGCTGAGCTGGCCGGGGCGTTCTCGCGGCAGCCAACCTTAGCAGGTTAGCCGTGGCTATTTGGCGACAACGTTGCCTTTAACAAAAGTGATCGCTTCGCCGCCGGTCTTCAATGTGGTGTAAACCTTGACCTGTTGGTGAATGGGGCCAGTCTTTTCGGCAGCATCAAATGCCAACTGAATGATATGATTCGTCTTCTCGCCAGGCGGAGGAGTGAAGGTTAATCGCGGATCGTCACATTCGACTTTGGTGATTGCAAATGGCGACTTGCCACGGAGAAATATCCTACCTGTTAGCTTCGTGCCGGTTGCGACTGTACCTAACTCAACGGAATCCGGCAAAACCAGTGGCGGCATGATTCTCCCACGGACTCGAATCGCAACCTGGTTATCTTGAACATCATTGGTCACCAGGACAATCTGACTGTTCAACTCCCCGGCTGGCGCTGTGTCTTTGACGCGCACCTTCATTTGATACTCAAGCCGACCGGCTCCGTTTTGTTTGGGGCTGGCCAGTACGACTCCCAGGTTGGTATCCTCACTCCGAACGTCTTTAATCTCCCACTTTTCAGTACCCGCGTACAACACGCTGATGGTCGACGACTTTTCTGTACCTTGCTCGACTTCACCAAAATTCACTTCGCCTGGCTCGGTGACGATGTCAGATCGTACGTTACCACTAACCATAAGCTGCATCTCGCCGGCATAGGGGCGGTCAAAGACCACCGTAACCACTGCCGATTTTGGCCCTTCGAAGGAACGAGTGTTAAACTCGCAGATGATAGCACCCTTCTCGTACGTTTTCAGGTCGGCTTTCTCGATGCGTGGAGTTGTGCAACCGCAACTGGATCGCACCCCGGCTATATGCAGGTTTTCTTCGTATTTGTTCGAGAACTCGAAAGCATGCTCGACTTTGGCCCCCTTGGGAACATTACCAAAATCGTACGATTTCTCCTCGAACATATTGCGGACCCACTCTTGAGCAAACCCGCTGGACACGTTGGTAATCACGAATAGAGACAACGCTGCGACGACCGACAGTTTCTTTCTAGCAATGTATGTTTGCATGGAAAATACCTTGGCTGTTCCGAATTCCGGCTTCCAAGTTGGAAAAGGCGGGGGACTGACAGGGGTTCACTGTAGCAAGCTCGCCTTTTCGTGCAAAGGCGGTTGTGGCAGCGAGCAGACACTCCTTGTCGAGTTTATTTCAGGCTAGGGACAGCTAAAATTAGGATTGGTCCGTAGTGGGATTCGCCAGAATTCCCCGATTGAGAGGAATTCTGGCGAA
>JAGQPR010000123.1 GCA_020426625.1 Planctomycetales bacterium
GTCCATGTTGCCGAAGGCCGTTTGCGGATGTCTAGTGGTCAACATCAGAGGAAAGCCTCGTCAGTGCCGGTGCGTACCATCGATCGTTTACCCGCTTTCGGCGATTAAGCCGAAGCAGGTTCGTAGTTTGCCTAGTGTGCGTCGGTCAGTTGATCCTCTGCAGATTAGCGGCATCGCAAATGTGATCGGTTTGTCCAACCTCAGCGATTTCCATCGAAGCGCAACTCGCAGCGGTGTCCCTTCATAACGGCTGGTGTTAGTGCCTCAGGACGGTTCGTCCTGAGCGCGTAAAGTGCGTCGGCGTTTCACTCCGACGCAGGTTGCGACGTTCCGCTTGAGTGCGTAAGGTCACGCCCACCTTACGCAGTTGGGGACCGGCAGGTCGGGGCGTCTTTGGGAGAGGCCCGGTAAATTTGTGATGTCAAATTGATACGCGAAAGGTTGGTCTGATATCCGAGTGCATTCGGGCAGACCGTCTTCAAGAGCGGACGTTGAGGCGATCATTCCTTTGAAGTGAGGATCTGCGCAGGATGCACTGTGACACTGGCGGCAAGCGGCCTATCAAATCTTGTCACATTGGCCAAGGTGGCAACGGCAAACACTCTGGGCTATTCTACGGTTTATGACAGACGTTACTGAAATTCTCGCGCGAATCGACCAGGGTGATACCGATGCCGCTGAGCGGCTACTGCCGCTCGTCTATGAAGAGCTACGGAGGCTCGCTGCGCAGAAGATGGCCGGTGAACGTCCGGATCACACACTGCAGGCCACAGCCCTTGTCCACGAAGCATATGCCCGACTGGTGGGCTCTGCTTCGAACCCCGGTTGGCGGGATCGAGGGCACTTTTTTCTGGCGGCGGCGGATGCCATGCGCAAGATTCTGATTGAAAGCGCACGAAGAAGACAATCCTTGAAACGCGGAGGCGATCGCCAACGAGTTCCCCTGGACTCGCTTGTTCTTGGCCCCGAGTTTCCAGTAGATGACATACTCGACCTGGACGCAGCCCTCGAGCGTTTTGAGCAGGAAGATCCCGAAGCGGCACAACTGGTCAGATTGCGACTTTTTGCCGGTCTTTCGGTCGAAGAGGCGGCGCAGTCGCTGGGAATCGCGACGCGTTCGGCTTATCGGGACTGGTCTTTTGCCCAAGCCTGGCTGTTCCGCGCGCTGCGCGGCGGCGAAAGTTGACGCAGGAGTTGTCTGAGATTTTGGACATTTCTCGCTGATCGCCGTCGCGGAGCGGTTTTATTAACCCTCCCGCGGGCTGGAGTTGGCAATGAAAATCAAGCATTTCGCGGGAGGGTGGGTAAGCGAGTCCCGCGAGCTTTCCGGGGAGGGCCGCCTACAATCGCCCTCCCCGCAATGTTCGCAGAGCTCACATGGCGACCCTCCCGCGAATAACAGTTATTGCAAGATTAAGCTCGTTCGCGCGGGAGGGTTAGTTTGACATGCGTTGCTGGCGATCAGCGAGATTTGTCGAGATTTCCAAATACCTTCCTTTTTTTTGGCAGTGATCACAAGTCCTTTGCGCCTTTACCTATAGACATACAGATAGGTGGACGATGCCAAACGCCATTCCCAATGTGAAAGACATCTTCTCAGAAGCGCTCAAATTGGAGTCGTTGGCAGAGCGCAATGCCTATTTAGACGATGTTTGCAGTAGCCATTCCTCAATTCGTGCCGAGGTGGAATCGTTGCTGGCGGCACATGGCGCCGCCGATGGTTTCCTCAGCCGGGCCGCCGACCAGCTGCAACCGACGATCGCACTAAATGCCGGTGGCGAGAGAATTGGCACACAAATCGGTCCGTACAAGCTGATCGAGCAAATTGGCCAGGGCGGCATGGGTACAGTTTACCTGGCCGAGCAGAAGCAGCCAGTCCGACGCACCGTAGCGCTCAAGCTCATCAAGCGGGGCATGGACTCCGAGCAAGTGGTGGCCCGGTTTGAAGCCGAGCGCCAGGCGCTAGCCCTGATGAACCACCCCCACATCGCCCGCGTGTTAGATGCCGGCGTCACCGACGACGGCCGTCCCTACTTTGTCATGGAACTGGTTCGCGGAATTCCGATCACCGAATATTGCGATCAGCATCGGTTGGATCGTCGTGAGCGGCTCAAGCTGTTCATCAAGGTCTGCCAGGCCGTCCAACATGCGCATCAAAAAGGTGTGATTCATCGCGACTTGAAGCCTAGCAATGTGCTGGTCGAACTGCATGATGTCTCGCATGTGCCCAAAGTGATCGACTTTGGTGTGGCCAAGGCGACCAATCAGCGACTGACCGAGCGGACGCTCGTCACTCAGTTCTCCCAAATGATCGGAACACCGCTATACATGAGTCCGGAGCAGGCTGAGTTCAGCGGGTTGGATGTCGACACACGCAGCGATATCTACTCGCTGGGGGTCCTACTATACGAGCTTATCACCGGCTCGACCCCGTTCGAGAAAGAAACATTTAAAGAGGTATCGCTAGACGAAATTCGAAGGATCATTCGCGAGGACGAACCGCAGCGGCCAAGCCAACGCATCAGTACGCTCAATGCGCGAAACGGGTCGACAGTCGCGGAGCATAAGCGTGCTGATGTTCGCAGGCTCAGCCGCGAGATAGAAAGAGAGCTCGACTGGATTGTGATGAAGTCGCTAGAAAAGGACCGCTCGCGACGGTATGAAACGGCCACTGCTTTCGGTGCTGATATTCAGAGGTATCTCGACGACGAACCGGTGCTGGCTTGTCCACCTTCGTTGGGATATAGGTTCCACAAATACGCGCGGCGCCACCGGGCACAGCTGTTCGTCGTAGCGACGGTTGCAAGTCTGCTCGCGATCGGCACTTTGGTCAGTTCTTCTCTCGCAGCCTGGGCCGTGCAAGAACGAAGCGTTGCACGACACAATGAAGTTGTTGCCAACCGCGAGAAGGCCGACGCGCTCAATGCCCAGGCTCTCGCGGAACAACAAAGCCGGCTGGCCAAGCAAATGGAAAGTCTCGCTAACCAACAGCGGGACGCGGCGGAATACGACGCATATGTCGCTAACATTCGCCTGGCATACCGCAATTGGGATCGAGGCGAATCGCTGTTCAAGAATTTGGCAGCGATGACCCCGAAGCCCGGTCGTCCGGACTTTCGCAGCTGGGAATGGTACTTGCTCAATTCAATGGTTTTCAGTCATCAATTCTTGTTTCCCTTTCAAGGGAACGCCATTGCCTGGAGTCCCACAAGAGACCAGCTGGCCACCGCCGATCAATCGGGTCTTGTCAACTTATGGAACACGGATTCGGGGGTGTTGGAAAAGTCGTTCCACGGATGTCCAGGTCAGATCAGCTCTATAGCCTGGAGTCCCAACGGTAAACGTTTGGCGGCCAGCAGCGACCATCACGTCGCGGCTATCTGGGACATCGAATCCGGAAAAGTGGTCCATTCATTAAAATTTGCAAGCGAAGTTCAAAGCGTAGATTGGAACCCCGACTCGGTCCGGCTTGCTTCAGCAGCCAAGGACGGAATCGTTGCTGTCTGGGATTCAATAACCGGTCGCGAGCTGGTGTCTTTGACTTTGAATGCCGGACCGGCCATTGAAGTGGATTGGCATCCACTGGGCAATCTGCTACTTGCGCGCGGTGGGTCTGTCGGCAAGCATGAATTGGTGATTTGGGATACAGCCACTGCCACCGAGGTGTACCGCAACAGGGTTGGTTATAGCGGTGACCTAGTCTTTAGCCCGGATGGCAAATCTATCGTGCTCGGTAACCACGAGCAGAGCGTTCTCGATTGGGAGAGTCAAGTAGCGCAACCAGCATTCGAAATTCGTGGCGGCTACAAAAGACAATGGCGACCAGATGGACAACAGCTAGCGATCAGCACATTCGGAGGCAGTGTCAAAATCCTGGACGTTGGTCAAAAAGCTTTGACCAGGTTGCTGCCAGTACACGACAATTTCGTGAATTCTCAACTCGCATGGAGCTCAACGAGTTCCCACTTGGCAGCTTCCGCTTCAGAGAAAATCAAAGTTTGGGAAGCGGATCAGAAAGCTGCTAATCCGCTGACGCTTTCCACACCCGGGCGACATGGACTTTCGATCGCCTTCAGTCCGGATGGCAAACGACTCTTGGAAGGAGTTCAGTATGGCTTACTCAAGATGTGGGATGCGCGGACCGGCGTAGAGTTATTCTCCCGGCAATCCAACGATCTCACATGGAACCGCGCTGTGGCGTTCAGCCCGGATGGAAAGCGCTTTGCCGCTTTGAAAGGCGACCAAAACGGCATCGTGATTCATGATGCAGACACGGGAGACGAATTGCTTCGCTGGGAGTCCTCGAGTGATGAGGTGAGAGCGTTGGACTGGAGTCCCAATGGCGAGACATTAGCTGTTGGATTGCGTGGGCGAATTTTCCGAGACGTCGCAGGTCGCGTGGGTCTGTTTGATACGCGTTCCGGGGATTTGTTCGCGGTGTCTAGCTACACGGCGGACGAGGTTAACGATGTGGCTTGGCGAATGGACGGCCAACAGCTTGCAGCTTCGGGTGCGGGTATTCGAATTTGGAATGCTCAATTGGAAAATGAAAGGATTATTGCCGGGCAATCAAGTTGTGTTGACTGGAGTCCTGATGGAGAAAAGTTGGCTTCCGGAAACTGGAGTGGAATGATCACGGTCTACAAAACCGATGATTGGACATCGTCCTGCGTCCTCGATGGAAACACAGCATTTGTGCAGACAGTGGCATGGCACCCTCACATGCCCCGTATTGCCTCAGGATCCAAGGATGGCACTGTGCGATTATTCGATACGTCGACGGGGCAAGAGCTGTGTGTCTTGGACGCACATGGCGCGTTGGTCCAAGATGTCACCTGGAGTCCAGATGGCTTGCAACTGGCCACCGCAGGCCACGATGGCGTCGCGCGAATTTGGGACGGTTCACCCGCCGATCGCCGCTTGAAGCTTCATTCGGACTTACGTGAACGGGCATACGACTCGGCATATCAAAAAGAATACATATCCGCGATCGAGACCCTTTCGCAGTTACGAAAGCTGCATCCTGACGAAAAAGACTTGCGGATCCAGATGGAACGTCTGCGATGGTTGCTAGCAATGGACCTCGCTCTGTCTGATCAAGTCGCGGAAGGGCATGAGCTCTTCGCACAGTTGGAAGGCGAACAGGCTGATGTGCCGGACTATCGCCTCTATTTGCCGGGCAAGTTGTTTACCGCGGGACAGCACGACGCAGCCATCACCATGGCTGAGCGGTTGATCGCTCAGTTTCCCGACCGGCAAGAGTACCGCGATGAACTTGGGTATCTCTACGAATCGCAAGCGATGCAACTGTTTCAGGAGGGACAATTTGCCGGAGCGTTGCCCGTCCTTCGTAAACTGGCCGACGAGTTCTCAGATCGCGCAGATCCTCGCTGTAATCTCGCCTATGCAGCGGCCAAAAGCGGTCGACTGTGGGAGGCAGTCCAGCTGTTCGCAGAGCTCGCTGAGGCTTTTGATGCTCGGCCCGATTACCGACCTCCACTGGCTCGACGCTTGTCTGTCGCGGGTGAGCACGAGCTAGCCGCTAGAATCTACGAACAGCTGATTGACGACTATCCGGACGCCGATGAGTATCAAACAACGCTGGCGCTCGAACGTGCCCAGGCCATGATCTCGGGCGATGAGCTGGACGAAGCGATCGAGCTTCTGCGGGGGCTGGACGGCACCGATTTGCAACAGCTGGCGTCACAACTCCTCGGCAACGCCCATCTAGCTCGCGCTCGCAAACAACTAGAAGAGACCAACTTTACCAATGCGATCGATGACCTGTCTTCCGCCTTCGGCCTGCTGAATAACGCAGAAAAGAGCCGCATCGGATACGAACTCGCTTTGGCACAGCTAGCGCTCGGCCGAGTTGATGATTACCGAGAAACTTGTTTCAAGCTGCTTGCTCATTTCGGCGATTCGAAGGTCGAGAACGAAGCGCATTGGCTGGCGTGGGGCTGCTGCTTGGCACCAGACGCTGTATCTGATTTTGCAGTACCAATCGCGGCGGCGGAAGTTGCACTCCGCTTCAATCCGGAGTCGGTAGATCACTTGACAACTCTCGGCGCAATTCAATATCGAGCGGACCAGTACGACCAAGCTCTCGCCACTCTATTGCAAGCCAGTGAGTTGGCGAGTGCGGCGTCGACTATTTCCCCGGCCTACTGTTGGTATTTTCTGGCGATGACACATCAACAACTCGGTCGACCGGCCGATGCAAACGAGTGGCTGAAGAAGGCCAACGAGAAAACGCGGGAAGAATTGGGCACTGAGGATCAGCCACGGCAGGCCGGTTGGAATCGTCGACTGACCTTGCAATTACTGCGCGAAGAAGCAGAGCAACTAGTGCTAATTGAGTCCGACTTTCGAGAGGCTTCCCCGGCAATACGGCCATGAGCTAGAACAGAAACGCATCGTCTAAATCAAAAACCGATCGGTGAGCACGTACGACCAAGCACCACTCACCGACCGGCGCATCGCCGGAGCGCACGGTCTGCGCGCTTCGAGCGTTTGTACGTTCATTGTAGCAGGCCAACCAACACCTTCCAGGAGACCCTGCGCGATGACCAGCCTATCAAAAGCCGTGCAACGTAGAAATCGCCAGCATTCGCCTCAGCAACGCTACGCCAGCCGCCGGCGACTCTTGCTCGAAGCCCTGGAAAGCCGGCAACTGCTAGCGGCTGATGTGCTCTTTACGGACAGTTTCGAAGCTGGGCAATGGGCCGGGAAATGGGTCGAAGATAGCCAGAACGATTGGTTCACGTCGACACAACGCTCGACCGACGGCTCCCGCTCGGCGGAAGTCGACGGATCGGCCAACAATGCTACCCTGACTCTGGCCAATGCGATCGATCTGAACGGGTATTATTCCCCCAAGCTCACTTTCGACTGGCTGATCGAATCGGGCTTCGACAGCGGCGAGTATTTGGCGCTCGACATCTCGAGTGATGGCGGCACGAGCTGGCAAACCGATGTCCTGCGACTCGACGGCAACGTCGATGCCGAAAACACTTGGCATAGCGAGACAGTCGACTTGACTGCCTATGGTTGGACCAATTTGAAGATTCGCTTCCGCAGCACCGTCAGCGGCTCCAGCGAAGATGCCAACGTCGACAATGTGCAGATTGTCGGCACTCCCGTCAGCGTCGATGTTGACGCGGCCAAACCGGTCAAGGTGTTTATCTTGGCGGGACAATCGAATTTGACCGGAACTGCCCGGGTGGAAAACCTCGAGCCAAACTGGACCGGTCAGCAAGACGACGTCTGGATGTGGCTTGATCACAACATGGACGGCGGCCAGTGGACGACTTTGGGGCCGGGACACGGATTGTCGACGCATATTCCGCGTCCCGATGAACCGGAAGGCTTTGACCCAATTGGCGGACTCGGACCTGAGCTCAGTTTAGGCAGGGCTCTTGCGGACGCGTATCCGGACCACCGCATTGCGTTCATCAAACACGGCGATGGTGGCCGCGACCTTGCATCTCACTTCAATCCGGAGAATATTGGCCCACCTGAGTCGAATGAACACATGTGGAGCGGCATGCTCAAGAAGACATACGATGCGTTTGCCGTCTTGGATGCCGCGGAAGTTGATTACGAAGTCGAAGGCTTCTTCTTGGCAATTGGTGGCGGCGATGCCCGAAATAGGAATAGCAATTCAAGCGACCCAGCCGAGGTTGAAGCTGGTGAACAAGAGGCCTTGGCCCGCTCGGCGGCGTATGGAGAGAATCTGACCAGGTTCATCAATGCCGTGCGCGATGAGTTCTCCGACGATTTGCCATTTGTCATGAGTCGCATTGGAGATGACGTGTCTCCAGAGCTGCTCGAAATATATCCTGGAGCCAACCTGGTTCGGCAAGCGCAACTAGATGTCGCCGCGGCCATGCCGTGGACAGCGGCATTTTCTGGGGAAGGTATCACCTTGCGTGATTTGGTGCACTACGACGCCCCGGGCCAGATCGAGTTTGGAACGCGCTTTGCCAATAACTATTTGGAGCTAGTGACACCGACTGGACCGCCGCAGATATTTATCAGCGATAACGTCGCCACGGAAGGCGCCGCCTCGCAGGCTACCTTCATGGTCAGTCTTTCTTCGGCGACTTCTGTTCCGGTTACGGTTGATTTCACCACCTCAGACGTCACGACGACCGTCGGCAGCGACTACATGCCCACCAGCGGCACGCTGGTCTTTGAACCAGGCGTGACCTCTCACACGATCGTTGTGCCAACCATCGATGATAGCGACCTGGAGCCAACCGAGACTTTTAAGGTTCTGCTCTCCCATGCAACGGGAGCAACCATTGCCGATAACGAAGGAATCGGCACCATCATCGATAACGAGGTTCCGAATGCTCCGCCTGCGGTCGACGCCGGCGCGGACTTGACGATCAGCGACGGCGATGGGACGGGGGCGGAAGCGGTCACCATCATGGGCTCCGCCAGCGATAGTGATGGTACCGTCGATGCACTCGAGTGGACCGAAGGCACAACGCCCTTGGGCAATGCGGCCACGCTCACGACGACGTTATCCGTCGGTGTCCATGTGCTCACGCTGACTGCCACCGATGATGATGGTGATACGATCTCCGATACAGTCACCGTGCATGTGCTCGCCAATCAAGCCCCCTCAGCCAATGCGGGTGCCGATATCTCCGCCACGGACACTGACGACAATGGCAGTGAAGCGATCTCGCTCAACGGATCCGGCAGCGATGCCGACGGCACGATTAGCTATCAGTGGCACGTAGGCAGCACGATACTTGGCAACAGCGCCAGCCTAACGACAACGCTACCCGTTGGAACGCACGTCCTGACGCTGATCGTCACTGACAATGGCGGGGCCACAGCAACTGATACCGTAGTCGTGACCGTCCATCCTGCACCCAGCGAAGCCATACTGTTTGAAGACTCGTTCGAAATCGGCAGCGGCAGCAACGACTGGAATGGCAAGTGGGTGGAGGACTCGCAAAACGACTTCTTCCGCTCCACGCAGCGGGCGACCGACGGATCACGTTCCGCCGAAGTCGACGGCTTGGCCTTGGGCGCAACACTGACCCTGGCCACACCCATTGATCTTTCCAACTACCCATCAGGTACTTTGAGCTTCGACTGGTACATCGAAAGCGGCTTTGACTCCGGCGAATACTTGTCGCTGGACATCTCGTCAGACGGTGGCAGCAGTTGGACAAATGACGCCCGACGCCTGCGTGGTAACGTGGACGCGGAAAATACCTGGCACAGTGAAAGTGTGGACCTCACCGCCTATGCGTCCTCCAACCTCAAGATCCGCTTCCGCAGCTATGTCAGCAGCTCCTCGGAGGACGCCAACATCGACAATGTCAAAATCGTGGGACATAGCGGCAACGGAGGCGGAGGTAGTCTCCTCGCCAGCCTGCTTGAGAAACCGCAGCTTGAGCAGCCGAAAGAAGCTGTCATCTTTGCGGTCCCGGCTTTGGATCCCACGGATGTCAACCAAGACGGCCACACCACACCGCTGGACGCGCTGCTCATCGTTAACTGGCTAAACCAAACGGAACAAAGCTCTACAACCGCACATCTCGACACCAACCGGGACGGATTCGTAACACCGCTTGATATTCTGCTAGTCATCAATGAGTTGAACGGACTTGCAGATTTGGAGGGTGAAGGCGACGGCCTCGCGACTCGGCTCGACGCCGACATCGTCGATGGTCTGTTCGGAAGCCTGGAAGACGATTTGCGGAATAGACGAAGGCAATCGGCACAGTAGACAGCACGCCATGAATTTGTAGCTATGTTGATTGGAAGCTGCCAATTGGCGTGGAAACGATGCGCATTGGGCGACGCAATCGCTTAACGCGCAAAGACATTGAATTGCGAAACTAGATCAAGAAAAACCGGTCGGTGAGCACGTACGACCAAGCACCACTCACCGACCGGCGCATCGCCGGAGCGCACGGTCTGCGCGCTTCGAGCGTTTCTACTTTCATTGTAGCAGGCCAACCAACACCTTTCAGGAGACCTGCACGATGAGCTTTGAAGATGTCGTTCGCCAAATGGAGCAAAAACAACTCCATCGTCGCAAGACTAACTCGCGGAATCTCTGTTCGCGCTACCAGGCAATCAATTTTCTGGAAAGGCGCGGGGGCGGACGATGAGCGTTGAACTTCTGAACGATACAGAGCGAACGACTGAAAACGACCATCCGGCTGCTCAGTCCATTCAAGTGGCACAACAGTCCGAGCGTGCCGTTCGCTTCGTGGCTTCGAGTAATTTCGCGCCTCTGTTGGCGAGCTTGAAACTGTCGCTGCTGGTCTCAACTTACCAGGCGGGAAAGCTGGTGGCTGTGGGAACGGGTGACAGCGGGCTCGGCCTGGCGTTTCACAATTTTGACAGGGCCATGGGTTTGGCACTCGAGGAAGATCGACTGGCGGTCGGCACGACCAGTCAGATCTGGCTGTTGCGGAGGTCTCCGGATCCGGTGCAAGGCATGGGCCCAAGTGGCACTTACGACTGCAGCTTTCTCACCCGGTCCTGCTGGTATACCAGCAACATACAAGCTCACGAGATGGTCTGGTGCGGCGACGAATTGTGGGTCGTCAATACGCTGTTCTCATGCCTGTGTTCACCCGACGAACATTACAGCTTTGAACCTCGTTGGCGACCAAAGTTCATCAGCAGTCTCGCACCGGAGGATCGCTGTCACCTCAATGGACTGGCGGTGGAGGACGGGCGACCCAAGTATGTTACGGCGATGGCCGAATCGGATACTGCCGCGGGTTGGCGGCCAACCAAGGCGACTTCAGGATGCCTGATTGACATCGACAGTGGCGAAACGATCGCTCGCGGCCTGGCCATGCCCCACTCACCGCGGGTGAATGCTGGTCGGCTATTCGTACTCGATTCGGGCAGAGGCCAACTTGTCCACGTCGATCGATCAAACGGACATTGCGAGTCGGTGGTTCAATTGCCCGGATACACGCGCGGCTTGGCCGTTCATGGCAACACTGCGTTTGTCGCACTATCGAAGATCCGCGAAACCTCGACGTTTGGTGGCGTTCCCATCGCCGAGCAGCGCGATCAGCTGAAATGCGGCCTGGCTGTTATTGACCTGGCGGCCGGACGCACTGTGGCCACGTTTGAATTTCAATCTGGCGTCGACGAACTGTTCGACGTGCAGGTTCTCCCCGGCATTCGCTTTCCTGCGATATCTGGACCGTATGCCCATTTGGAAATGGGAGCGGTTTGGGCGCTTCGAGCGGAGCATGGATCCTAGAAACGAGAGTTCCGCACACCTTCGCTCCCATTGAATCAGAGAATCCTCCTAGTCCTTCAATCAAAAAGTATTCAACTATGAACCGAACACATCGACAAACCCGTTTTACTCGCTCCAAAGTCAATCAACGCCGGCGGTTTTTGCTAGAGACACTCGAAGATCGCCGTCTCTTGGCCGGGATACCGGAATTAGTAGCCGATGTGAATATTGGGCCCGCGAGCTCCATTCCAGACTTTATCGTGGAAAGCGGGGCTTACACTTTCTTCGTGGCGACGGACGCCGAGTCTGGCCGAGAACTTTGGAGGACAGATGGTACAGCGGCAAACACAGTGAGACTAACCGATTTTGATCTGGGAGCGTCTCCCGAGTTGTTGACGGACGTAAACGGAACTCTGTACTTCTTCGTACAAGACCAGCTTTGGAAAAGCAACGGAAGTATTGAAGGAACGGTAGTCGTTAAGGAGGGTATTTACGGTCGATGGACGACCAGTTACACCTCAATTGCCGCAGTGGGCGATCGGCTGGTGTTCGAGGGCCGTGACCCATCAAACTTTGCCTTGAGCGGTTGGGAACTGTGGAGCAGCGATGGTACGGAAGCGGGGACGATGATGATTGAAATTAATCCAGGCAGCGGTGATTCAAGTCCGTTCTTCCTTGGCACAATCGATGGTTATATGTTCTTTGATGCCTTTGACGGTACATCGCACGGACTGTGGAAAACAGATGGCACAACCGGTAACACCATCCAGATGGCCACTGATCTGTGGGTTCAGGGACACGACAGCGGTACTAGAGCTGTTGTAAGTAAAGCTGCGGTGGTGGATGACGTCTTGTATTTCGCGGCAAACACGGGCTTGTGGAGGACAGATGGAACGGAACCAGGAACGTGGCTAGTGAAAAATGTCGGAGCCTATGGGCTAGTTGCTTTGAATGACACGTTGCTATTCGCCGGCGGCGAGGGGGAGCTTTGGCGCAGTGACGGTACAGAATCAGGGACCATTCTGGTAAAGGACATAAATCCAGGACCTTCTCCATCCCTACAATACTCCGGCAATTTCTTTTTTTCCAATCTTCGACTTTTCTTTCCGATTGTCTCCGGTAATACAGCATTTTTTGCTGCGTACACGCAGGAAGAGAACATTGAACTTTGGAAAACAGACGGCACAACTAGCGGTACCGTTATCGTCAAAGATATTCTTCCTGGTGGGTTCAGCGGACTATACAACTATTTCTACGCGTTCGACTCGTTCGGCCAAATGGGTGAATCAGGAGGCAGTGTTTATTTTGCGGCATATAACGACTCCTACACATGGGAAATATGGGTAAGCGACGGGACGTCAACAGGTACGCAACCGCTTAGCAGTCTGGTTCCCGGGCAATCGTTTCAAGCATCGACTCTTAGATTCGCAAGCAGCAACGGCACCCTATACTTCACCTTTTTCGACCCGACGCTGGGATTTGAACTATGGAAGATCGAGCCAGGTATAGTCAACAATTCGCCGACGGTATCAGGAACAGTAATCAGCTCAACCGATGAAGATGCGGCAGGTTACAGTGTTGATCTTCTCGATGGAGCCAGCGATGAAGACGTTGATGATATCTTGTCGGTCGCCAATCTGAGCCTGGCTAGCGGTGATGACAGCGGGATTGTAGTTGACGGTGATTCACTAACCGTCGATCCTGCGGCGTACAATTACTTGGCAGTCGGCGAAAACGCGGTTGTCGAGTACCAGTACGAGATCGTCGATGGCAATGGTGGCTCCGTCGCGCAGTCGGCGACCATCACCATCGAAGGTCGGAATGATGCGCCGTCCGCCACCAACGATCAAGTGATTGTCCCGCAAGGCAGCTCTGCTAACGTAATCTCCGTTTTAACGAATGACCAGGATCCGGACGGTGATGTACTGACCATCCAGTCCGTCAGCGCGACCGCGCGCAGTGCGACGGCTGTGATCAGCCCAGATCAGCAATCAATTCTGTACACGCCGCGCACACCCACTTCAACCGGCATCGATACCTTTACCTATATGCTCGTCGATCCGTCCGGCGCTACCTCCGTGGCAACCGTGACTGTCACAATCCTGGCAAATACGGTGGTGGTGGAGCCGACCAGTTTGGAGTCAGAAGTTCAAACGCAACAATCGACGCCCGATGAGCCGCTCGACGTGGTCGTGAACGTCAATCCATCCAGCTATGATGCGGTCATCAACGCCGTCAATGCCTTGCCACCCCCCGCGCCGGACGCGCAGACTGTGTTTATCACGCTGGCCGTCAGCGATGGGACTTACCCAGGCGCGGTGATCAGCCCACCGCCGGGTGTGGTGATCATCATCAACGGTTATGGAGGCAGTATCACGATCGAAGGTGCATCGCCGGCCTTGACCGTCTCCTCTGGCCAGGTCCTGGTGGAGAACGGAGTGATTCTGACCAACACTACCGATGCACCGACGATTCTGGTCACCGGCGGTCATTTGACGGTCCGCAACAGCACGATCGAGGAATCGACGAACTTCAACCGCGCGGCGATCGAGATCATCGGTGGCACCGTGGACTTGGGTACCTCCGAGTCGCCGGGCGGCAACACCTTCATCGTTCACGGCGACGGAGATTTCATTCTCAACGACAGCGGCAATGATATACCCGCTGTCGGCAACGTGTTTCTCAGCGATAGTCCCGCAAACGATCCCCCCACGATCGCAAGCATTGGCGCGCAGCAGTACACCCAAACCGAGGTAATAGTCCAGGTCGAAGCACTGGATCCCGATGATGACGCGCTCACCTACAGCGTTTCCTTCGTCGCGATGCACGGCGGTGGAAGCGTGAACGAGCCGACCGGATACACCATCGACCAGGACGGTCTCTTTCACTGGACGCCCGGCGCGGGACAACTGGGCCAGTACACCTTCGAAGCTGCCGTCAGCGATGGACTCCAAGTCGTGTCGGACCAATTCACGGTGACGACGTTGGGTGTCGTCGACGGCGTTTTGACGATCGTCGGCACCAGTGGCATCGACAAGATCGAGGTCAAACCAACTCAAGGCGACATCGACCGACTTTCGGTGAGCATCAATGAAAAGGACCTGGACTTCAAACTCAAGCCTAAACACAATCCCGACAATCCCTATAACGAAGTGGACCGGGTGCTGATCCACGCGCTGGGTGGCGACGACAACGTCGACATCCACAACAAGCTCCAGATTGATGCCGAGATCCACGGGGGCGCGGGGGACGACAAGTTAAAAGGTGGCGACGGACACGACATTATTTTTGGTGGTCTGGGAGACGACTACCTGTCGGGCCATGATGGCAACGATTTTCTGATTGGCGGCGATGGCTGGGACAAGCTCAAAGGAGAGAAGGGTAACGACATCCTGCTGGCAGGTCGATTGGCGGATGATTTTGACACCCAGTTCGCGAATCTGAGAGCGATCATCGACACTTGGGCGAGTGGATTCGTAGACACTGATCTAGACGATGACAACGAAGACGACGATCTATTCGATGAACTGGCGGGTGAACTCCTGGACGGAGGCGATGGAGCCGACTGGTTTATCGTCGGCATGGATGACAAGACGGATTTCGACTTCAAGAAGAACAAGGACAGGGACAGGCTAAGCACGATCTAGGGAGCGTGTTCAGCCAATTCACGTAGGGTGAAGCCTGGGACCGTCCGATATCAAGTGCACACGCTGGGGCGATTCGTGTTGGGGATCCTGAACACTCGCTGGGACTTACCCAGGCGCGGTTATCAGCCCGCCTGGCAAGTACGTCCCGCTTGCCGAGCTTAGGTTTACCCACATTTATTGACCAACTTCGTACTCGTACTCAGTGAAACGGTACTCGTACTCAGTGAAACGGTACTCGTACTCTGTGAAACGGTACTCGTACTCGTACTCGAACGCTAGGTAAAACGTCGAGTACGAGTACGAGTACCGCCCGGGCTGAGTACGAGTACGCAAAAGCAGGGGAATTTACTCCGAGCGACCGGAGATGTGGGTAAACCTAAGCTCGGCAAGCGGGACGCGGACTTGTAGAGATATCCCTTGATAACCCGGATTAGGTCTCGATCCCCATGTCACCTGAAAATGCTCCACGCACATCCAAAGCGTCTGAACGGAAGCAAACGCATACCGGCAATCGGCATACCAACAAGTTGCCGACGTTCTTCGATCCCACGTTGACGCAATGCACCGCTATGGTTATTCCGCAGAGTAGGAATAGCCTCTTTTCGGAGCGTTCGCCTAACTACCGGCTTTGCCGGTAATCAACTATTTGCGTCCGTGTACGGAAATCAGCCTGCAAGTCTACTCAAGGAACTTTGACTGCGTCGTCATTTTGACTGCGCGGAGGTGTCGATTCTTGGCCCGAAATGCAGATGCTGAAGAAACACATGACGAACCGTCATGGTGTTGAGAATCTGCTCGAATCTGCGTCGGATTCATCGTCCGACGCAGATACACGGTCGTCAATTTGCTTGCGGAGATCTGCACGACCGCTCGCAGAACGGGCATTTACCAAATTGCTCATTGTGCGTAAGGACACGCCCACGACACGACCACCTTTTAGGGCAGGTCACGCACCCGTTAAAAAGTTTTCTTCTCAGCTGGCCGCGGGATTGGCTTTAACGGCACGTCGGTTTTCATTCTGTCTCGGCTGGATTGTCAACCGTAGTTCGACTCTCATTACCGCATGCGGGAGCTTGCAGCCTTGAGAATGACCGCTCGACATGATCGCCGGAATTTAACCCTTGATCCCCACTTTGTTGCCAGCCAACCTTTGGAGCAAAATACTCAGCAGCTCATCGTCGCTACAAATGTGAACATACTCTCCATGGTCCTCGAACCCCAGTTTCTTGAAAGCTTCACTGACTGAACTGGGTGAGCATCTCAGCTCTCGAGCAACTTGATTTACACCAACATGTGATGGGTATAATTCACCGCCGAAGTTGTGGAATTCAAGTAGCAATTTGCGTAGCTGCTCAGCAATATCCTTCTTTGCGCTGTTGTTCATATTTTTGGCGCCCTCAGTCGGCGGCAGGAATGGCATCCAGTGGGAACCTATCGCGAAAAAAGCGAACGCTCCAAAATCTTATCTGTCGTCCAGAAATTCGCTGTCGTCTAGGTCCATATCATCCCATGCAGGGCAGTCATGTTTAGTGGAAAGGGCGTTCTTGAAGAGTTCTCCGCAGTCTGGACACCAAAGTTGTCCGCATGACAAGCACCTTGCAACACAAACGTCATCGATATCTGGGTCGTTTTCACAATCACCGGTGCTTGAGCTGCCACAGGCCGGACAGTCGCCGATCATTATTCGATTGACAAAATCCTCGCCGCTCTCGCTCTTTTCAAACGCGTCATGAAGTTCTCCAATCATTTCGGGCTCCAATCCAGCCAGAGCACTGCGAACCGTTTCTATCTCATCGGTCGTGGGCTCAGCTTCTACTTCAGCCTCGCAATGAGGACAACGCACAGCTCCGTTGGGAACATCTCCCATGCAGCTCCAGCATTTCATGACTAATCCTACATTGGCACGCGTTCGAAGAGTCGCAAGCGGCGACCACCAGAGGCAAGACAGCAGCGATAGTTGAATTCCACGTTGAATTCGCCGCCATTATAAACTTGCATCGCTATAATTGCCCTCGCCCGATCAGCGCGATCTTTGTGAAAAACCCGGGTTTAATGGTGCCGCATTTCCCTAATAAGCGAACGATCGATTCTGGAATCGCGTCGCTCTGGGCGCCGGTCCCTGCTGAAAATTGAAATGTGGCTCATGATTGCTGACCGGTATTCTGTCTGGGATTCGGACCTGTCACGTCAATCTCGCTGTACTCAATAGCTTCACGGCGGCCAACTGTTCGCGACCAATGTCGAACTGTCAGGCAGCATCATGTGCAAAGGACGGCAAAGGCCACGCCCACCTTGGTCACGAAGCGTAAGTCAGAGAATCAATTGAAAACTCGCGAATGCCGCTGTCAAATTGATATCGCGACTGCAGTGGACGGAATTACCTCGAGCAGATTAGAAGGAGCTTGGAAACCGCGGATTGTCCAACTTCATCAGCGTCGTCAACGACCGAAATCGCGTCGGACGATGAATCCGACGCAGATTCGAGCAGATTCTCAACACCATGACGGTTCGTCCTTGTACACTAACGGAGACCTGCGCTGAAAGTCAGGTGTTGTCAGTTTGACTGCGAAATTGGCTGCATTTAGCTGCGGTCGGTGGA
>JAGQPR010000124.1 GCA_020426625.1 Planctomycetales bacterium
TTACGTCGAAAACGACGTAACTTTCGGTGGGAGGGTGAGTTGCTATGAAACCGTGGTGGCGATTAGCGAGAAGTGTCGGATTTTGTCGAATTCTTGCAAGCAGCGAGTCGCGATTTTCCCTATACCGTTGTGAGGCCACGGAAACATCCCTGTTTCCGCAATTGGCCGCCAACAGTGTATTGGACTTTCGTCCAACACGTCACGATTCCCAACCGTCCTGGTTGAGAAAGCGATGAGTCCCAACGGCGCTTCTCGCGAAGCCCGTTTGTGGCTGTCCAGCCCGTGGCCGCAAGCTGAATCAGGGACTCACCGAGTTTCCAAATTCGGAACGACATTTCTCAGGACTCGTTCTGCCAGCTCATCGTAACTAGGTTGAGTCTGCTGCAGAAATTGGTCCCAGCTCTCTGCGTTCCACAATTCAATCCTGTCTCTTACTCCAAGAACCACCACTTCGTTATTCAGGTTTGCAAGCTTGGCTAATTCTGGCGGTATTCTCAGCCTGCCCTGGCGGTCGATGTCGGCTGGCTGCGCCTGGGAGTAGAACAACCTGCTAAACGCCCGCATGTCCTTTTCCGCTGGTCCAAGTTTGCTAAGTGCTTCTCCAATTTGTTTAATCAATTCAGCCGTGTATAGAACTAAAGATCCGTCGTTCCCCGGGGCAATAAAAAGTTCACTGTTGGTGGGAAAGCCGAGAGGATCTCTAAGCTGCTTCGGAATCGCCAAACGAAGTTTGTCGTCCAAACTTCGCCGATAGCTTCCCGTCAGCAACATCTTTTTCAGCCTCGGAGTTCTCTAGGTGACGGGAGCTCGAAAAGCGAAACATCGCCCCACTATCCACCATTTCTCCCCACTGAGTCCCAAAGATACCGATGTTTTGACGCAAGTCAACACAAGTCTTGGCGGGTTTGGGGAGTGAATTGATGTAGGTCCTTAGCTGATACGGACTTCGGTCTAATCGATTTTTTTGAGAAGTCTTTTTCGCCCGTGCGAGCTCGATCAAATGGCCAGCACAGGGACGGCTAGCCCTTCATGCGGTCGGCGTAAGTTCTTTTCTGGTAATCACTTGCGTCATTGATTTCAAGGTCAGTTCCTGTCAGCCCGCGGCAAAAAAAGGTCGCCCAAACAAGGGTGGCGATCTGCGGGTTATGCCCAAGATGCGGCGGCCTGACAGATCGTCAGACCGTTGATTCGGGGTTTGCCGCTAGTTTTCTTAAACGTTGCAAGTGGCTAATTCGATGATTCACGAAGTGCGTTCATGGCGAGTGCCTGTAAGCACTAGGAAACCACGTCCGCTACGCAACATTCGGTCTGAGAATTGGAAGGAGCCGCTTTGATTCGGCAAGCGCTCTCCCGCCTTTTGGAAGAAACTTCCTCGCACGCGCAGCCAAAACAAGTTGCGTTTGGTGTGGCAGTGGGAATACTAGCTGCGTTCTGCGCCAAGTCACCGATATTGGCGATCGCTGTTGTGTGCGCTGCTTATATCCTGCCATTGCATCTGCCAATTTGCCTAATCGTTTCAATCGTAGCACTCCCCCTGCCGAGCCTAATCGCTGCGCAGGCGGGGACCATCGGTTTATGGGTCTTGACCCAATCGCCATTCGCAAGTTGGCTGGTTTGGATGGATAGTTTCCCAATAGTGCCATGGCTCGGCTTGCACAATTCAGTCGTTTGTGGTGATTGCATTATCGGTCTTGCGGTCTCGCCAGCCAGCTACATGGCGATTTGCAGCGTGGGCAGTGCGATCCAACCACAGTCCGGCCTGGCGCAGGCAGAACAAATAGGGCTAAGCGGGATCGTGCCGAATCCCAGTCTGGCAACAAGCATTGCCAGCGTGTTGCATAATGATGCACCTGAATTCGTGGAGTTATCTCTGCTGACTTCAGCGGGAACGGATTCCAAGAAACTGGCAATCTCAGATGCAGATCGCTGTACTCCTGAAAGAGATTGGGGAGTGAGTGAGCCACGTAGGTCTCTCGCAGGTGGGACCGCGGCCACGAGTAGCAAGAACAGAAAACTCATTGCGGTGGATACGGCACCCGCTGTATTAGTGACGAGTACCCAAGAGAGGCGGCTTCGATCGTTGCTTTCGCAGGCAGAAAGCGACGACGAATATCATCCAGACGCGACTGCCGTACTCAGTCGAGCCAATGAGATGACCGAGATTATTGACAGCCTGCTGGAAACTATAGAATTCGACACACAGGCGGGCGCGATTACGCAGAATGAGCAACCCATGCCGACGAGGACCATTGCGGAATACAGTCCCTTGGAATTGGAATCGGCGAACGGAGGAGAGCATAAACAGGATCTACAAAAGCTGAACAATTTTCACAAATTGGAAGATGGGCTCAGTTTCGCGACTGACATTCCGGCTGACTTGCCAGTCGCACCGCAGCTATTCAGCAAAACTCGGTCTAGCCACCGACCGGGTGCAGCCGCCGATCTGGACGAGACTGAGAATACAAACGGAGTGAGGGCTTCAGAGCCTGCGCAACCACCACGTGGCTCCGTAGAACCCGGCGTACCGAGGCAGCCTGCGACCGCCCCCAGGCACACTGAACATGGTATTACACCAACGGATGTGAACCGTAGTGTCCATGTCCACAAGGAGCACGAACCGGTACAGGTCGGCTCTCTTCATCGCTTGCTGAGCTGTTTGAAAGAGGCCAAAGAGAAAGCTGCCCGCAAATGTTGATTACGCAACGCCGAGCATGGTGGGGTCTCTCTATTGCGCTGGCCCTGGTTGGCAGCATGACCATCAGGCCGCTGCGCACAGTTTGGGATCGCTGCCTGTGGCGGATGTCGCTTGAGCCAAGATTTTCAATTGGTCAGCTGCACTTTCATACACGGGATTCGTTGCTGGAGACCACAGATTTTTCCTTTCGCGACGTGACGGACAGCGGTAGCGTGCAGCTGTGTGCCAATCGCGGCTGGTTTCGTCTGGATACAGCTGCCCTGCCCGATCAGCGATTCTTGTGCCAAGGTCTGTTGCTAGAACAGTCGAGATTGTACTTGGACGTAACGTCCACCGAGCTGCTTCCGGTTCAATCGAGTTTGACCTGGCGGCAGAAACTGAGCGAACACGTATCGAGGTTCGACTGGGATAAGGTTAAGCAGCAACTGCGTTCCTTGTTGAGCGCCGATGACACCATCGAAGACTGGGAGACACAGGTCGAGTCTTGGCTTGAGCAGTCGCAGGAGATCGTGGCTAAATCTCAGCAACTGCGCAGCTCCGATGAGAATGATGAGAAGGTCGTCCGCTTTGAACAAGAGCTTCGTCGGCGCTTGGCTAGAATCGACCAACTTGCAGCGGAACAGAAAGTGATTGCAGCTAAGTTTGAAGCTATGCGAAAGCTGCTTTCGCTCGAGACCCAACGATTGCAGGAACTGCATGAACACGATCAGATGCGGCTGGCGGAAATTGGCCAGGACACTTCTCAGGTGAACTCGCCGGAATGGACGGAACCGTTTGCTGATACGCTGTTGACAACGATTGGTATCAGCGCGTGGATTCGCTACGCAGATTATGCCCAAGTTTCCTACCTGCTGGCATCTGGGGTGACCAGAGACAATCGGAAGCCTTATGACCAAGATATTCGCCCGAATCTGGCAGGTTCCGATTTCCAAGTTGCAAGAGCCAATACATCAGGCGTCTTCTTTCACCACGGGACTGCCACGCCGTTTGGATTGACGGCCAGTTTCACGGCCTCACGGTCCAATTGTGAGACAATGCCTGCTGCATTTCGTTTTCGATACCAATTTCATCGCCCTGGTCAGTTGGTGTCCATTGATGCTCAGCGCAAGCAACGGGGACCAGCTTCAATCGTCATCACTTGCAGCGAAACGCAAACGGATGCAACGCTGGTGCGAGGTATTTTCACTTGCGATAAGGCAAAGCTGGATGGCGTGCTTGAAGTCACGCAGAACGCGATCAACGAGCTGGAGTTCAACGATTCCAGGCTAGTATCGCGCGCCATGGCGGATTCGAATCGAGTTTGGATACAGTATGGCTTGAGCGGAACTTGGGAACGACCAGAAATCGAGATTACGGGTGAAGGAGCCAAGTGGCTGAGAATCGCCTTGGAGAACTCGCTGGCCCAGCAACTGAAACAATCTCAACTTGGCGCCCAGCAGCGGTGCCAACAGGAGATCGATGTTCGCCTAGCTCGCTTAGTTGAAATCGCCGAGCACAGTTCAGATGATTTCGCAAAGATATCCAAGCAGCAACGCCAACAGTTGCAGAGCGCAGAAGACGAGATCTATGCGCAGCTGGAAGAAACCGCGAATCCCATCACTGTCGCGGAACAGCCTGTGTTGCCGATCAAGCGATAAGGGGAAGAGAAGCTAGAATCCGATACCAGCGCGAACCATGACTGTATCCTGCAGGCTAAGGTTGTCCATGCTGGATGTACGATACAGTAAGGCGCGGTCAAAAACGTATCCAACTTCTACGAAACCTAGGCGACGTCCGTCTCGCAGTTGTTCGTTCTTGCCCCACTCCAACCCTAGCACCAGACGCAAGTCGTTGATATCGATCGACTCCTTGCCGCCGCTGGCGCGCTTAATGGTCCATGACCCTCCGCCGTAGTATCCCGCTACGTACCACCACGTGTCGGCTACGCCTACGGTAGAAAGATAGTGAGACAGCTTGGGTTCGGGAAAGAACAAATCAAATCGCGTATCTGGATTGGGTTGCCATAACATTCCGACAGCTGGCAAGACTTTTACTTTGTTTCGATCTAGGTAAATCGCTCCCAATTTGAATGTGGCTCGGGGGGTCAATCGCACGCGTCCGATTCCTCGACCCATTACCCGCAGACTGTCCGAAGTGGCTGTATCGAAGTCTGAGAACATGCCTACTCGAAGTCCCAGCTCGGCACCCAAGATGCGAGCTGGATCGGATTGCCATCCGCTGTCCAGAAAAGCAGAGTAGGCCAATGCGGGTAGGTCTGCGGGAGAGCCAGGGTGAGGTCCGTCCCACTGATGCAGGGAAAACGATGGCATTAAATACAAGGGCTGCGTTGAATACAGGAAATTGGGCCAAGCAAACGCCAGGGCGAGATCGGAATCGTTGATCATCAAGGCGTTCGTGTCATTGTTTCCGTGGATATACGCGTGGCGAAACCGAGGTCCCTGAAAAAATCGAATGAACTGGGGATAGGTTGGGGAAGTCCCAAAAATGGTTCCCTGCGGATTCCAGCCACCTATGTTTGGTGTTTGGCCTGGCAGTACAGGTGCTGGCAAGCCAGGCCCATAGCCTCCTGCTGGATATCCAGGTCCCGCGTATCCGCCAGACGTACCGCTCCCAAAGATTCCGCTAAACAATCCCCCAAACAAACCGCTGGATCCTGGCGAGCCATAGCCAGGTGAATAGGGTTGTCCAGGATAAAGTGCCGCTGGCGCCCCGTTGGGATAGATGCCCGGTTGACTGTAACCGGTGCCCGTATTGGGAAAAGTGCCTATCACGCCGCTCTGCCCTGCACCGGGAAGGACGGCCGGGCTGCCGTTGTATCCCGGGTAACCTCCTGCCGAGGCACTGTTTGGGTAGGGCACAACCGGAGCCTGTCCGAACAATTGAGTGCCAAGCGGAAACAGTGGTTGGGGAGCACCAGCCGTTGCGTAGGGATCAAAGGTCGCGCCGCCCAGGCCCGTCGAAGGATAGATGCCCGCCTGCGTCGCCGGGTTGATAGGCACCATAGCTGGCGCGCCCGTCGATGGCAAAGTTCCTTGACCTAAAGGTTGAATCCCCGCCTGCGGGAATTGAATCTGCTGCGCCAGCGAGGAAATGCCGGGCCACAGAAAGGCCAAGAAGAGTATCGTGTTTTGCAGTATGCAACGCATCAACCAGCCTAGGCAGTGTATTACGGGCAGCCGTCTCAACCCAAAATCATGGCCTCTACGAAGCACGACACCTTTGAATCGGGGAAACGATACAGAATCGGGGAGGACGAAACGCTCGTGGAATAGCCCCTGCTCGGGTCAGAGCCTAGTAAAAGTTGACGATAAATGTCAAGATCTGTTGAGTTTCATTAAAGTTCCTTGGGGTTCTTCGCGAACTTCCCCAAAATTGGCCCTTGGATGATGTCGAGCGCGTGTGTCAGAATCCACCAAAAACCAGCCGGATAACTTGCCGCCACTTACGGCGTCCGCCGACTTGGCTAATGCTGAAAGTTTGGCACATGCTTGCGCACGACAGCTGGTCGCCCTGCGAGCGCAATTAGCGGATGGGCGGTTTCTGCGGGAAAAAATCTACTCGATCGACCACTCACGATTCTTGGGAAGTACGTACCGGTACTTGGTCGACGTCGAGCTCGAAAGTAAGGAGCAGGCCCGAAAGCGGCTCGTAGAACATGTGCCCGCAATTGGCCTGAGCGAAAAATATGCTAGCAGCCCGAGTGGAGTTTATGCTGGCAAATTGATCGATGGTCTTGCGCATCGACTGCCCCGGCGAGTCTGTACATTGTACGAGCTGCCGCAGGATACGCCCGCGCATACGTCCGTCCAACGCTGCCTCCTGGAGGGCGAGCAAGCGATTGGTCGAAGCTTGGTTGCAAAGATTCCTTTTGCCTGGTTCTGTGCGAAGCTGCGTGGGTATTGCCGCTTCGTCGACTTTATTCCACCGCGCTTTGATCACGCTCAGACACGAGCACTGCTTGCCAACATGCATGACTTGAGCATGAACAAAGCTCGCACACGGTTTCCCGAGGTGTGGGACACTGCCCGCGGATGGTTAGTATTGGACTCACGCGGTGTCGAGTTTGGCTACCGACTTGTGGAACAATTGATTGCGGCTGGAGAGCTGCAGCAAGGGCATCGCTTTGTAGACATCGGCAGCGGGATTGGTACCGTCGTCAACTGTGTTGCTGTAGCTTGTGAAGCACAGGTTTGTGGCGTCGAATTGCACGAGGGGCTTCATCGGTTTGCTCGTCGCGAATCGAAACGGCTGGTTGAGCATGGAGTCCTTCAGCCGAGCAGCATTCAGTGGATTTGCGGCGATGCGTTCCAACCGGCCACTGTAGACCTTTCCCATTTTCACTGCCTGTACGTCTATTCCCCGCTCTGGCCAGCCCAATTTGATTTAGATCCTATCGTCGCGCGGATGATGCCGGGCAGCCTGCTGATTTCCGCCCAACTGCCTGTCGAGAATCTTGGCCTAGTGCGCTTGGAGCCCAGCTTGGCTGGCATGTTTGCGATGCGGAAGAAACATAATTTGACCGGTGAGAAATGAACCCACCACGCTCCCTGCCAGACAATGATGAAATCGCTACTCAGATTCAATCCATGCTCCGCGTCGTCGGTGCTCGTACTCACAATCTGCGCGATGTCTCGCTCGAAATACCTCATAACGAACTCACAGTCTTTAGTGGTGTGAGCGGAAGCGGCAAGAGTTCGTTGGCCTTTGACACTATCTTCGCCGAAGGACAGCGGCAATACATCGAAAGCCTCTCCACCTACGCGCGTCAATTCCTGAGCCAAATGCAGCGAGCGGATGTCCAGCTGATCGAGGGGCTGCAGCCAACGCTTTGCATTGACCAACGAGCTGGAGCTGCCAATCCGCGCAGTACAGTGGCTACTCTGACGGAGATTTACGACTACTTGCGATTGTTGATGGCCAGGTTGGGAACGGCTCTGTGCTATTCCTGTGGAACGCCGATTCAGCAGCAATCGGCTGGGCAGATTCTGCAAAAGCTGATGGCTTTGCCCGAGGGAACCAAACTAGTTGTGTTGGCCCCGGTGGTCTGCGGTAGGAAGGGGCATCATCGCGATGCCTTAGCGCGAATTGAAAAAGCCGGTTTGGTGGGAGTGCGGGTCGACGGAGAACTGCTCGACATCTCTTCTGTTGCTCCGCTGGCCCCGCGCAAGAATCACACAATTGAAGCCGTTGTAGACAAGATCGTTATCCGCCAGGCGAACGCTGAAAGACTGGCTGGTTCGATTGACACTGCGTTGCAGCTTGGCGATGGTGTGCTAGTCGCCAGTTACCGAAGCGCAGGATCAGATGACGCAGCTGAAGCGCTGTTTAGTACCAAATACGCTTGTGCAAATTGCGGCGCGAGCATTGAAGAGATTGAACCGAGGACATTTAGCTTTAATAGTCCCTACGGTGCCTGCCCGACCTGCGATGGTATCGGCTTCCAACAATCGGTTCAAAGTGCTAAAGACCGAGATGATCTACCGCAACCGACTGTGTATCGGGATGAGCAAATCTGTCAAACTTGTCATGGGGCTCGTTTGCGCCCAGAGGCCCTAGCTGTCAAACTGGCTGGTCGCAATATACACGACATTGTTTCGGCGACGATTCTGGAATCGCTGGCTTGGTTTGAATCAACGCAGATACCTGCCGACAAGCGTCCGATCGCTGTTCCCATTTTGAACGAAATGTTGCATCGTCTACGGTTCTTGGTCGATGTTGGCCTGGGATACTTGACCTTGGCCCGGCCGGCAGAAACACTCAGCGGTGGAGAATTTCAACGCGTACGTCTGGCGACGTGCATTGGCAGCGGCTTGGTAGGCGTGTGTTATGTATTGGATGAACCCTCGATTGGCTTGCACCAGCGGGACAACAATCGTCTGATCGCTTCGGTGAGAAAGTTGCAGGCTCAGGGAAACACCGTAATCGTGGTTGAACACGACGAATCGATGATGTTGGCGGCCGATCGCGTTGTTGATTTTGGTCCTGGCGCGGGGAGCTCCGGCGGCATGATCGTGGCCCAGGGCACTCCCGCAGCAGTTCGCGCGGCGGGTAAGTCGCTGACGGCCGAATACCTGCGCGGAGAACGTCGGGTGACACCTGAGAGGGCTCGGCGAGACGCTGACCAAGCCCCCAGGATTCGACTTACCAAGGCAACACTACACAATCTGAAATCGATTACGGTCGAATTGCCCCTGGGGCTGATGGTTGGTGTGACAGGTGTTAGCGGTAGTGGCAAGAGTTCCTTGATTTCTGAAACACTGATTCCGGCTTTGGCCAAGCAGATGGGCGTCGAATCGGCTCGCCCCGGTCCCTACGGTAATCTTTCTGGGTACGAGCATATTGACAAGCTGATCGAGATTACGCAGGCCTCGGTGGGACGCACGCCGCGGAGCACGCCAGCCACTTATTGCGGTGTATTCGATCTCATTCGAGCTGTGTGGGCCAATACTCGCGAATCCAAGCAGCGCGGATTTCGTTCGAATCGCTTCAGTTTCAATGCTGGACCTGGCCGCTGCCCTAACTGCCAAGGCCAGGGCCAACAGCGCATCGAAATGAATTTCTTGGCGGATCTGTTTGTTACATGCAGCACGTGCAACGGTAGCCGTTACAATCGACAAACTCTAGAGATCCGCTATCGGGGCAAGACCATTGCTGATGTCTTGGACATGAGCATAGACCAGGCGCGCGAATTCTTCGAGAATTTTTCCAAAATCAGCCGACTACTCGACTGCTTGCAGCAAGTTGGTTTGGGCTACCTAACACTGGGACAGAGTTCGTCTACGCTAAGTGGTGGAGAAGCGCAGCGCATCAAGTTAGCAACGGAACTAGCGCGTCCAGAAACTGGAAAGGCACTTTACTTCCTGGACGAGCCTACCACAGGTTTACATTTCGAAGATGTGCGCCAGCTGATGCTCGTATTGAACGGTTTGGTAGACCGTGGAAATACGGTGGTGATTGTCGAGCACCATTTGGACGTGATTCGCGCCTGCGATTGGATACTCGACATTGGACCGGAGGCAGGTGAAGCAGGTGGTCATATCGTGGCCAGCGGGCCTCCTGAAACCATTGCCAGCGCGCCTGCGAGCATTACTGGGAAGTATCTGTAATTGTCTGAGCGGGCCAAAAGAATTGCATCGAAAAGCGAAGAACTGCGGGGCCTGATGCTCTGTCAACATTAGGAAGTGGGGCAAGTATCTTGCTTGCCATGAGCATCTTCACGTGGACTTGACAAGCTGCAGCTTATCCCAACTAAGCACTGCACTCTAAATCCTAGTGTGACAGAGCACGAGGCGGTTATCGCGGGTTGCTTGATAATCTTGCGGCTTTCTTGTAGCATCCATCCCAATCGTTAACGGATACTGTTCGAAAGATTGCCAGGCTCGCTATGCAAACGGATCAAAGACGGACGATTGGAATTCTGACCGGCGGTGGCGACTGTCCAGGATTGAATGCGGTCATTCGAGCAGCTACCAAGTCTGCGATTCATCTGGGCTACCAAGTTCTTGGATTCCGCAAGGGTTTCGAGGGCCTGGCGGATCCCGTTTCGACCATGCCTCTGACGCTGGAAAACACGTTTGATATTCTGGATCGCGGCGGAACGATCCTTGGTTCTACGAATAAAGGGCGGTTCTCTGCGAAGATTGGCAAGGATGATCGACGAGCCATTGATCCCGAATTGTTAGCCTGTGTGAAAAGGAACTTAGAAGAACTGCAAATCGACGGACTGATCTGCATTGGTGGAGACGGTTCGTTATCGATCGCGCAACAGCTTTTTGAGACCGGCGTACCCGTGGTCGCCGTGCCTAAGACTATTGACAACGATTTGTCGTGTACTGCCTTTACTTTTGGGTTTGATAGCGCGGTAGCTTGTGCCGCCAACGCGCTGGATCGATTGCACACCACTGCCGCTAGCCACGAGCGAATTATGGTGTTAGAAGTCATGGGACGCCATACTGGCTGGATCGCGTTGCATGCAGGACTCGCAGGCGGCGGAGACGTTATCCTCATCCCAGAAATACCTTGGTCGTATGAAAATGTATGTGCCAAAGTGATTCAGCGGCAACAAATGGGAAAGTTGTTTACCCTGGTAGTCGTCGCAGAAGGGGCGCAATTGCCCAGTGGCGAACAGGTTACGCTGGAAACAGTCGCCAAGGATCGCCAAACGCGGCTTGGTGGTATTGGTCAAACTATTGCATCGGAGCTGCAGGAGCGACTGAAAACCGAGACGCGGTGTGTGGTCCTGGGGCACTTGCAGCGAGGTGGAACTCCGACATATTTTGATCGAGGGTTATCGACTCAATTCGGTGCGCATGCCATTCGGCTGATTGAAGAGCGACGTTTCGGCGAAATGGTGCGCTATGCGCCCCCTGACATCTCCAGTGTGCCAATTTCCCATGCGATCAAACAACTCTCACTGGTAGATCCCAGCGGCTCCGCAGTTCAGGCGGCGCGTGCCATGAACGTCAGTTTTGGCGATCAGAGCCAATTCTGCAATCCCTTCCCAGCGTCACAAGTAACGGCCAAGACATTCGTCGAACAATATGATGTTACAGATCTATCGGAGCTTGCGCTGGATTGCGATCTCTAGATGGTATTCGAACACAGTCCAAATCCCAGGCGGGTTCTCTTAGGTCATGTCAGCGGATATCGTTCCATCAAGTAACCCAAGCAGTCTTGCTTGATGACATCCACGTTATGGGTAAGCATCGACGGCATACTCGGTCGCGACAGTTGCACAACGTCCTGCCTAAGCGTCAGGTAATCGACCGTAACGTCCTTGCCTTTTTCGTCGGTCACCTCAAAGCAGTCATTCAGCGCGCCCTGAATGGTCGCAATAGGTTCGCCGGGCAGCAATTCGACGAAGTTGAGCGACTGTAGGTCGCCACGCAGCACGATGTCTCCGCCCAGTTTGAATCCAAAACTTCTCTGTTGGTTAAGTCGAATGCGGGCCACGGTATGGAACAATGTCAATTCGGCGGGTGGACTCGGATCGGGAAACTCCGACAGATGAAGGCAGGAATCCAGTAGCTCGGCGGCGCGCAATGCCCCAACTCGGTCGCCAATCTGCCCACATTCGCAAGTGATTGCTGGGCAGTGGTCCATGAACGCTTGGGTTTGAACACCTCGTGGACTGGTAAAGAAAACGGCCGTGCGGCTGAACATGGAAGCTAGGTACAAGTGCGCGGGCTTAGTTGTACAGATGCATCCGTAATAGGGGTTAAGCCCGGTGTTGTTATGGATGTCGATGCTGGCGAAGGGTTGCTTCTGCAAAACGTAATTGGTTACCGACTGCAATAATTCATGCGTTTCGCAGTTCGGCAATTCGGACCCCGGCCAAGCCCGATTAAAATCGACTTGGTCCGGCAGAAATCGTTTTCCTGCTCGACAAGCTTGTACATTCCCTACAAATACGATCAGACGCCGAGGTAACTGTCTGTCCGTGTAACGTTTGAGCAACTCTTGCAGCGCGATCAAGCCTGCGTCTTCATTGCCATGCAATAGAATACTGGCGAACAACGGCTGATCTCTGCGGCCCGGCAGGTCTATGACTGTCGGCTGCGGGAAAAGATCCATGATGTCCTTTAGTGTGACATCCAAGATTCCAGGTGGTAGTTTATCAATTAGTCTTAGCGAATGACTCATAGCTGATCTTTGCGTGTTGTTGTTCTGGTCATTCTTTGGGACCGCTGCAGCCTTCGGTCGCTCGGCAGCAGGCGTACCGCGAATACCTTTCCTGCAAAGCTACACGGGAATCCGTTTCAATTCCAGGTATGAACCGGCGTAGCCTGGGTTTGACGTTCCGCGTATTCCAACAGCATGTCGCGGGCATTGCCAGCACTTTGATCGAATTTGCGGCGTTGCCAGGCCGCACCATTCTGCATGTTCTCCAAACGGCCGGAGATGACCTGTTGGCAGGCATCGAGGAATTCGCCATCGATTCCCAATTGCGCAGCCGCTTCAAAAGATTGATTTTGCAGTCCATCACGGAGCAACTGAGCGATGGGCGAAGTGGCCCCAGTCAACCACTTTACTTCGGCGGCCAGTCCTTTTCTGGCGGCAGAGTAGAAATTTCTCTTTGCCTGATCAAAAGATATCCTGGTTTCAGGCGCAACGTTCATGGTAGCCAAAAAATGTACTAACCCAATGTAAAGAGTTGTATCGGCAAACAAATCTGCGATCGTTGGACTGGCCGACATCGGGCGATGCTCGATCCTCAAGTGCGGGGAGCCGTCTTGCTCAAAGCCGATCAAGGCGCGATTCCAATTCCAAATCGTACCGTTATGCATCCGTACGTGGGGCATTGTAGCTGGAGCCTGCTCCAGTTGGGCGGGCAAGAGTATTCGATGCTCTAGTAGGTTCCGTTCGAACAATTCCAGCAGCGAATGCTCAAGAAAGCCGTCGCCAAAGGACACTCGTGGTTTGCGCCCCAGCGTGTCCACTGCCTGCTCAAAGACAGCTATGCGAGTGTCGTCCCACAGTCTTTTTCCGAACAGCAGCGGAGCATTGGCCGCGAGAGCAACCGTGAGGGCCGAGGCAATAATTGAAGCGTTGTAGTAACGGACGGATAAATGCGGTGGTACCTTCAAGTGTACTTGTAAGCTGGTGGCAGCAGATTCGAGCATCACGTCGTGGTGCTTACTGCGCAAGCTGTCAATTCCATCGATCTTTAGCAGCAACGGTTGTCCGCCACGCAGTCTCAGGACTTGTTCGTTAAGAGCCATGTAGCGTGGAATCTGCGACATGTTCTCCACACAAAGCATTGAATCTGTAATTGTAGGTAGGGAACCGATGGAAAGTGCGCGGTGCTTCATCGATGCAGCAACCCGCTCGCAATGAGCCCAGGTAGCGCGCAATTCGGCTCGCATGTTCGGTAGCCCAAGGCCGCGCAGATATTGAGGCGAGACGTTGACTTCGAAGTTGAACTTGGACAGCTCGGGCACCACCCATTTCCGATCGAGCGCCGTCAGAAACAAGCTATTGTCCGGAACCGGCAGGCCGTCACTGTCGATAAGCCAGGCTTCCAGTTCCAGCCCACATTGAAGCTGGTCACTGCAAAACTTGTCATCTGCAAACCATCGCCGCAGCAGTTCCATTTCTGCAACCAGCCGCTGCTCAAATCGCTGAAAATCCTGCTCTTGAAATTGACCTGTCGCTATATCTTGTCCCACTGGAGTCTTCCTGCGTTCAGTCCTGCTTGGCTCCGTAGAGATACGGATTCAGTGATGGATCGTTGTACATCTTCATCTGTCGATAGGTTTTATGGATTTTCTTTCCGTCGCGAATGTCCTTGAGTAACTCCTTCAATGACTGGCTTAAATCACGCCGTTGCTCCTGACAAAGTGCCAAGCGGATTCGCACCTTCTGAAGATGTGGTTCGTCGACATCGCTCCTCTGGAGCTGTTCCTCATAATGAAATAGCCGAATCGCCATGATACTCAATCGGTCGATGGCGCTGCCAGGAGTTTCCGTGTTCAATTTGGCACTTGCAGCAGGGGTGACCTGACGCTGCTGGAGTTGTTCGGTAATCCAGTCATCGATTTTCTCAATATGATCGTTGCGTGCTTGATTCAGTCGATCAATCTCACGTTTCACCTGCGCGATCCGCTGGTCGGTAACATCGACGCTGCGGGCAATATCCTCTTGGTGCCAAAGCTCAAAGTTAAACAAGTGTTGTTGGCAGATCATTCCCAAAGGACCATCGTAGTGGTTCTCAACAGACTGAATGTGCCAAAGCTGGACGGTTGATTCGTGCAACCGTAGTACCTGCTCGATATCTAGAAGCTCAGTATCAACTGACATGTTCTCTCGTCCACTGATTGAGGCTAGAAGCGGGAGTCGAAGCGGACTTTCTAACACAGTCGGGCTAATCTAGGCAAGCCAAATTGACTTTAACGGTTGGCAATAACGGTTGGATGAGTTTGTTCAAATATCGGGGCTGGATGATCCGATACAAGGTAGGTGTCGCGTTGCTAATGCGGTTGCATTCGTCAGTCGTGGGAGTTCCTGCTAATCGCGTCGGACCGATGCATGGTTAGAAATAGTCTCCCAAACGCCGGGGCAGACTCTCGCTGCTGTGCAGTTGCTGAAACGAATCTCGTGTGTTTTGCCGCCCTCTCAGCCACCCAGCTATTCAAGTCAACGCATCCCGTCAGAAATGTTCAATGGAATTTGAGGAAGCCATGCGATTCTTAGTCACTGCATTGCTTGCAAGTATGACTCTTGCTGCAAGTTGCCCGAATCCTGTTCGCGGCCAGTCCAGTACATTCGTGCCTGGAACTGGTACCGAACTGACTCAG
This sequence comes from Planctomycetales bacterium, assembly GCA_020426625.1. Lineage (GTDB taxonomy): Bacteria > Planctomycetota > Planctomycetia > Pirellulales > Pirellulaceae > Aureliella. Next base: position 14,992 of record JAGQPR010000124.1, read on the forward strand.
GTTGGCGACGATTTCGAAGACCCGCAATGGAACTATATTCCCAACAACCCAAAGAGTACCGAAGACATTGACGAGCGTCAGAATAACCCAATCGGCAAGTCGGCCAACGGGCGTTGGTTTGAGGGAATCAAGCGTGGCCATCCCGACGTCGTCAAACGAGTGGAAACACCGCCTGGCGGTATTCCGGGAAGCACCGGAGCTCTGCTTCTGCAATCGTTACATACGGGAATTCCCGGCCGACCAAGCTACACGATGCACCAAGAGGACTTCATCGGCAATGTCCAGTATCGAGTGGGAGGAGCAATCTCCGTTTCACAGGCTCCCAGCGTAACCACACGGGTGTATCTACCACCAATCGCCGAGTGGGAAAAAAGGTCCGGTCCACACTTTGCGTTTCGAGCGGCTCTCGAGACTACGAAATCCACGAATCAACAACGATTCTTGTTTTCATCAACCAAGCAGGAAAACGAAGTCTATTGGCCGGGTCTTTTTATCTTGCTCGAAAGCAAGTACCAGACCAAGAAAGAACATGATTACGCATATTTTCGCATCCGCTCCAACCGCAATGGTGGCGACTTCAAGGGGCCACAAATTACGCAAACAGGCTGGTGGACCCTAGGAATGTCGTTTTCGCCTGACGGCATGGTTCATTATTACGCCAAGCCAGGTGTCGAAGACCTGACGCAGGATGATTATTTGACGAGCCAGTACCCATACGGATATCGTTGCGAGCGCTTTCGTTCCTTCTTCTACAACGTTGTCAACGGTGATGATGGCAAGAATTGGACGACTCCCTGGATCGTAGATGATCCTAAGGTATTCGTCATGCACGGTGGACGAATTGCCCGACGCTAGAACCAAGCTAAGTGATCGATTCCGCATTGGCCAACACCCATGCCTGTGCCTCGGACTTGCAGGCTAGCTGACCGTCTAGCTGCATGTTTCTGACTTGCTTGAGTAACCGACTGAATTTGGGACTGGGTGGAATGCCCATCTGAATAAGATCGCCGCCGTTCAGTAGTACTGGCGGATCAAGCTGTGAAACGGGCATGGACAATTGCTCAGTCAGCCACTGAGCTTGTTCAAGATAATTCGGGTCTAATGTCGCTCTGCCACGCAGTAGTTGCACCGCTGCGGTGATGTCGGTATGAGTCAGCAGTGGCTGCAGTTCAGACCGTCGCGTTTCACGTGCCTGTTCCAGTATTGTTTGAGAGCGAACGGCGAATTCAATACTGGTAATTTCTGCGTTTGACAATTTGAGTCGACTTCTCAATAGATCGACTATTTCAGCAAGCGTTGAGCTAACCCGGCAGGACTCGGCGACGACAGCGCTCAAACGTACGCACCAATCCTTGTTCGGCAAGGCGGCCAAAACAGACATGGATCGCTGGCTGATAACTGGCCAAGGAGTAGCCAACAGAGGCAAGAACTGCTGTAGCAATCCCGAGTCGTACCAGGCGTTGAAGGCCCAGGCCGCATTGTCGGTACTCAGCGTTTTTCTTACTTCGTCGCCGATCCGTTCGCCGCTCACGACGACAATTTCATGTGCATGCCTTTTGATTGCCTGCATGGTCAACGATTCCACGGCGAAATCGAAGCGTGCCGCGAAACGAATCGCTCTCATCATGCGCAGCTTGTCCTCTGCGATGCGATTCTCCGCTGTTCCGATAGCTCGAACGATACCGTCTCTTAGGTCTTGTTGCCCGCCGACGTAGTCGATCACGGTCTTTTCCAACGGGTCATAAAACATGCCGTTGATCGTAAAATCGCGACGGTGCGCATCATGCTCAGCAGTGGAAAAAACAACTCGGTCGGGGTGCCGACCGTCGCTGTACGTCGCATCCGTTCGAAACGTGGCGATTTCCACTGGACTGACCAGCCGATCTTCGGGCAGGACCAAAACTACCCCGAAGGCGACTCCAACGGGCAACGTTCGCCGCCTGCCGAACACCTGACGAACTTGTTCAGGTGTTGCCGATGTCGCCACGTCAAAATCTTGAGGCGAGTTTCCAAGCAGTAGATCTCGAACAGATCCTCCGGCCCAAAGAGCTTCAAATCCTGCCGAACGCAGCTGAGAAACCACATCGGTCGCAAATTGACGGTTGGCACACTCGGACACAGGCAACTTTCAGGCAAGGAGGTATGAGTGAGCTTGGTGGGGGAAGTGTCGCTCGCACCCAATGGAAATGAATGAAGGAAGGAAATCAACTTCGTAGGTAAACTGCCGTGCATCGCGCCAAAATGAAAGCGAATCTGTGAGCTAGTGTCAAGAATTGGAAATTCAGTTCCGCATAATCCTTCCGCAATATTAGCCGCTGTGCGCTAGTAGCACGCGGTTTTTGACGGAACCGCACGCT
>JAGQPR010000125.1 GCA_020426625.1 Planctomycetales bacterium
CTCTCCGAGCCCTCTTTGCCGGAGTCCCACCAACTGTAGGCGGCCCAGGCGATGCAACTCAAAAGTATTGTTGAAACTACTAGCCCAAGTATTTGATTCTGTTTTACTGTCATTCAACTGTGCTTGCGGTTAAGGGTATCTACCAAGCAGCCGTCCCGAGGATGGCGACCAAGTCGACGGCGAGTCCCAACTGGACAGGAAGCTGCAGAGCTACGAATGCATTGCGTTAAGTGCAATCCGAAATCAAGAAACGCAATGCTTGCAAGGGAAGATTCCGACAGAGGTCGGCACCCGAGCGCTCAACAAAGAATCACGCACAACTGCGCGCGCATACTGCCTATCGGTGTCCAAGGCAATCTGTGTTGGCGGGTATCGCTGCCCGCAACAAATGGAACTCTACCAGCAATGGTCGCAACAGACCGTTCAGATATCGCCGGAGGATAGAAGCCAACGGAAAGACTATTGCTGACAATCCCATCGACCAGGGAAACGATTGGAATCGCTTCAGGTGTATTTGAATGTCTGCTCGAGTGGTGATCTGTGTCGAGATCGCCAGGAATCGCAAAATGCCAGTGGAAGTCCAACGGTCTGTCTTGTCGACCGTCATGATATTGAACAACATGATTGGCCAGATCGCCAGCAGACCCAATTTCCAAGTGCGAATGCAGCACGGGAACCGGCAACTGCAAAAGCGTCGCACACACCACCAACGCCAGAGTGAAATGGCTGGCGAGCTTCAGATTCGGTGGCAGATTGATCAGGTGGTTCATAGCTAATGCAACTCGGAATGGAGAGCCCATTATAGTTCAATTTGCAATCCCCCAAGATGCCCTACCCGAGAAAATGCCTCAAAAAGCATTTCACGACCCGGCTTTCAAGTGCGATGCCCGTGTCCATCCGGTGTGCGCACTCAGCAAGGGAAGTCGGTGGGATATGGGACCAAAGATCCATTATCGGCCTACAGAATTAATTGGGTGCTTGCTAATGGTTGGCGAGTCAATGGATTTCTACTTGCGCAAGTGTTACCATGGGGCGATCCACGAGCGACTTTATCAGAATGTGGCTTCAGAAGGAGCTAAAGCTTTTGCAGCTCACTTGCGCGAATTTTGGAACCATATCAATTCGACACCTCTCGTGTTCCCGCCTAATATTGCTGGCCTTTGCAGTTTCTCTCGGTTCAAAATTGGAGTCCGCCAGAATCCAATGTTCAGCAACTTAGTACAGCGACGTGGTCAGAGCGCCCGTCGATGCGGATTGCCAAGCTGGTGTTTTGTCGTGGGTAGCATCGTCTTCGGCATCCATTCCTTGTCCGCCGAAGAAGATGACTGGCCGCGATTTCGGGGCACCAACGGTGGTGGTGCCAGTCGCTCGGAGTTGCCTGTTTCCTGGACACCGTCGCGGAATGTCGCATGGAGAACTCCCCTACCAGGTCCAGGTGTATCTAGCCCAATTGTTGTCAGGGATCGCCTTTTTGTAACTTGTTACAGCGGCTATGGGATGAAAAAGGGTGAGCTGGGCGATATCGAGCTGCTCAAACGACATCTATTGTGTCTGGACACGGTAACGGGAGCGATGATCTGGGAAAGGACGGTCGCGGCGATCCAGCCTGAAGATTCGTTTTCCGGAATTGGTATTCCCGCGCATGGCTATGCGTCTCACACTCCAACGTCCGATGGCAAACACGTCTATGCATTTTTTGGCAAGAGTGGCGTGGTGGCCTACGATCTGAATGGGAATCCGCTGTGGCAAACAAGTGTCGGCACGGAATCGGATCCTTGGAAATGGGGCTCGTCCTCAAGTCCAATTCTCTACGAAGACTTGGTGATCGTCACGGCATCGGCGGAGAGCCAGGCGATTATTGGCTTGGACAAGCATTCGGGGAAACAAGTTTGGCGGCAGGAGGCTGTGGGCTTGGATGGCATGTGGGGTACGCCAGCTCTGGCGAAAGTCGATGATCAAAGGACGGATCTGGTGCTGAGCGTACCCAAGGAAATTTGGGGACTAGATCCGACCAACGGTAATTTGCGTTGGTATTGTCAGGCGACGAAAGCTGAGCAAGTTCATTCGAGCCCACTTACTGGCGGTGGGCTGGTTTTTGCATTCACTGGACGCGGCGGCGGCTCTGTGGCCGTGCGAGCTGGGGGTATTGGAGATGTTTCGCCATCGCACGTGATATGGTCCGGGCCAGACTCAGCTCGATTCGGCTCCCCAGTGGGTTATCGATCCAATCTCTATCTGGTTGGCAATGGTATCCTCACCACAATCAACGGCAGGACTGGCAAGAGGGTTTCTCAGCTGCGTCTGACAGGAGGAAGGGCCAGTAGCGGAGGGTCTGGTACAGCAGACTTTGCCTCGCCCGTCATTGCCGGAGGGAAACTCTATTACACGCTGAGCACGGGCGACACCTATGTCTTTGAACTCGAGGGAGATTTGAAGCAATTGAGTGTCAATGTGCTAACGATGGATTCGGAGAGATTTGGTGGGTCGCCTGCCATAAGCAGGAATCGAATGTTTGTCCGGTCGGATAAAGCGATATACTGTATTACCCAGATGGAAAGCGATGTTCCCAGCAACGCTTCCCTGGCGTTATTCACGGACACGAGCCTGAAACCTGCTGGAGAATCTGTGGATCTGGCTGACAACGGTAGCTCCCCAGGAAACGAAGCCAGTGCCAGCTTCGGCGCGGTTGCGTTCGATCCAGTAAGCATTTTTAACAGCCGCGATCGGAACCAGGACGGATTTCTCGATCGGAGTGAATTGCGGGGTGATTTGCTCGACATTCTTACAACGCGTGACAAGAACGACGACCAACTATTGTCGTTGCAGGAGTTTCGCGACTATTCGAGAGATGTTTTTGCAGCCAACTTTCCAGAAAGTCCTTCGTCAAGTAGCAATGTAAACAGCACTAGGACCACACGAGCCGATCAGCGCCCGGCCAGACCACAACGGCCCATGCCCTCCGATGATTCTCACTAGCCATTTAATGTCGTGCATTTCAAGACCCACTAAATCCCTACCAACCACCCCAAAATTCTGCCAACCATCCTCGAAATTGCTGGAGCCAAGATGAGTATGCCTAGGTCTCGGATTTCTTATGTGCAGTATGCGTGCTGTTTGTCGGAGAGCAACTATTCGCGACTAGCATGCGTGTCGGTGCTGGCGTTGGCAATGACACTGCTGGGAACTGCACATTCTGTTGCAGCTGAACGCCCGCCCAATGTTATTGTTATGTTCATCGATGATATGGGCTACGCGGACATTGGGCCGTTCGGAGCGACATCCTACAAGACTCCGCACTTGGATCAAATGGCCGCCGAGGGCATGCGTTTCACCGATTTTCATGTAACAAGCGCCGTGTGTTCCGCCTCACGATCGGCACTGGTCACCGGTTGTTACCACAGGCGAATTGGGTTCAGTGGCGCTTTGGGGCCGTCCGCCAGGCACGGATTGAATGCCCAAGAAACCACGATAGCGGAGATTTGCAAACAAAAGGGATATGCCACGGCCTGTTACGGCAAATGGCACCTGGGACATCACCCCAAGTTCTTGCCAACTAACCATGGATTTGACGAGTACTTCGGCTTGCCCTACTCGAACGACATGTGGCCCTATCACCCCGAGGTTCAACATCTGTCGATCGAAGAACGCCTCAAGCGCTGGCCACATTTACCGCTGGTCGAAGGCACGACGATTATCAATCCTGAAATGACTGGCAAGGACCAGGAGTTACTAACAAAGCAATACACCGAACACGCTGTCAAATTCATTGAGGCCAACCACGACAAGCCCTTTTTTGTATATTTGCCTCACAGCATGGTCCATGTTCCGCTTTATGTGTCCGATGAATTCAAAGGCAAGAGCGGAGCAGGGCTGTTCGGCGATGTGGTCATGGAAGTGGATTGGTCGATGGGGCAGATCATGCAGACGCTGCGCAAGCACAACATCGACGACAATACACTGGTGATCTTCACAACCGACAACGGGCCATGGCTCAGCTACGGCGACCATGCGGGTTCTGCATATCCACTGCGTGAGGGTAAAGGCACAATGTGGGAAGGAGGCTATCGTGTGCCGACGTTGATGTGGTGGCCGAACAAGATTCCTGCAGGCTCAACTTGCGATGAACTGGCGTCCACGATTGATATTCTTCCAACGGTGGCGCACTTGATCGGTGCGGAACTGCCGTCTCATCCGATCGATGGCAAAGATATTCGCCCCTTGATGTTTGCAGAGCCGGACGCCAGGTCGCCGCACGAGTATTTCTACCTTTACTACGGCGGTGGGGAATTGCAGGCGATCCGCGATCGACAATGGAAACTGTTCTTTCCTCATCAATACCGTACCTTGGCTGGCCGCCCGGGAGGCACCGGTGGCATTCCAGCGAAATACAGTCAAGCTAGAACTGGAACCGAGCTCTATGATCTGAAGTCGGATATCGGTGAAGAGCATAACGTTGCCGAGCAACATCCTGAGATAGTGAAGAGACTGTCCGATGCCGCCGAAGTCGCTCGCTTAAAACTGGGAGACAAGTTGACTAACCGCGAGGGAAGCGAAATTCGGCCAGCGGCTAGACTGGAAGACGGCGACGCCGTGCTGTTTTAACTGATGCTTTTGCGTTACACGATTGTCAATCAGGCTAATTCACCAATGTTGAACAACGTTCGCGCGAGCTGCCGAAGTCTAATGCGGGCCAAATTGCTGGCAGTTCTGCTCGCTCTGTTAGCGTGCCCGCCGCATATCGCTTTTGGGCAAACGGTTGCTTCTGAGGTGAAGCAAATCGCGGCGCTGCTGGAGCCTCTGATCGAGAGCCACCAGGGTGACGTGGCGGTAGCTCTACGAGTGCTCGACGAGCAAGGTCAGCTGCGGTACGAGTGGAACTATCAGGGTGAACGGGTCATGCCTACCGCCAGCTTGATCAAGTTGCCGATCATGATCGAAGCCTACCGACAGATCGTAGCGGGCACGATTTCATTGGACGATCCAGTCCAGCTGACCGAAGAAGACAAGGTGCCCGGTTCCGGGATTCTGACGGAGCACTTTTCTCCAGGGGCCGTATTCAAGCTGCGCGATGCCATTCGGTTGATGATTCGCTATTCAGACAACACCGCTACCAATCTAGTTATCAAGAGAATTGGTCTTCCCGCGACCAGTCAACTCATGGTTCAGTGGCAAATGCCAGAAACTCAGCTGCATTCGCTTGTGTATCGCCGTGATACATCGATCGCACCCGATCGCAGTGAAAAATATGGCCTGGGTAGTACCACGGCTCTGGACATGGTCCAACTGCTGACTCGACTTCAAAATCGCCAGCTGGTTTCCGAACAAGCTTCGATGGAGATGCGCGAGCATCTGCTGGCCTGCGAAGCCCGATCCATGTTACCGCTCCAATTGCCAGCCGATTGTGCGATTGCCCATAAGTCCGGTGCCGTCAATCGCTCCCGAACGGATGCCGGCATCGTGAGTTTTAGTGGCGGGAGCGTTGTGCTGTGTGTATTGACCGATAACAACGCGGATACCAGTTGGTCAGCTGATAATGCAGCACAGGTTTTGGGAGGTACGATCGCGAAAAAGGTTTACGACTTTTGCGTTCAGCAGCACGGGACCAGTCCCCCACCACCAGACAATCAAACCGACAAAACATTGACGCTGGGTGCTACCGGATTGATGGTCGAATCACTCCAGCGAACTCTCAACGATCGACTGAATCAGAATTTGAGTATCGATGGAGATTTTGGGCCAGCAACACAAACTGCTGTCAGACAGTTTCAATCGGCCAAGGGATTGTCGCCAACCGGTATTGTCGACAGCGGAACGTGGCAGGCTCTGGGCGAGTTGATTACGCATGACGAACCGGTCGCCGCACCGGAAGTCGTCAACGCGGAAGTCATCCCTAGGTCTGCGGGGCTGGATCCCTGGGGTCCCCCAGCGGTCACCGCTAAAGCTTGGGTGGCGGTTGACGGCAAGACCGGACGCATACTGGGCGACAAAGAACCGGATTGCCAATTGGCGATGGCCAGTACCACCAAAGTAATGACCGCCTACTTGATTCTAGAACTTGCGATGCAGGATCCAAAGGTATTGGACGAGGTCATCACGTTTTCGCAGAACGCCGATGATACCATTGGTTCAACTTCCTCAGTCCGAGCTGGCGAGCAGCTACCGGCCGGCGAACTCCTGTACGGACTACTGTTGCCGTCGGGAAACGACGCTTCCGTTGCCTTGGCCGAACACTTTGGGGGCCGATTCGCGGAGAACATTAAGACGCCTGCCGAGTCGTACTCTGCGTTTGTGGATGCCATGAACGCCAAGGCCGTCGAACTGGGGTTGGCCAACACGCATTTTGTAAATCCGCATGGATTGACCGAGGAGAAGCATTTCAGCTCCGCAACCGACTTGGCAAAGCTGGCTGCAGCTGGGCTTCGATTGCCTGGCATGCGCGCAATTGTTAGTTGCCAACAACGCGGGTGTCGATTGACGAGCGTGGCTGGCTACAGTCGCAATGTCCTGTGGAAAAACACCAACCAACTTCTCAGTCGCCAGGGGTTCGTTGGGATGAAGACGGGCACCACCACTGCTGCTGGTGCTTGTCTGATAGGCGTAGGCACTCGCGGCGACAGCGAGATTATTGTTGTTTTACTTGGCAGCGCTTCGTCCCAATCGCGGTACGTTGACGCCGAGAATCTTTTCGCCTGGGCCTGGCGTCTATCGCCCTAGCTCACGACCTGGGGAAAAATAACTCGGGTGTTTCCATCTCCTTCTCCCTTACGCGCAATGAATAGCATGGGAGAAAACTCTCAGTACGTTCGGTGAACTGGAGTTGGAATGTTGAGTCAGTCTTAGTTGCTTGGGATTATTCCTTTGTAGGCACTCCGCCGCCATGATCGACCAGCTCAATATTCCGGCGCGCAGGAATGCTAGCCTTTCCGCAGCAAGTTATTCCGCAGCAGATCCTAAACAACTGCATGCAGGCGTAGTCTCGGTCGATATATGGGATACGTAGCCTTCTGCCACGGGGCGGTTGACTTTCACCAGCTTGAACCTAACGTCGGAATTCCCTAGACGATGGCAGTGGAATCCATTGAAGTCCAGCGACCGGACCGCTGGGACCACCCGTTGTCGGGCGATATGACCCAAGATCAGCTGGATCAGCTGTTGAGGAGCCCGCCATTCTCCTTGATGGACGCTTCGCGGTTTGCTCGCAATGCGTCGCTCGCCGATATTCTTCGCAACGACACTCGACTGATTCAGTGCGAACCCGGCGATCTGGTTTTTCGTGAAGGACAATATGGCGGTACAGCGTATCTCGTCTTGCATGGCGACGTGCGGATTTTTCTGTCTCAGCTGATTCCCGAAGCATCGCCACGCGCAATATCGCGGTGGAGTGGAAAACGCTGGTTGAAGTTCTTCAGGGGGCAAAGGGGCAAGCAAGCTGCTGGTACTGACCGTCGAAAAACGCCCCGTCGCGAGGCTGGCAGACCGGAAAGCGCTTCTAGTGGTCGGGTTGCCTTTGGCTATCGCGGCAGTGGAACAGAAACTCGGATTTTCCTGCAAGATGTTCCGGGAGTACTTTCTGAACACTCGACCTCACAGGTGGGCGCCGGTGAATTGTTTGGGGAAATGGCCGCGGTGACACGATCGCCACGAGAATTCACCGCCGTGGCTGCCACCCGCTGCGCGTTGCTGGAGATCCGCTGGCAAGGTTTGAAGCTCCTAAAGCAGGACACTGCGTTTCGCAATTTGCTGGACGAACGCTACCGCAGCGAAGTCCTTCACACGCACCTGCGGGAGACGAAGTTATTTCGATATATTCCCGACGATTCCATAGAGCAAATTGTTGCTTCCGCAAAGCTCGAGTCGTTTGGGAACTTGGAATGGTACGCCGAGTATCGCAAGGGTTCCAAGAAATCAGCTAGTCAACAGATTGCTGCTGAGCCTTTGATTGCCGAAGAGGGTGCCTACGCTACTGGACTGTGGATCATCCGTGGTGGTTTTGCTCGGTTGAGTCGCCGTCAGGGGGCTGGGCATCGAACCTTGGCTTATTTAGGGAAAGGTCAGATCTTTGGCTTGTCCGAGTTAGCACACAATTTTCGCAGCAGCTCCGGTGCGGCGCCGTTGCCTTACCAGGAATCGCTGAGGGCCATCGGATATGTTGACGCTCTGTGCATCCCCAAGCAGATTGTCAACCAACATGTACTGCCGTACGTCCGACGTGCGGATCTTCCGCCGCGTCTTGACGCACCTCGTTACCAATTCGGACAACCGGTCATTGATGCGCCACTTGAATTGGATGCAAACACGGTGGATACCGGATTGCTCGAGTTTCTGGTCGAGCAGCGATTGATGAATGGTCGCAGAGCTATGGTGATCGATACCGATCGATGTACTCGGTGTGACGACTGCGTCAAAGCTTGTGCGACCACCCACGGCGGCACTCCAGTATTTCAACGCAAGGGTCCGCAATACAACAATTGGATGTTCACCGAATCGTGCATGCATTGTGAGGATCCTGTGTGCATGATCGGTTGTCCGACGGGAGCAATCCATCGCGATCATGAATCGGGATTAGTCAAAATCAATGACAGCACGTGCATCGGATGCAAAAGCTGTGCGGAGAGTTGCCCCTACAGCAATATACGCATGGTTACTGCCCAGGATTCCCGAGGTCGAGCCAAGGTCGACCGGTCCAGCGGTTTGCCGATTCTGCAAGCTTCGAAGTGTGATTTCTGCTCAGAACGCAGCGGTCGTCCGGCCTGCCAGTCCGCTTGCCCCCACAACGCACTTTTCAGGATCGACATGAGCGACATCAAAATAGTCAACCAGCATATGAGCGGGAAATGACGATGAATACTCAAAGTCGCCGGACTCTCTCTATCACAATTACATTATTTGCCGTTGGTGTTACGGTATTGGCATTGCAGTGGACTAGGAATCACCTGGGCGATGAATCGACATTGACAGGCTGGACGCTGCTGGTTTCCACCGCAGGCTTGTATCTACTCACAGCGCGTAAAAAGTTGATCAAGCATCACTTAGGACCGGTTGCTGCCTGGCTGCAAATACATGTTTACATGGGTAGCTTCGCCAGCATCGTATTCCTTCTGCACATTGGTTGGCCCATTCGAGGAATCTTCGAAATACTATTGGCTGGTTGCTTCGTGTTTGTAGCCGTCAGCGGCATGGTCCTGGGCTACCTAAGTCGCTCAACCCCCAAGCGTCTGGGAGCGATTGCCAACGATCACCAGCAAGAGCAGATTCCAATGTTGCAATCAATTGTGGCGCAGCAAGCCTATCAGGAAGCAATTCAGTCGACCGACTTTGGCGAGGGGGCCACACTGGCCGAATTCTACCAACGGCGATTGCTGGGATTCTTTCAACATCCGCGTGGAATCCTCTACCAAGCAGTGCCCAATGGATTCAAGCGGCGACAGCTTTTGCGAGAACTGAATGATCTCGATCGGTACTTGGCGGAAAAGGGGGTTTCCAGTAGGCGAGCGCTCTCGGATATGGTCAAGACCAAGGATGACTTGGATTACCAAAGCGCCTTGCAAGGCAGACTGCGAACGTTCTTCATGCTGCACGTATCGCTAACATGGTCGCTCATTCTCATGATTGGCGTACACGTTGTGTTGGTCTATCGATTCCACGGTTCTATCCTATGAGTGAACGCAAACAAGCTGCGCAGCGCGGGCACCAGGACGCTGCACGACCGAACGTTGAAGAGCGTCGACCGCGTCCCAATAGCCGGTGGATTTGCGGCTACCAGCCGCTTGGAATGGCATGCACCGAAGGGCCAGATGACCATGGCAACTGTTGTCAGTCCGGAAAGCGAAAGCAGCGAAGCGACCATGAGATTTCCAGTTGCGATCAACAGTGCAATTGCGCCAGCGACTGCGAATTGGCCAAGCTGCGAAAGACGGCCCTGGGGCAAACCTGGGACAACATGGGACCTTGTATCCCACTGAGAACTCCCTGGTTTTCACGGCAGACGCTCGCCTTGAACGCAGCCATTTTGACGGGAGGCTTGCTGTTGCTGTGCATGGCCCTACCCACCAAGGAGTCGGTCTTCGTCCCTGGCGGGCTCTCCGCCAAGCACTCGCAAATCCTCGGAAACGTGCTCGTTTCGGAACGCTGCAGTTTGTGCCATCCAACTTCTCACAGCGAATTGGCTGGCTACTCTCAGGACGACCTGTGCATGGTTTGCCATCAGTCGCATATGCCAGCGGCATCCCTACGCAGCCCTCACGATCTTTCGGCTCAGCAGCTGCAGCAGTTGGGCCAAGCGGACCAGAGTTTACGCTTTGTCGCTTTGTCACCAACGTCGTCTTCAGCGTCGAGCGAGCAAACGGCCTGTGCGCAGTGCCACGTAGAACACCATGGTACATCAAATCAGCTGAAGAAAATGGGAGACGCGCGTTGCCAATCCTGTCACCAACGGCAATTTCACTCTTTTGCGGACGGGCATCCACAATTTGACGATTTTCCCTACCGAACCTCACGCCGTTTGAATTTCGATCACGGAAAACACGCCACGAAATACTTTGGACAAAAGAACGAAGAATTCGATTGCCATTCATGCCACGTTGACCGCATGCAGCGCTCGGCAGTGGGGCCCGTCTTTCGTGCATTGGGCTTTGAACAGGCCTGTGCGCGTTGCCACCAAGATTCGATTCAATCCGCATCGACTAATGGATGGGCCCTAATTCAATTGCCAAGCATCGAAAGCACAGACGCAACTGACCCCAACTTGGGGTTGGCAGCCTGGCCGACCGGTGCGCAATACGGCTATGAAGGACAAATCACGTTGCCGATGCGGCTGCTGCTCGCCGCGGATACAAAGCTATACGATGTATTGCAGCAGCTGCCAGAGAATGGCCAAATTAGCGAAATGCCGACAGCCGCAGAGCGGGCCGACGCCGCTCAACAAATCTCGGCTGGCGTTAAGCGATTGCTCGATGAAGTCGCCAGCGAGGGCCAAGCCGCTTGGCGGAAGCGACTCGTCTTGATCGCTAACAAACAGTTGCACCGACAGCTAAACTCCCACGAGCAATTGTTGGTCGATGAACTCTGTCGTGGTCTCCCTCCGGACCTGTTCCGCGCACTCCAAGTTCGTTGGTTCAAGTCACCGAGCGACCTGGTCGCTAATCCGGCTGGCGGACTCCTGCCTAACTCAGACCGAGCGACACGTATTACGCTGGTGGGCGACCAAGATCTTTTGCTCGATGAAGGCTCTTTGGAATACTCAGGAAGCGATTTACTGTCAGATAGTACAGCTAACAACACCAGCATTCCCAATGCCGATCTATTACTGACCGATCAGCTTGGGCGATTGCAGTTGAGTCCGGAAGATAGCGTAAAAGTACTGTCGGGGATCTCCGATGCATTGGTTGGCATAGACGACTGGTCGGACGAAAACTATCTTCCCTCCTCTCAGCCTGGCTCGACAGGCATGCCCCTGCCAGATAACGACTCGCTGCTACTAGGCGATTCCCCAGGAGAATCGTCGTTGACGTCTGACGATGATTTTGGATCCTCGGAATTGTTGGGGACTGACGATGATTTTCAGGGAATAGGCTTACTGCCGAGCGATACACCAAAGAAACTCGTCAAATTGCGAGGCTCCGACCATGTGGTCTTGGGAGGCTGGTACTTAGATGACGAGCTGTACACGATTCGGTACATGCCACGTGGCCATGCAGATCCTATGCTGGCAGCTTGGCGTGAGTTTGCCGATATTCTTCAGCAGGCAGCGGCTCCTCAGACACAATCGTTGCTTCCTCACGGCGTGTTTCAATCTGATTCGTCGCTCAAGAATTGCAGTGAGTGCCACGCCGCAGCGACCGACGGCTATGCCCGGGAATTATGGTCCAACTGGAAAGCGGTTCAACGACCAGCTGGAGACAAACCATTTACAAAATTCAACCACCAGCCACATTTGACACTGCCGGCGGTGCAGGACTGCCGCTACTGCCATCAACTGAACAACCAGGAGCACGCGACGGAATTCAGTCAATCGCCTCAGCTGATAAGTCATGTTGATACCGGCCGGTCGCCCAGTGACCACGCTTCTGTCGAAAATGACCGTTGGCATGGCGATGAATTCATGTCGATACGCATCGAACAGTGCTCCGCCTGCCATCGTAGCGGTTCCGCCAGCAGCAACTGCACAACGTGCCATAATTATCACGTTGGTTCCAACAGTCTATCCCTCTCGAAGCCATCTTCGCCGAATAGTAACGCAACTGGATTCCAAGCGTTCCGCGACAACAAGCAATTGCGTTGATACGAGAGCACGAAACGCCGCATCCTCCGCGTGACTCGGGGGAACCGAATTACGATTCCATTGTCTCGAACAACGAACTGCGATTCCATTGTCCAGAATAACGAACTGCGATTCCATTGTTCAGGTTAACGAACTGCCGTTCTTGATCAGAGACCATCATACGACGGCCCCTTTAGGACGTATTGATGTATTCCCGCGACCCGGGGCTTCCGCCGGCTTCCACCCCGAGCTATTAACGTCGGTCCCTCCGGGACGTATCCGTCGGCTGGTAACCGAACTGTGTATTTGTCGGCTGGCAACCGTTGCCGCTCACATCAACAGGAAACGCCGCTGCGTCACGGCAAAACACGAGCACGGAATGCTAATACTGACTTGGCGGATTTCTGCCCCGGAGGGGCCAACGTCATATAGCTGAGAAGATCACAGAACAATCGGTTGGGTAAGCCAGGCTTGCCAGGTCCAATTGGGTGGTTTGACAAATGGAATGGCAGTCCACCAAGGCAATTGATCAATGTCGACCGGTTCCACAGACTGGACAGATGCTAGTGGTACGGGATCGGGAAATGCCCAGCCCTCAGCTGGTCTGTCCAGACCGTGCGAAGCCACGTAATTGCGATGCCGTTTGTCCAACCAGAAAAGCGATTCATGTGGCAAGCGATGCGAGAAAATGCCCGTTGCCTGTTGAAGTTGTTGTTTGGCACCAACAAAATCCTCTCGCGCAGCCAAAGCAATCGCGAGATTGTGCTGTGCCGCCGCATTGAACCAAAACCTGTCGGCCACTGTTCTCCAATGCCGCTCGGCAGTTTGCCATTGCCCCTTACGTGCTGCTCGAACCCCTAGCCTGGTCCGGAACGAACCGGGCAGCAACCAAGGCGAAGCCAATCTCACCTTGTCTTTGGCGACAGCGGGCGCAAAAGCCTTCCACGCCTCACGCGCGGAAGCGGGAATGAGCAAGTCGGAAGCCACCTCAGCAGATGCTTCCAAGTCCGGATACTCTTTGGCTGCTTGCCTGGTGTTCAAAGACCCGACATGACTACCCAGAGTATTCCCGCTGGAAACGTCAATCAATCGCCAGGCGATCAGCAGTTCTTCATCCGCAAGTTTTTCCTTTGGTGGCATAGCGAAGAACTGTTGATTGTAATTGACGGCAGCCGATTCAACTTTTCGCCTTAGATCTAGGTTCGCCGACAAAATCTCACCCTGCAGCAGCACGTCGGCACCTAATGAGCGCGCCGATTCAATTGCCGTAATGTCGCTGGTAAGTGAATCCGTCGAGACCAAGCGGATGGGGCAACTGTCGGCTAATTGTTCGGACGTAAACAACGCCACATCTTGGCGCGCTACAGGGCGTTGAGCGAGCAGCTGCTGTTCAAGGCGACGAGATATCTCCGGATGTCCAGCAACCGTCCCTAAGGCAACCTTGGCATTGGACGTGACGTCAACCGGCGGCGGCAACCAAACGTGAACAGGTGCCGCTACCCGACAACCGATGGTACACAAACAGACCAATCCCAAACTCAGCAGAGGGCTACGTCGTGAGAATCGCGATGTCTTTCGAGGGAATGATAGCATTAGTCGCCAATTGCGTTGATCCTATGACGGGATGTGTCCGCAATAGCAAATTCGCGTGCTCCAGGTCAATTGCTCATCAACAGGAATGGCCAATTCAACCCAGCGCTTTGTCACGCTTTATCCCTTGATTCTCGTCAGTAACCTAGCGTCTCAACGAGAAAGTCATGTAATGCAATCCAGTTTCCTCGTCGACCAGAAAACCGCCACCTGGGGCCAAGTACTGCGAGATCTGTGAAAAGGGAGGCAACTTGTGATTGTCCAAGGCAGCCAACAAAGCCTTGAAGAATCCGTTCTCGCCAGCCACTTGTCGCAAACGTTCCCGATTATTGGAATCTCGCGCCAACTCGTAGAACAGTTGCAGCGATTCTTCGGGACGAGCGAAAGTGATGGCGGCGCATTCTTTTTCCTGCAACTGAGCCGAAATTCGCTTTTCGATTAAGTCGTATTCGATCGATTCGGACAGCTTACTAAGAGTACCATTGATACACGAGGACAGTTGCCGCATCATGTATTCGCTATCCGAAATGACGACATAGTCGTCGATCATGGTGACACAAATCTCGGGAACCCGAATCGTTTCGCTTTGATTACCGCCACGTTGTCCGCGACCAACCTGAAACACGTGCACGCGTAAAGAACCAAATGATTCCAATCGTACCTCGATGCGTTCCTCGACGACAGCCATCAACTTAGGCAGTACATTGTCCTTGAAGTAGGTTGGATTCTTCAGTCGGAACGCGTAGACGTTGGAGCCGCTGTTGAGTTTTACAGGTCGCACGAACCCCTGCAGGACTGTGATCCGACCTTCTAAGTTATCCAAAATGTCCTTGCGGATATCAACGTCAATCCGTTCGCTGGCGGGAGTCAGCAACTGCGTTTGAAATGCGTCTTCACCGCCGCGGAACTTGTTGAACAATTGCTCAACTCCTTGCAGGGTCGATGCCAAGTCCCAATTGATTGTAGAGTAGGAAGCGACGGTGTCCGGGATCCAGTCCTCTGGGCTGGTCGACCCCGACTTGGGCCTGAGTAGATTCAGCACGGCACGTCTCGGACTGCTCAGCAATAGATGAAAATGGCTGATGGAATCAAAGTCTGGTGGTGAAACAATCCAACTGCCTCCTACTGCTTCAATGCCATCGATTCCTAGCACGGGCAAAGCCGCCAATGCGATCATAGTACCTGTATTCTGCGGAGCGAGTTGACGGACCAAGGCCAACGGATCGGCGTAGAACGATACTTGCGGTCGTTCGCCTTCGGTGCCAACACAACGCGACATGATCGATACGAATTTCCCATGCTCTGCCAACGTCTCCCAATCGCTGCTGCCCGACAACCAAGCATTGGCCATCGTCTCCAGTTGGTCAGGATCAGAACAGCCGACCATGACCCCGCCGTCGATAAAGTACGCGAACTGTTGGTTACGTCGATTGGGATTTGCAAATCGATGCAACGTCAATCGATCGACCTCTTTGTGCGTTTGCTGAAAGTCGGCTGGCATAGACGACTCGATTCGCTGGATCATCACTTGCACACCCGTGATCTCGTCGCCAGCATCCAATAACATGGCCACGGCAGGAACTCTGGCGCGACGCCCGTTCTGTGCCTCATCGTCGGCATCAGAATCTCGATTCCCGTTACTGCTGGGCAAAAGCGCCACGGCTAGTTCCCCGGTGGGAATGGAGAGCACTTCGTCAAGATTCAAGCCAATCACATCTTGCATTCTTTGGGTACTGTTGACCAACGAGCCGTAAAACTCGGAGAGGATTGGCTTCAATTCATCGTCATTGGCAAGCTTGCCCAAGCTGCTTTCGCCAAGTTTCTCCTTCAGTTCACGCACATCGTCAATGCGCAAGTACGCTAGCGTCTTGGCAGGAAACAACTTCGGTGCGGTAATGCTTTGCGCTTGCTCGCCGTCCGACTGCCCACTTGCCAACTCTGCCTGCATAGCCACCGCACCGAGCAGCAAGGTAAAACCGACTCTTCTGATTACCGAAGTCGTAGGATGTGTCGAGCGTTGCATAAAATTCCCTGTGAGCGTGTTGGCAATTGAAAGTCGATTTTGAACGGTTGCGACGAGTGCCGGTACTGAACGAGCGCTATTAAAACAAAAATTCGCGTTGTTCGCTCGGCGGCTTGTGGCACGGAATCTCTCAAGAAAACTACCTCGATAATAACTTATACCGCTTGCGGAAAATGGACAGGCCTCTGGTGCCACGGCGAGAAAGACGTACGGAGCAATTTCCATTTTTTCGACATCCGTGGACTGCCCCAGCTTGTTCCTGCCACGGTAACGGCTTGCACACCTGGAATATCCTAGGCTTCCGGTGTAAACCGCATTTGGTTTTCTAAATCAATCCGAAGCCACTTCTAATGCCGAATCAGAAACGTTGGTGTTATTAAGGATGGCTGACTTTCGATTCGTTTTGGGCGAGCAAATCTTGCAAAAGAAGGCCAAAACATTAAAAATTTGGGCGATACTCGTTCAAACCCTGGTACGAGCCTCCCCAAGTGAAGTTTCCAATCGTTCTCAGTGCAACAGTGCTGGGATATAATGAAGCCAGATGAATTGATATCAAGATCCAGGACCTAACCATGATAATCCGTAAGCTGGCATCATTCGCAACTCTGGCATTTCTTTCTGCGGCCGCGGTTTTGGCTCAGACAGGTAGTGTTTTGGGGCAAACAGGCAACACACAAAATCAGACCGGCACGGCATCGGCGCTTAACCAAGCCTTCGGAACTGGGTTTGATTTTAGCTCGGGTTTTGGAGCATCCGCTTTCGGTGGTGCTGGAGCAACTACCGCGACCGGTGCTGCAGGCTTTGGCGGTGCGACTGGCGGGCGAGGTGCATTCGGTGGAGGGTTGGGAGGAGGTTTCGGCGGGGGATTTGGCGGACGCGGTGGTGTCGGACAGACGCAAAACAATCAACAGAACAATAACAAGATTCGCGCCACCGTAAAACTGGGATTCACCTACGTCGGGCTTCCCCCGCAAGTCCGAACTCAAAAGGTCAACGCCACACTGGCGCGGTTGCCCTTGCCATCGCGATTGTCTGGAGTGCGCGTGAATATGAACGGTCGCACGGCGCTACTGACCGGCACGGTAGAAAGCGAAGATGACGTGACACTTCTGGAACAACTCGTTTCGCTTGAGCCAGGCGTGGATGAGGTCGACACAGCTCGACTTGTAGTGCGTGGTAGTAGCAGTCGCAGTGTGCCCGCGCCTTTGGGCTTCTAATCGGACGTGGGGAGGCCAGGAAGGCCCGAGGGCATTGCTCTATGCCATCTACTTCCTGTTCGGCAGAGACATCCAATCCAACCACCGTTCGTTCGCCCTGCGACGCTGTTAACTGACCTGGGGTCGCGCGGAAACTCGTGTTACTCGTTAACCGCTTA
>JAGQPR010000126.1 GCA_020426625.1 Planctomycetales bacterium
AAAACCGCGTGCTGCGCACAGCCGCTATATTTCGGAAGGATTATGTGGAACTGAATTTACAATTCTTGACACTAGATACCGGCAAACTCCACGTTCAATCGGCCATGCTCGCATTCGAACGGCAACAAGTGGAGGGAGGCTTCGGAGTCGAACGCCACTACGTGCCCCTCGCCGGAGACTACGGTAGGCAAGCCTAGCGCCATACCATCGATGCCAACCAATTCTTTAGCTTTCCCACCGATCATGTTGGCCATTTCGCCAACCAAATCAAGTGTGTCGGCATCAATCTGCTCCGGACGGCAACCGATCATTTCTTCGGCCATCGCGAATGCAAGTTCGCGCTCGACATTGATCACCAGTGTGACCCGGCATGCTCCGGAGATGCTGATGATTCCACTGATTTCAAATCGCTTTTCACGATGCACGACAGGGCGGCTTTCACGTGCGGTAATATCCCACCCACACATGGACTTGAGCACCTTGCTGACAGCCCCACGGGTTGCACCAAAGAGCCGTTCGTTCACGTTGTCATTTTCGGTCGGTTGCGATGCACTGTCCGATTGATCATCGGATGTTTTATTGCGCTGCAACACTTCATTCAGCAAGGCACTGGCGTGGTCCATATTGGCTCAACTTTGCTTCAAATCGAGATCAGGAGGAATGAGGCCCGACGGCCGGAGCGAATTTTAGGCCGGAGCGTATTTATCAAGCTTGGCCATCAAATCTTCTTGTTCGAACGGCTTGCACAGGTAATCGGTGACGCCAGCATGAATGGCTTCCAGGACTTTTGCCTTTTCGCCTTCAGTGGTGATCATGATAACCGGGACCTCAGATCCAGAACCTCGGATCGCTTTGAGTAGTTCGAGACCATTCATTTCTGGCATGTTCCAATCCGTCAGCACGCAATCGATTTGCTCAGCTTGGAACAAATTCCAACCTTCTTTGCCGTCCTTGGCTTCGACAATATCTGTCATGCCACAGCCGTTGAGTGCACGGACGATAATCTTCCTCATAACGCCTGAGTCATCTGCAACTAAAACTTTCATCTGATCTTCCCGATTTTTTGTTCGCGAAACGGAGAGTGAAAAAGGGAGTCCCCGATTAGAAGATGTGATGCATTTGACGATTGTCAAGTTAGTTGTGATCTGAAAAAACGAAACCAATTGCTTGCAGATTCCGACTCCGAAGTAGGTCGTCACGAGAATCCACATTGCCCTGAAACTGCTGCATTTTCGTTAAATTCGTCGCAATCGTCATACTTGCCCCCGAGGTCCGACCTGGCGGCCCAAAGTGCCCAATTCTTTATGCGTCAATGGAATTCTACCGATCGCGGTGATCTATGTTTCCGGACCGGAAAATTAGACTTCGGTAACAGCGGAAACGCACAAACCAATCGATCGAATACGCAGGCCGAGCACGCGAGGAGAACACAGGTGCAATTTGAAGATCAAGAAATCATCGACGAATTCGTGATTGAATCCACCGAGCACTTGTCGGATATTGAAGGTCAGCTCTTGACGATTGAGGCGGGAGGGGCCGATATCGATGTCGATTTGGTAAACACTGTGTTTCGCGGCGTTCACTCCATCAAGGGGGCGGCAGGATTCCTGGGTTTAACAACGATCAACAAGCTGGCCCACAGTTTGGAGAATGTACTGAATCTGATGCGTGAACGAAAGCTGGTACCGACTCCAGCGATCGTCGACGTCATGCTTCGGTCTTCCGACGAGCTGAGAGGTTTGCTTCTAAACGTCGCGGAATCGAACGATCAAATCGTTGACAGCTTCATCAAATCGTTGGAATCCATTGCAGCCGGTCTGCCAGAAACAACCGCAGTGAACACTGCCAAAGTTGACAATGCATCTGCATCTGCGTCGCGCTCAACTGATGCAGGTGGAGAGCGGACGAATGCGGCTACCGCGACATCGAAGAAGAAACGACCGGCCAACAAACGCCGGAGTTCCAGCAATTCAACGTCCAAGGGTAAAGCAGACGCAGCGGAACCCTCTGAAACGCGGCTAGCAACACAGGTACCGGTGGAAAATGTACAACGCGCACAGGCTGATGACGAAATCAAGCCACAAGCGCCGGCCCAGCTGCCAGTCTCGGATCCTGTCCAGTCAAGCAATCTTTCGACAACCAAGTCCAACACGGAATCAAATATACGAGTTTCCGTAGAATCGCTGGATAGGTTAATGAATTTGGCGGGTGAGTTGGTGCTTGGACGCAATCAATTGTTACAAAGCATCGATGTGGGTGCCAAGATTGGGTTGGAAGCAGTCGCCGCAAAGATCAATCAAGTGACCTGTGAATTGCAGGACGCGATCATGCAGACGCGCATGCAGCCGATTGGCAATGTATTCACCCGCTTCACACGTGTGGTCCGAGATTTGAGCGCTAAGCTGGGCAAGCAATGCGATCTTAAGATCGAAGGAAAAGAGGTCGAAGTCGACAAAACGATCGTGGAAGCTATCGCTGATCCGCTGACCCACCTGGTACGTAATGCGGTTGACCATGGCCTGGAATCGCCAGAAGCTCGAGTTGCCAAGGGCAAAGATGCACAAGGCTTGCTTCAATTGAGAGCCTTTCACCAGTCTGGAAAAGTCTGCATTGAAATCTCGGACGATGGCGCTGGAATCAATGTTGATGTCGTCAAGGCCAAGGCGGTTGAAAAGGGGTTGATCACGCACGACCAATCTGTAGAGATGCACGATCGCGACGCATTTCGGCTAATTTTCATGCCTGGTTTCTCGACGGCCGCTACGATCAGCGATGTCAGTGGTCGCGGAGTCGGCATGGATGTCGTGCGAACCAATATCGAAAAGTTGGGAGGTACCGTCGAGATCGATTCAAAGTTGGGCCTGGGCACCAAGATCCAGGTTACGTTGCCCTTAACCTTAGCCATCATTCCCAGCCTGATCGTCCACTGCAGCGACAATCGCTTCGCGATACCTCAAGTGAACATCGTGGAATTGGTACGGGTCCGCAGCGGAGAAGCTGAAACTCGCATCGGAAAACTGAAGGACGCAGAGGTACTGCGATTGCGCGGATCACTGCTACCCCTGGTTCGGCTGAATGATGCCCTTTCAATTCAGCAGGCTGGAGCGCCATCTGAGGATCTTGACGACTCGCTAAACATCGTCGTTGTGGAAACGGGACAACAGCGCTACGGCATGATTGTCGATGGGCTGTTCGATTCAGAAGAAATCGTAGTCAAGCCACTTGGGCGACATCTGAAAGAATGCCGCTTCTTGTCCGGTGCTACCATTCTGGGCGATGGACGCGTCGCACTAATTCTAGATGTCGCTGGCATCGCGCATCATGTGAAATTGGGAATTACCAGTGAGCAGACCCGCCGGGAGAGCAATACCGAAGCGCTTGAAGCAAATCGTGGCGATACGCAATCGCTGTTGTTGTTTAGCACTAGCCCGGAAGAACAGTTTGCGCTGCCCATGGGAGTCGTCTCAAGGATCGAGCGCGTTCAAAATACTCAGTTGCGTAGAGTTGGCCAGCAGCTGCTGTTGCAATATCCCAATTCGTCATTGCCGCTTATTTCACTTCCTGACTATATCCATTGCCAGCCAGCAGAGCAGCAAGAACGTATGTTCGTGGTCGTGTTCGAGGCGTTCGGCAAAGAAGTTGGTCTCATCGCTCCAATCTTGAAGGATATCCGCAACGTCACCGCTGTCGTCGACGACATCACCTTGAAAGAGCCTGCAGTCATTGGTTCGCTGGTCATCGATGAGCAGACAACCCGTATGCTGGACGTCCATGATTTGGTCACCCTAGTGCATCCGGAATGGGCGCGACAAACCAAGAAAGAAACTGAAGAGGCTATCGTCAGAAATCGCATCTTGCTGGCTGAAGATTCGAAGTTCTTTAGAAATCAAGTCAAGAAGCACTTGGAAGATCACGGCTACGCCATTACTGAAGCCGTGGACGGACAAGAGGCTTGGGACAAGTTGACCGAATCGCCAAAGGATTTCGACATTATTGTTACCGACATTCAAATGCCACGAATGAATGGCTTTGAGTTGTGCGAGCTGATCAAACAAAACGCCGAGACCTGCAATCTACCAGTGATCGCGTTGACCTCCCTGGCGGGAGACGATGACATGCGTCGCGGCCTGGAATGTGGCGTGGATGATTACCAGGTCAAGATGGATCGCGAAAAGCTGCTCCAGGCTGTGGCCAGGCTTTTACGGAAAGAATCATCCCCGTCGACTCCGGTTCTGTCTTCACTCAGTTCCACGGTTTCGGCTGAGCTGTCCATTCCAATGCTGGTTTAGCCGCAAGAGTTATTCCTTGCCTACCGGTGCGTCGAGAGCATTGCCTCGTTCGCGTCGCATCCCAAACAGAACCAAGAACACTCCTTTCAGGATTCCATCGTGACCGTTATCACCTCAACCCCGACGTCGACCAACGCCTCCACGTCTCAGTTCGTTACTTTTTACTTGGGTGACCTATTGCTTGGATTGCCTATACACCAAGTTCAAGAAATAAATCGACACTTGGAGGTAACGTCTGTCCCCCAGTCGAATGCTTCACTTCGCGGCGTCATCAATCTTCGCGGTGACGTGGTGAGCGTGATCAATTTGTCCACAATTCTCGGGATCAACAACTCTGAATTCTCTGCAGAATCGCGAAACGTTATCATCCATCACGAAGGCGAGCTGATCGGCTTAATGGTGGACTCAATTGCGGACATTCTGTCGATCGACCAGTCCGATGTCGTTCCTCCACCAGCAAATGTGAATGGAGTAGACGGCAGGTTCTTTCGCGGTGTTTACACGACGCAAACTCAATTGGTCGTACTACTGGATCTTTGCGAAACGATTGGTTAGATCACTGTGCACAGTCGGTAGCGCTACTATCGATTCTTGCACTCCCAGCGCCTGCTGATTGCCTGAGAACTCGGACACAGAAATACCTACTTCTCCAACTAGAAAGTCTTTTCAATGAAGCTTACTCTACGAAACAAGTTGCTCTTGGTGTGTATGGTCAGTGGTTTGATTCCACTGCTTGTGGTTGGCACGATTGCGTGGCGTGCCGCAAACCAAATGGGAAATGGAATTGCTTCAGAGTTCCGTTCAGTTGCGGTAGGTATCGCTGACAAGATCGATCGCAACTTGTTCGAACGCTACGGAGACGTTCAAGCCTTTGGATTGAATCAAGTAGTTCATGACCGAGACTCATGGTACAAGCCAGGCGATGACAATCCTATTGTTCAAGCGATGAACAACTACGTAGACACTTACGATATCTACTTCCTTACTCTCTTGGTCGACACCGATGGTAAGCTGATCGCTGTTAACACGAGCGATGCTGACCGAGGCAAGATCAATACTACCCAACTCTACGATCAGAATTTCTCGGGCGAGCAATGGTTTCGAGATGCCATCGGCGGTCGATTCTACGAATCCGCTGATGGGAATTTCACGGGTACCGTTGTCGAACATTTTTATGTTGATGAGGCGGTAAGATCCGTTTACAAATCGGAAGGTTTGGCTTTGGGATTTTCTGCACCGGTCCGGGACACAGAAGGCAACGTAGTCGCAATTTGGAAAAACGTAGCCAAATTTAGCTTGGTAGAAGAGATCTTTTCTTCTACCTATGCAGAGCTTAAAGCTCGAGGCCTGGAAACGACCGAACTCACTCTCCTGGACGAATCAGGCCGCGTGTTGATCGATTTCGACCCGTCAAATCGCGAGTCAGACGATGTCATCCGAGATATGAGTGTGATTGGAAAGTTAAACTTGGCGCAGACGGGTGTTGAAGCTGCACGACTGGTCGTTCAAGGTGAACAAGGAGCAATCACGAATCTGCTCCACGAGAAGAAGGGAATCATGCAGTGCGCGGGATTCAGCCCTTTGAATGGTGCGCTGGGCTTTCCCGGTATGAAATGGAATGTTCTCGTTCGGGTCAATGCGGATCAGGCACTGGCCGGGGTGCATTGGTTCAAGACGGTAATTTTGGCAGTAGGAGTATGCATCACGTTGATCATCGTCGCTAGTTCGCTATTTTTGGCACATAAATTGACTGCACCGATCAGACATGCTATCGAAGTTTTGGTCCGCATGGCCAAAGGTGACCTCACACAACGCATGCCGATTGATTCCAAGGACGAGTTTGCGGACATGGGACGATGCTTTAACGAATTTGCAAGCAGCATTGAAAGAGCAATGTCACTGCTATCGAGGAACTCACAGAGATTGGGCAGTTCGTCAGCCGAACTTTCCTCAGTTTCTCGCTCTTTGGCATCGGGCGCAGAAGCCGCCAAGGGACAATCGGGTACGGTTGCCGCCGCCGCCGAAGAAATGTCAGTGAACATGAGCAATATCGCAAGATCTACCGAGGAGGTTTCCAGCAACGTTCATCGTGCGGCGAATTCCGTCGAGCAGATCAATACGTCGATTGGCGAGGTTGCCAGCAATGCCGAACGAGCTGCTGCAGTCGCGGGAAACGCGGCCAATCTGGTTGAGGTCAGCAATAAGAAGATCGAAGATCTCGGCACAGCTGCAGACGAGATAGGTAAAGTGATCGAAGTTATCCAGGATATTGCTGAGCAGACGAATTTGCTGGCGCTGAATGCAACGATCGAAGCCGCGCGGGCTGGCGAAGCCGGCAAAGGGTTCGCAGTGGTTGCTACCGAGGTCAAGGAACTGGCGAAACAAACCGCTGCAGCGACCGATGACATTCGCAGTCGCATCGAAGGAATACAGAATTCCACGGGCGATGCCGTGAGTGCCATTCGCGAAATCAGCGAAGTCATTCAGCATGTCAATGAAGTCTCTAGAACTATTGCAGCGGCAGTCGAAGAACAACGATTGACGACAAAGGAAATTTCTACGAACGTCAAGCAAACTGCAGTAGCAGCGGATACGGTCTCCAAGGGAGTCAGCGAATCGGCCCTGGCAAGTGAAGAAATCACTCAGAATATCAGTCGCGTAGATCAGGTGCTGCAGCAAACCGCTGCCGGAGCTGCTCAAAGTCGCACGGCTGGTGATGAATTCTCAATATTGGCCGATGAACTGAAATCGTTAGTCTCAGGATTCCGCACCAACGGGACGAACTCCTCATTGGCTAGCTAGCGGCTCATTCTGGTGAAATTCGGAGGGCGCAGCAGAAGAATTGGCTAACCAATGTCTGCTGCGTCCTCTATCGGCAGAGCTGTTACGAGGATTGCCCAATCGAACCGATCCAAGTTGCCAACTCGAATGCCGGACTGACGACTAGGGATTCTTTTTGCATTGCAGCAAATGCCCTAAGTCGACCACATTCAGCGCTTCATTTCGCAAGGAATTCGTCCTATGAGGGACATTCGTGTTTTGGTCGTCGATGATTCGACCGTTTTTAGAAAAATCATTCGGGATGCACTGTCGGGCATACCAGGCGTCGACGTTATTGGTCACGCAGAAAACGGCGTGCTGGCGACCAAAATGATCCAAGAGCTCCAGCCTGACCTGGTAACACTCGATATCGAAATGCCTGAAAAAAATGGAATGAAAGTGCTACAGGAGTGCCGCGAAAAATGCATACGAACTAGAGCGATCGTGGTCAGTAGCTTGTCAAAATCCAGTCATCAGTCAACGATGGCGGCACTGGGCTTGGGGGCTTTCGATTTTGTACTCAAGCCTTCTGGTGAATCCATCGAAGAAAATGCAACTCTTCTTAGGAAAGAGCTGGAACCACGGATCAAAGTCCTGCGTGTAGCCTGCCAATCCAACAACTTGGCGGGTACCGATCGGACAAAGCCGCAAATCGTCGAGCCGAAACCGCAGCCTTTCTGTGGCATACCGGAAATTGTCGTTATCGGAACTTCGACCGGTGGTCCAGTCGCTTTGGGCAAACTGCTTCCAATGCTAGGTGAACTGCCTGTACCAGTTCTAATCGTCCAGCACATGCCAGCCGGATTCACGAGAACTTTGGCAGAAGACCTTAACAAGAAATGTGATCTGGAGGTTGCCGAAGCACATGGAGGCGAACAACTACGACCAGGACTGTGTCTTATCGCTCCCGGTGGAAGGCACATGAAAGTCGTTCGTACCGGCTCCGGTGTATTTACGCGAGTTACCGACGATCCGCCGGTCCTCAGCTGTCGACCTTCAGTCGACTACATGTTTCAATCCGTTAGTGAAGCCTTCGGTTCGAGCATTCTGGCGGTGATTCTGACTGGCATGGGAGATGATGGCAGTCGCAGCCTGAATGCCATGCATGCCCAGGGAGTGAATGTGATCGCGCAAGACGAGGCGAGCTGTACCGTTTTTGGTATGCCACGCCAGGTGATTGAACAGGGAAATGCGGATCATGTGCTTCCGCTCGACAAAATCGCCAACACGGTTCGCAAGATTATCGTACCGCGAGGAGTCATGGCATGCAACATATAGCAACACCTGAGGACATGGTGGCGGTCTGCGATCTGGTCTATGAGCTGTGTGGCGTTCAAATCGCGACCAACAAAAACTACCTGGTGGAAAGCCGGCTAGCTGATTTGGTCGCGGAATTACAGTGCGGCAGCTACTCTGCACTGGCAGAAAAAGCACGCTCTGTCATGCATCAAGACCTACGGGCTGAAATCATCGATCGCATGACAACGCACGAGACCTTGTTTTTCCGCGACACGGCTCCGTTTGAAGCGCTCAAGAACAAGGTATTTCCCGAATTGATCGACTCCAAGGAGCGCACAGCATCCCCACGCACGCTTCGTATCTGGTCTGCCGCATGCAGCACTGGCCAGGAACCATACAGCATCGCAATTACATTGCATGAGCTGTTGGGCAGCTTTAAGGGCTGGGATATCTCAATCCTGGCAACGGACGTCTCGGAACTGGCGATTCAATCTGCCAGCGAAGGGATTTATAGCGCGCATCAGGTAGAGCGTGGATTGCCTTTGAACCTGCGAAACAAATACTTTGAACAATGCGACCGCGGTTGGCGAATATCCGACAGCCTGCGTTCACCCATTCGATTCAGACGATTCAATTTATTAGAATCGTTCACTGGTTTAGGTACGTTTGACGTCATACTTTGTCGAAATGTGGCAATCTACTTTACAAGTGAAAATCGCCAGGATCTGTTTAGCCGAATGGCTAAGACTCTGCACAATGACGGTTACCTATTCGTGGGCTCGGCCGAGTCTTTGAATGATCACTCTTCGCTCTTCCGTATGGAGCAGCATTGCCGAGCGACGGTTTATCGCCCGGTCGCGGCACGCGTGTTCATGTGTCAAACTTGATTGTCATCAGAGCAGGAGACTCCAATTTCCCTCAGAAGCAAATCCCCCGGTTTTCAATGGTGAATGGAATCACCCTTGAATCCGCATAGCTGCCTCGATGCTTGGCGATGTACAGAGCGCGACTCATTTCACCTTCGCGCATTACCCGACCAAGTAGTATCACCGTATTGGCACCGGCGGCTAGATCTCCATCGGCCAGTGGCGCGGTCATCAACTGATCCAACAAAGCATGCTTGGTGGTTACCAACGCGACAGCGGCCGAGTGACCGGCGGGATAGGCATGTTCTTCGACCGCTACCTGACTATCGTAGAACTTTTCTCGCAGCACCTCTCGCGCCAGCCAATCATGGTCCTGTTTCAACATCCGTCGGTCGATCAGTTCGACAAGATCCAGCTGAATTGAATCGCCAGTGTGCTCACTAGGTTCAATGCCGTCGATAACAAAACGGCGCCCGCCGTGGATGAGATGACGGTACACAAAACGAAACAACTGAGGCAGACGCCGGTTCAATTCAGCCTGTAGCAAGTGCCATTCATCGACATCCATCTGGCTTCGCAATACGCGTTTGCCGCCATAGCCCAGAAAAGGAAAGACAGCAGCTGGTGGCCCAGACATAAACGGACAAGCGAGAGCATCCCGATCGATCACTTGCGTCGTTAAGCTCAATCCGGCGATTCGCTGCGAATAGCCGTCATGATTCTGCGAGTCACCGCGACTGGAAAGGTCAATAACCGCGCCAAGCCGCTGCTCTTGCTCCGATCCGCCTTGCAGGAAATGCATCCCTAGTTGAGTTTTGCCTACGCCAGTTGCGCCAATCAGCAAGGTCAAACTGCCCGGGAGCAGGCCGCCACCGAGCGCTTCGTCCAATCGAATCAATCCGGTTGTTAATCGCTTTTCCAATGTTTGGTGGGTTCAATTCTGGACTTTTGAGACACGCGTTCCGTGTATTTCCCACCGCTCAACAATTCGCGATGGGGACCCGCGGAACCGAATTGAAAAAGATTGCAGCTAAAAAGGGGGCTAGCTGGCCTGAGCTAGATCCAATTTGCTAATTACTTCGACGTAGTCGCGGGCGATATCGAGTACTTCCCGATGATAATAGTCCAACTGGAAGACTTCCTTCTTGGGCAATTGCGATTCAATCGCTTGCTCTTCCTCCTCGCGTTGAGCGTCCAATTCGGCTCGCCGTCTGAGGAAATCTTCACGATCGAGTGCGACGTATTCCTCATCCTTTTGGGCTTTGTACATTTCAATTCGTTTTAATAGTTTCGCAAAACCGGATGAGCCATCGACTCTCGACCTGCTCTTGTCGCGCAGCCCCGCGAGAAGATTGCCGTCCACCATCTTGTAATCCTTGAACCGAGCCGAACGCACCTGATCATTGGGCAGAGCGTAGTCCAAATCAGCTTCCGCATTGTCGATGCTAGCGGTGATTGCCGGCAGGATTATGTCCGACTTAACTCCGGCTTTCTGAGTGCTTCTTCCGCCGGGCAGATAAAACTGCTGGATGGTAATCTTAAGCGCTCCCATTTCACCCGGTGCATCCAGCAAACGATCCCCCAAATCGACAAGGCTCTGAACGGTTCCCTTGCCATGGGTCGCCGGATCACCGACAATGATTCCTCGATGGTAATCCTGAATCGCACCAGCCAGAATCTCGCTCGCACTAGCGCTCTCTTTGCTAGTCATGACGACGAGAGGTCCATCCCAGGCTGTTCCGCCGCGAGTATCTTCGTATATGTCGACTTGGCCATTTCGATCTTTCACTTGCACCACGGGCCCGGTGTCGATAAACAGCCCCGTCAAGTTGATGGCCTCGGTCAGGCTGCCACCGCCATTTCGGCTCAGATCAAGCAAGACTACGTCAACTCTTTCCTCTTGGAAGTCGGCTAGGATGCGGCTGACGTCACGAGTTGTAGAGCGGTAGGATCCTTGATTCTCGCGAGCAGCGGCCATGTCCATGTAGAAACTTGGCAAGTCGATGTAGCCGAAGCGATAGGGCGTGCCATCAGCTTTCTTACCATATTCAACCACTTCGCTACGAGCGGCGCTGTCATCGAGCGTGATTTTGGCTCGAGTGATGTTATAAGTTTGCATGTCGCCGCCACCGACCGGCAGTACACTCAGCCGCACAATCGTGCCAGCCGTGCCGCGAATCTGCCGTACGACATCGTCCAATTTCATGTCCACCACGTCGTTCATGGTACCGTCTTCGCCCTGGCCCACCTGTACGATTCGATCGCCAGGTTGAAGTCTGCCGTCTTTGGCGGCGGCGCCCCCGGGGACGATGCTTGTAAGTTTCGTATATCCGTCCTCGCTAGTCAGTTGCGCGCCGATGCCGTCCAGATTTAGACTCATGACGATCGTAAAATTCTCCAAGGTATCGGCAGACATGTAGGAGGTGTGCGGATCAAACCCAGTCGTGATCGCCGTTACGTACAGCTCAAGCAACTCGTCAGCATCAGTCTGGTGCCAGCCCTTCTGTATCGTACGGTAGCTGCGATGAAGCCGCTCTCGCGGATCTTCGTTGTGGTCGACCGCCAACACCTTTTCGGCTTCGCTTTGTTCCTTATCGGCGTCGGCATTTTTTTCAGCTCGCAATTTGTCGCTCTCGAGCAACAAGAGTCGGTACTTGATTTGACGCCGCATCCGATCCATGGCTTCTTCTGTAGTCCCTGGATACGATAATTTGTCGCGTTCGACCAATAACTCCTCTTCGACATTAAAGTCATGCGGTGCATCAATTTGTTTGTGAGCCATCTCGACGCGTTCGTCTACGCGCCTTAAGAAAAGCTTAAATACGCCGATGGCAAATTCCATTTGCCCCTGTTTGGCAAAGTCGTCCAGCCTCAGACGGTCCGATTTGAGAGAATCAATATCGCTCTGATAGAAATACAGTTTTAGTGGATCGAGCGACTTCAGAAATTGATCAAAGGCTCTCTCTGAAATCTCGTCATTCAGCGCGTGTTTTGACAGGTGCTCCCGTTCGAGAAAACGTACAACTTGCTTGATGATCGTACGATCCAATGGCCTTGGGCCTTCCATCTCTTCGACGGGCGGGTTGCTTCGTCTTTGAGCAGCCGTACTGATAGTTGTAAAAGCAAGGCAAACTACACCAACAACTGCGGCTCTCCAGGTCAACTCAATGTAGGTTCGCATCAGCTAACTTTCCGTTGCTCTCTAGGGGGAAGGTGTTTGAATTGGTAGGCATTCACGGTGTCGTCACCACGCACAAACTCGCAAGAAATAGTGTTTTGCAGCAGAACTTGTCAAAGTCGTTCAAACTCTGGATTGCTTCTCTGAAAATTGCGCAACCCTCCGACTGGTCGACCTGATCGAATGTATGTGCCGTGCCACCCATTGCGTCGTCTAGTTTTGGTCCTGCTGTATCAGTCGATGTCAACGAGTTTCACATCACCAGATTGGAACAAACGCACTACAACTAATACGGGCGCGAGCCCAGCAGAGTTGCCTAGACACCTTGTGTTAAGTTTAACGATTATGCTGAATACTACGGAATCAGTCAGCCACCGACAACATGAATGTTGCCGAATGCCAGTATTTCTGTCATTCAATTTTATGCTGCGGGCGTAACGAAAGCAGGCCTGCCAGTCGATGGCCCCCCTTCGAAATACAGGTTTACAAGTCTCTGAGGAGTGACTCGGAAACAAGGTTTGATGCCGGCCCCTATGATTTCCTAGAATTGCTTCTGGGAAATTCCGTTGCCAAATCGTCGATTAATGCAGCTTGGAATAGTGTACCCGTGCCTGTGGGGGGCGTTTTTTGCTTTCACCAACATTTGTGGCGAAAACTCGACCGCAGCTACTCTAAGGTCAGTCGCCGCAAACGCCCAATCCAACGACCTGAGCACGTTCCGCGAGCATAGCGGCCAACGATTCGTCGCTCCCCAAGGGGGCCGTGATTAACCACTTTTGCCCGGGATTGAGAATCTGTCGCCGGGCGGCTTCTTCCCTGAGTTGATTTAGAAGCTCGCCGGAGAACAGCAGGTGGGGCTGAACGACCGCGACCGGCAATCTGCAGCTTTGCAATTCGTCCAGTGCCTCAGTTACGGATGGTTTTTGAGCATGAATGAAAGCGGTTTGGGACCAAGCAACTGGGGTCATCCGCAGTCGCATTTCTACAAATTGCCTCATCCTCCGCGTGGCCTCAGCTGAAGAGCTACCGCGACCGATCATGACCAACCCGACGCGACCACAGTGGCTTCCAAGGCAAGTCGATGTTGCTGCGCAAGTATCGTGGCTGAAGTCAGCAGAATCGCAAACCGCTTGTCGGAACCTCAACGCAGACAAGCTCAAGATTGATGGCGTGCACTCGAACGCGGCCACTTGATGCAAACATACCAATCCGTGGCGACTTGCTGCCTGAGCTACGGCAGCTGGGATATCTCTTTCTGCGTGGCCAGCGGTGAAAAGCAACAGCGGGATCGTAATCAAGTGGGTTACACCGCGTTCTGCGAGAGTTGCCACAGCTTGGCTAATGTCGGGCTCTGCTAGTTCCAGGAATCCACAAGCAGTTATAGATTTGGGCATGAGCCCGGCCATCTGCTGATGCACCTTGAGGAACTGAGCAACTCCAAAGGCATCTCGCGTTCCATGGCCCACTAGTAGATAACCAACCGTGGCACTTTGTGGAATGTTTGCGTTGGTGTGCTCTTGGCGATCGAAAGCTGGCACCTCAATACTCCCGAAAACAGGGCCGCGCCGCGGTTTACGTGGCTAACTCCACTTTGTTCCCGATACTCACTGTGTGGCAAACGCGCAATTTACTGAGAATTCGCACAATGTGATACGGATGCTCTGCCCACCTTGAGGCGATGTTTGGCCCTGCTCCTGAAGCTCTCCCGATTGACGATTCCGACCGCCAGCATTACACTCCCGAGCTCTACTTTATAGCGTAAAGTCAAGCCCTGTGGGCATTTCTGACTTAGAGCAAGTTACTTCTCAACGACTTTCGGAGGCGACCCAGGTAAATGTCCAGCTCGCACAAGATGATCTATTATTTCGGCAAGACTAGAACCGACGGAACGGGCGTCAGTAAAGCCATCCTCGGAGGTAAAGGGGCTAATCTTGCTGATATGACGTCGATCGGTCTGCCCGTGCCGCCGGGATTCACAATCACCACGGAAGTTTGCGACGCGTACTACAAGGCCGGAAAACAACTTCCCGCCAGTCTGATGGCCGAAGTTCGCGTCAATGTTGAGACTCTCGAGAAGGAGTTGGGCAAGAAGTTTGGTGACGATAAAAATCCGTTGCTTGTTTCCGTGCGATCTGGTGCTGCTGTTTCAATGCCAGGCATGATGAATACGATCCTCAACCTCGGCCTGAATGACGTATCGACGGCTGGGCTGGCCAACGCAACCAGCAATGAACGGTTTGCTTACGATGCCTATCGGCGACTGATCAATATGTTCGGTGACGTGGTGATGAATGTCGAACACGAACATTTTGAGGAAGCTTTCGACGTAATTAAGAAAAAGTACGGTACGACTGAGGACACTGAAGTTCCCGCAGAGGGACTGAAGGAACTTTGCGACGCATATAAAGCGCTCTACAAGAAGCATACTGGCGAGGACTTTCCGCAGGATCCCATGAAACAACTCGAGAAAGCTGTCGAGGCAGTATTCCGCAGTTGGATGACCAATAAAGCCGTTAAGTATCGTGAGATCGAAGGCATCCGCGGACTACTTGGCACAGCGGTGAATTGCCAGTCGATGGTTTACGGCAACATGGGCGATGACTCGGGAACAGGTGTGGCGTTCACCAGGAACCCGAACACAGGAGAAAATAAGTTCTTCGGCGAGTTCCTAATTAATGCCCAAGGCGAAGATGTGGTCGCCGGCATTCGCACGCCCTTGCCAACTGAAGAAATGAGCAAGTGGAATGACTCCGTCTACCAGCAGTTGATGGAAATCAAGGACACTCTCGAAAAACATTACCGTGACATGCAGGATATTGAGTTTACCATCGAGAAGGGAACTCTATTCATGCTGCAAACGCGTAACGGCAAACGCACGGGCATGGCTGCCGTTCGCATTGCAGTGGAAATGGTCAAGGAAAAACTGATCACTGAAAAAGAAGCCGTCGCGCGAGTCCCTGCGGGAGACTTGACCCAGTTGCTTCTACCTAGTTTCGATACCGCTGCTTGGTCCAAGGCTGAGAAGATTGCCAAAGGGCTACCAGCATCACCGGGTGCGGCTGTAGGGAAGTTGGCCTTTACCGCCGAAGATGCCAAGGCGCGAGCAAACGCTGGTGAAGATGTCATCCTGATCCGCAAAGAAACCAGCCCGGAAGACGTCGATGGCATGCATGCTGCTGCTGGCATCTTGACTAGCACTGGCGGAATGACCAGCCATGCTGCCGTGGTCGCTAGAGGTTGGGGGCGTTGCTGCGTGGCCGGAGCGGCGGCCGTAAAAATCGATGCCAAAGCCAAGAAAGCAGAGATCAACGGCAAGGTCTACGGTGAAAATGACGTGCTCAGCATTAACGGTACCAGCGGTGAAGTCGCTGCTGGCCAAATTGCCACGCAACCTGCCAGCCTCTCAGGAGATTTCGCTCAACTGATGGAGTGGGCTGACCAGTTCCGCACGCTGAAGGTTCGAACAAACGCCGATTCGCCAGAGGACAGCGCCCGCGCTCGAGAATTTGGCGCGCAGGGAATCGGGCTTTGCCGAACAGAACACATGTTCTTCGGCGGAGAGCGAACGTTGGCCATTCGCCAAATGATCGTGGCCAAGGACGAAGATGCCCGCCGCGCGGCGTTGGACAAGCTTCTTCCCTTCCAACGCGACGATTTTGTGGGCATCTTCACTGCCATGGACGGATTGCCAGTCACCGTCCGACTGCTGGATCCTCCTCTGCATGAATTTGTTCCACACGACGACAAGGGACAGCAGGAGCTAGCGACAGAGTTGGGCGTTGACGTTGCGGAAATTAAAGCTCGCGTGGATTCTTTGCACGAGTTCAACCCAATGCTGGGACATCGCGGTTGCCGACTGAGCATCACCTATCCCGAAATCTTGGAGATGCAGGTGCGAGCTATCGTCGAGGCTGCCATCGACTGCAAGCAAAAGGGCATTCACGCAATTCCGGAAATCATGATCCCGCTCGTTGGTTCAGAGACGGAACTCGCCACACTGCGTGCCAAGACCGAGACTACCATCGCATCAGTTAAGAAGGACAAAGGCTTTACGGGTGAATTGGACATTCTGATTGGCACGATGATCGAGGTGCCGCGAGCTGCACTGACCGCCAACGAGATCGCCAAGCAAGCCGACTTTTTCAGCTTCGGCACGAACGACTTGACGCAAATGACGTTCGGATTCAGTCGAGACGACATCAACTCGTTTTTGCCCGATTATCTCGCCCAAGACATTCTGCTGGTCGACCCGTTCCAGTCTTTGGACACCTCTGGAGTCGGGCAACTAGTGGACATGGCTGTTAAGAAGGGCCGCGCAGAAAAGTCAGGAATCAAGCTGGGCATCTGTGGTGAGCATGGTGGCGACCCAGCCTCCATTCAATTCTGCCACACCGTTGGCCTGGACTACGTCAGCTGCTCGCCTTTCCGCGTCCCAATCGCTAGATTGGCAGCAGCTCAAGCAGCGTTGAAGAACGCTAAGTAGTTAGCCGTTTAGTCTAGCCGACAGCAACCTCAGCGGTATCGCGACAAATAGCGCGACGCCGCACAGGGATCACGTGAGCCTACGGCAAGGAAAGCCATCTCGTTTGCAAAGTGACTTTGCAAGCGTTTTCTGGTACGGTTTGTCGGCAGATTGGCAAACGGGACATTGGCGTCCACCACGAAAAGCTCGTGGCGCCAATCTGGGCTAGTGTCAAGAATTGGAAATTCAGTTCCACATAATCCTTCCACAAAATTAGCCGCTGTGCGCTAGCACGCGGTTCTTGAGGAACCGCACGCTA
>JAGQPR010000127.1 GCA_020426625.1 Planctomycetales bacterium
GGTAAGACGGAAGAGGCGAAAAAAAGCTTACACCCTATCCCCACTCTTTTCTAAGATACTTCACTCGCCAGACTGCTGTGTCCGCTGGTCCATACTCACAACCCGGTAAACGTGCACTGTCCCCGAGCATCATGCCCCCGAGCATCATGCCAGCCAAAAAGTGGAAGCTGAGAAGACGCCGATTCTAACTCCTTATGAAAACCGAATACAAGGCCTGACCCCAGCGCAGCCTTCGCAAAGCACGGGCAACTACTCGCGGATCATACTCAAACCCATGCGTTACACCCTTTGGGGCGTCACTTCTGGACGTTTATCAAGCAAGCAGCCATCGCATTCTTCGCGGCAGACCAGAAAGCGCGTTCAGTCGAATCAATTTCGTGGGCCACTAGCTTTACGATTCGAGCCTGAAGCCCGCGAAGACTAACCCCCAGAGTTTCGTAGTGTGCTGCGGCATCTTTGACGCCTCTGGCAGCTCCACTTACGAAGTATGCGACCTCTTCGCTATCGGGATACTCGGACCCAGCCTGATTGACACATTCTGGTTCGTCGTACTCGATCGTAAATTCAGAAGCGGAGTTCGACGCTGCCGCAAGTTCTACGAATACAATTGCGAACGGTGCTGAGCTGTTAGGCCCGTCACTTGCTCTGCCACTGCATCGAATCGGATTCGTAATCGTTCGTTGTGCGTTCAATTCGATCATTTGATGTATCCCTAGTCAAAGAATGGCCAAAACTTCGGCGTTCTTGGAGCCAACTCGTGAGCCCCCTGCAATCCTTCTCGAAAAACATGCTCCCATTGTCCATTCACCCGTTGCCAGGCACTCAGATCTTGGAACGGCATTCCTTGCCCCATCATAGAACGTTCTGCTAGCTCGTGGTCGGCGAGCTGCCGAAACCATTGTTGTTGCCGGGCGTTCAATGGTCCGTTCTGTGCTCGAATCCAGGCTTCGGCAATTTCCTCATTGGCGTCGAATCGTTTGCGAATGACCTTTCCAACTTCTGGAGCGAATCGCTGGTGCTTTCCATAAAACAGATGCTTCTTCATTGCCGTCACTTCGGCGACCGAAAGCCCGGTGTTGCTAGCTACGGTTTCGATGTCTGACCTGTAAAGTGCACGGATAGCGTCGTACTGCTGTTCTGCCAGTGACGAATAAGCTCGATTGTCCATACCAGTCACTGCTTTCCTTGGGGCAAGGCTACATCAGCTCGACGGACTGGACCTCCTGAGAACTCAGGTCGACAACAAGCAAGATCGAGGGTGGGTCCGTTGTTCTGCTGCGAGTTTCCATCCCTTCGTAGGCAAACTCCACCTCCCATTTTTCAGCTGAGGAATCCTCACGAAGCGTGGCCCCAAGACACGGCCCATGAACGTAACCATTCTTACGCATGGACCGCTCAGCAACTTCAACCGCCAATTCAAGTTTCGTAATCGTACTCATATTTAAAGCTCTGTCCTAACGTCGCGTAGACGGGTAATTTAGCGACCAATCGCGTTCTGCATCGTTCAGTTTATCCCAAATTCGGTTGTTTTTCAGCCGTTCGAGCACCATCTGCTCTCTCTGCGCCGGCGTGAACAACTCATAGTAATCATCGCCATACTTGCGGTGGTCCAGCATGTGAGACAGTTCGTGACGGACATTCAGCTTGGTTGGATTCCTCGGAAGGGTCATAACGCCTCTTACACCGTCAAAGCTACCATTGATGCCTTCGTGAAGATAAATACCTCGGCGGTCGAGATACTTGACTAATGCAGGAATTTTATCAGCTGGGAAAAGCTCGCCGCCAAGTTGACCAACCTCATCCATCAAGTCTGCTCTCCTTGGGGCTACAGGCACGACCGTATTGGGGCCGCCAAACGTTACAGCAAGGTCTGCGGCCGTGAGTGCGCCTGCGGCAACGTGAAAAGCAATGCGCTGCCCCTGCCAACTCACATCCGAAAACTGAGAAGTGTCCGTCAACGTTCCATCGGTATCTACTCCAATAGTCCAGGCAACAGCAACTTTTGTCGCATTTTGTGTGGTTCCATCGACATAGTGGACCGCCTCATGAATGCCGATCGGTTTTCCCAAATAATCGTTGAAGTCTTTCAGTATGTATATACTTGTCGCATGCTCAAAGACATTTTTTCCTACCATCCTATTAGCTAGCGCTTCTTGGCGCTGACGTTCGTCAAGTGCCGAGCTTAGCACTCCGTGCCAATACCGGTTTTGGCGGGCTGGCCCAGAGTCCCTGCTTACTTCTTCATGCTCTTTCAAAAAGACTTTTAGATGACGCTGAGGAAGTTGCGAAAGCACCTTTACATGATCTTCTGGGCGTCCTTCCATCCCACTTGGATCCGTTCCCATATGCGGACGATTGCCGACAAATTGATAATGATTCGTTTGGCCGCTGTCGAAGCGGATGGGGTCTTGGCTGATGAAGCGGCCTGCATTGGTCTGCATCTGACGGGCGCGGAAGTTGGTAAAGCCAGTCTTCGAATCCTCCTCGTGACCCTGGAATCCAAAACCTGAAGTCGACGCCGAACCAGTACCCGCAATCTCCTCGCCAAAGGCAGTGCGAACCGGCAATTCGTCGACCGTGGGTGAAGCACCCTGATGCAACAGGACTTGTGGGGTACCCTGGTAGTCGCTGAGCAGCCACGTCAAGTCCACGGTGGCAGCCCCAGCGGCATCGTAGCTAATCTTCTCCTCGGCCATGATCATGTCCACTGCGGCACCGGCCAGCACCGTCTTGGTCACTCGATCCGAATCGTCCAGCTCCATAAGCAACTGGGCCAGGTCCAGTCCATCGTATATCGAATGCTTGCTGACCGCGGGATTCGAACCGTCGGTGGTCGTCGTGGTGGATAATCGTCCCAACGCGTCGTACTGGTACTGTTCCTTCCACTGCTGCACGCCAGCTGAATTGTACGCCGTTGCGCTGGTCATCTTGCCTCGATGGTCCCAGTTGTAAAGTTCGTAGGAACTATCCTGGCGGTTGGTGCGCTTGATCATCGACCCGTTGTCGTCATAGAGATAGGTGTAGTTGAGGTCCTCCACCAAGCGATCGTCGTTGTAGACGTAGTAGCTGGGGCCAGAGCTACCTTGCGGCAAATCGTCGGGATTGCCGTACACGTCCCAGTAATACTCTTTATCAGAAACCGTCGCACTCAAGGTATCTACCGTTTGCTCCGATTCAATCTGCCCATCAGCGTACATGTCGTAGCTGGTTGTATACGAATCGCTGCCGAATTGCCGGGAATTTCCAACTAGCTTGAATCCTACTTGAGTCGAACCTGCGTTTTCTCGCCAAGTCAACGTCTGGTCAAAGTAGGTTACCGAGGCACCGTTGTGGTGCCTTATCCGCGAAAGCAACTCTAAGGCATTGTAGTCCATGTTCGTGACTACGACTGGGCTACCTGTGGCCGTCGCGTTAGCATAGCGACTGATTTGGCCTAGCCGGTTGTATTCTTGATAGAGGAACTTTGCCGATTTACCAATGGAACCGGTCACGTTGGTGGTTGGACTCTGCAAGGCCCGAGCGACGCGATCCATGCCATCAATGGTATATTGTACGTTAAATCCATATCCGTTTACGGCCACGTTCAGATCAGTGCGGTTGCTATTCGCATCGTACTGATATGTGAAGGCGGCAGCCGACCGCAGTGAGGTATCTTCATTGGCGGTGCCGACTCGACCCGATGCATCGTAGGTGTATGCGATGCTGGAGGTGAATCCCGTACTCTCGGCGCTGTCAATGCTCTTTACATTACTCGCCGGGAAATACTCGGTGGTAATTGTGTTGATTGGAGTGGTGGCGGCGCTATTGACAAACCACTTTTCCAAATGCTTGCGATTCAGGTAATCGTACTCAAATTTAGTGACTCGCCCGTTGCGATCCGCTACCTGCTCCAGACGGCCATTGCCGTCGTAGAGATAGGAGACTTGCTTGACCAGAGGGTCTTCCCAGCTGACCTGGCGCCCGAAGCCATCGTAGGTGAACTTGTTGCTACGTGCGTCGGATAGCCCTTCTCCAACTATGTACTCCGTCATGTTGCCAGCAGAATCAAACTTCTGTTTGTCTACGCGAGTGCCATCTCGATTTGGGCTCGTCGTAGTTACAGTATGTTCGACGCGATTGTAAGCATAAGTGGTGATATTGCCGTATTGATCTTTGGACCACGTGGGGAGACCATCGACATCGTACTTGGTCTCATTCAAAATTCGACTAGGAAAACCGTGCTCGGTTCGCACCGTATTGCCGAAGGCGTCGTTGAAGGCGAATGTACTGCTTCCGTCTGGCAGAATTGTAATGGTGAGACGGGAGCTGGGGATATAATAGACAAATGTCTCGGGCAGCATGTGGGTCGCAGGTGCGTTGGGTGCCGTTGGATCTGGACCGACAATTCTCCTGGGTCGGCCGAGTTCGTCGAAATAAGTCTCAGTTACATTGCCTTTTCGGTCGGTGACCGTGGTCTTGCGGGCCTGAGTGTCGTAGCTAGTAGTGATACTGCCTAGCGCATCTTTGGCTTCCACCTGCCGCCCAAGACTATCGTATTGGTATTCCATCTTAACGCGATGACCACTGTCGTTGTGTACCGGAGACGTTTGCTTTTTGAGACTGTTGTCACCCCAGTATTCGTAGGTGGTGGTATAGGCAATATCCGAATTGCTGTTCATCGTGGGATGCGGAGACTGCACGGTAACTAATCGATTGTCGTCATCATATTGATAGGTCGTCACGGAATACGTTCCGTTTGACGCATAAGGTGTCGATTCTGAAATCTTGTTGCCATTGAGATCATAGATGATAAATGTAAACAACGTCTGATTTTGGCCTCGCCCCGAATTGTCTGTCTGCCAAATCGAGTATGGCTTATTCAATTGCGTGTACCAAGTCTCAGTGGTCAGGCCTTCCGGTGTCGTCACATGAGTAGTGTTGCCAGATGCATCATACTGAAAAGTAGTGATATCGTTGCCGATTTTCGTCTGAATGAGTTGTCGTTTGGCGTTGTAAGTGTTTTCAATCAGAGAAAGCTGTTCCGGGTTGCTGCCATCCAAATTGGTTTGGGATAGTTTTTCTGTCAGTACTAACCCATCGGGATCGTAGGTAAATTCCTTGATAGCGATCTTGAGATTGGAAAGACCTGGAATGCCAATTCCCGGAATGGTTTTGATCTGCAGAGGGCGATTTGCGTCGTCGTAGATCGTCAACGTCTTGTCACCGAGTTCGTTTTCCGTTTCGATGACGTTTCCATTGCCGTCAGCAATGGTGGTAGTCCAGTGTTCCCAGCTGGAAAAGCCCGGAACGACCCAGACGGTCTGGGAAGTCTTCGACTTGCGAGCTTGCCAGGAATCCACAGGCTTAGTGGTCGTTACAAAGCCGGTGGAATCGGTAGACGTGTGTATAGACTGGGTGGCGTGGTAGGTGAGGGTGGTTGTTTGTTGGTCAGCGCTGCCATAGCCAACGTCCGTTTTTTGAAGTAGGCCAGCCGAATTATACGTGTACTGAGTTATTGACGGAGCGCCGGAGGAATTGGCAGCAGGGGTCAAGGTCTGCTTCAAGCCTCCATGGGACCAATACTGGTAACTCGTCGTGTTCCCGAGAGGCGAAGTTTGCGAAATCAATTGATTTCGTTCGTTGTAAACCGTATGCCAGACCTTGCCCCTCGCATCAGTAATGGTAGACACATTACCGTTGGCGTCGTAGGTATACGTGGCTACCGTGGTTGGCAAGAACGAAAGCCCCAACACGTAGGCTGTGTCTGTTTTCAGACGACGATAAGTGTCATAAGTGTAGGTGTGTCTATAGCCGCGCTCGGCCGTAACGGTTTCGATGTCGACATTATTAATCTGGGTATAGTTCTGATTACTGGTGAACCAGCCGGTAATCGATTCTAGCAATTGACTTTGGTAATAGTTGTAGGTCCGGGCTATGGTCGTCAACGATTGAGGCCAATTATACGAATCCAACAAGTCGTTTCCATTGTAAGTATAGGTCTGAGTGCCTGCATCTGGGTGTGTTTCCGTTAGCACTTGCCCCTTGTTGTTGTAGCTGTAATCGTGGCTGTTACCACGGCCGTCAATGTAGTGCTCGAGGAGATGAGTATCGGGGTCACGTTGCCACTCCAAAGTAGTACCGTCATAGCGCTGGTGTTGTAGAATGCGACTTTGCGCATCGACTTTGTAACGGTCTATTTTGTCGCCGAGGTTTACAGTGGGGACAGGCAATGTCTGTTGAGCGAGCACATCATCGCCAAAGACCAAGACTAGTCCAGACGCTGAATCGAGAGCTTGGGAGTCTGTGGATTCAAAACTGAAAATAGAATGGCCGTTACCGACATTAACCGAGTCAACGTTACCGAGGCTGTTGTAGCCTGTGTTCAGCTCAATACCATCCCACGATTGGCCCGCAATTCGACTGTCCGAACTCGGTGCGAATACTCTCGATGCAAAACCAGTTTCACTGATATCGTTCACGAATCCGCCGGTCGAAATATTCAGGGTCACCTTCCTCGCGTTGGTGTGGATG
The DNA here is from genome assembly GCA_020426625.1 of Planctomycetales bacterium. Classification (GTDB taxonomy): domain Bacteria; phylum Planctomycetota; class Planctomycetia; order Pirellulales; family Pirellulaceae; genus Aureliella. Next base: position 6,511 of record JAGQPR010000127.1, read on the forward strand.
CTAGTCCCGGGTTCGACGTTGAATTCTACAATCTCAGCCGTTGTTCCACTGGGCGTGAGATTCACATCGGCCGCATACGCTCCAGGCGTGAGAATGTCTGGAGTCTTGACCTTGTCGAGCAGTCCCTCGTCGTCGTAGGTGAATTCAAAGGGATAGGTGCCCGGCTTGGTTATCGAGGTGAGTAGGCCAAGGTGGTTAAATTTAGATTGAAGGTTCTCCAATCCGTAGTACGTGAACTCGAGGGATGACAGGTCTAGCGTCAAGGCGCCATATTCCGGCTTATCGGCCCAAAATGTGACAATTCCGAATCCACCAGAGAAAGGCAAGAGGGTCGGATAGGTACCTCCAAACGTGTAGTAAGACGATTCACGATATCCTTCCCAAAGCGCGCGATCCCAGGCATTGAGAGTCCAGCGCCGAACTCCATAGGAGTCTGCCCAGATTAGGTCATTATTCTCTTCGAGTATTAATCGCGGCGTACTGGATAATGACCAGCCAAGTCCCCAGGGACTCATGTCGTCGAAAACTTCACCCAAGTAATCGGAGTCCTGACGATCGCGAACCAAAATATCTGCTTTGCCGCTTGAGGAGACTTGCAAGGGTGGATTGAGGGTTCCTGGGTTGTAATATGAGTCCACAAACGAGGTCGGAGAGCCCTGACTGGCGTACTTCAGTTTGGCTTGGATTTGGTAGTCGTAGATGCCTGAGTGGGCAACTGCATCCGGGAACTGGACTGCGAACGCAAATTCACTCTCCGCCGTTGAGTTGGCAGGCCAATTCCATTCTGTCCATTCCGTAGGCTGGCCATTGAACCATAGGCGAGCTTCGATGGTCGTTGGTCGAACAGCACCCGGAGTTGCCAGCAGTCCTTCGACCAATGGCTTGACATTAACAGTGCCACTATCGTAAACCAATAGAGGATTGCCCGAAACATCGCTGCCGGGACTAGCATCCAGGTCGACTGGATGGGTCAAGCGAACATCTCCTGTACCGACCAAGATATCGGCGTTGCCGAGCCCGACAGGTCCGGTGGAAACACTGTGCCCTTCGCCAAGCCCGTTTGTGCGATGCAAACCAGCTACAGATACATCTTGATCGACGACATTCACGTAAAGCATGCCGCGGGCGAGGGCCGGGACGTCGCGGTGTCCCAACTCGAATTTGGCTTTTTTAATTCCTGTGGAAGTAAACATGTGGTCGGCGTAGACCTCCAATTCGTCGAGGTCGTTGACATATAATCTCGCGTTTTCGGATGTGCCCTCCCAATCAATCACGGCGTAGAACTCGTCATTGGGATCGTAAGCGGCGCGGATGGCAGCTTGCTCCGCTGGCGCGGCCGCGGCCCAGGGTGGATTCCAACCACTGGCTGGTATCGTCGCCAAGAGAGTGTTGCCCAGTGGCTGGTTGAGTTGGGCAGCGACCGGTGTGGTCGTAGGCGCGAAATCCGAGTCGAGCACCAATGCGCTTGTCTTGAATATACGCTTGACATTGCTGCTGGTCAGTGTGGCGGCGATGGTAACGTCGTATCGACCGATGCGCTCGTAGGCGTGTCCGGCGTCGATCACAATCACGCCAGCCGAGTTGGATTGAAGAGTGGCTGTCGAAGTCTGTCCATCTCCCCAATTAATCACAGCGGTTAGCGATTCCCCATCTGTTTCGCTTACGTTGATGATACCGATCGAGTGCGAGGTGGCGGCGCCAGCATTCGTGACGATTTCAGGCACAATGGCAGCTTTGTAGATCAGGCTATCGGAAACCTCAATATTCCGCGGTGGCTGCGGTTGGTTGTAAATGGTGCTGCTGATTTGAATTGCACCTTCGGAGGAATCTCGCAAGTACCAATGCGCTGAAGTTGGAGATACTTCGTCTTCTCCGTATACTGAGGTACTGTCAAAGCCCAGCCACGTTTCCTCGGAACCATCGCCCCAGTAGATCCAGTTTTCTTCCCAGATTTCTAGGCCGTGGCTGCCGAGGCCGGGTCCATGCCAAGCGGTGGTACAAGCATTGGATCCGCTGCCGCCGCCGCTGCCCGAGCTGGATGAACCGCCAGAGCTGCCACCGGAGCTGCCGCCACTTCCTGAACTGGAGCCACCGCCCGAACAAAAGTATTGCCAATCCTTGACCCAAAACCGCAGCTCGTAGTTGTTCTCCACGATGGGATCCGTAATCACGCCTGACGTAGCTTGTCCAAGCGTGATGGGAACATCGGTCGAGGCGCTGACGCCGGTGGCTGCACCATCTTGAACCGTTACGCGAGCGATATAATTTCTAGTCCGGGCAGCGTACTTGGAATATTCGCCAGTAGTTAAAGTTGGTTCGTATTCGTTGTAAAACGAGTACCTCGGGGAGCCAAAGACGACAAATTGACCTGGAGCGTTTGGATTGGCCACAATCTTGCCCACGCCGCGAGTGCCGTTGCCCCAAGCGATCGTCGCACGAAAACCCTCGGCGGGCATGGCGTCGCCATCCGGTACGGTGAAGACAGCAACTGGGACGTCCTCGCGAGTGGCGTCAAAGCCAATATTGACTGTCAGCGGGCTGATGTTGATCGTTGGTGAGTTGATAGCCACACTGCTGGACCAAGGCAATTCGTCCAATTGGTCCTTGGTGCGAGCTTCCACTGGATAGACTCCTGGAGCAAGGAAAGCCGGCTTCATCTGGAGCACCAATTGATCGCCGCCAGGTGTAACTTCTCTGAGGCCGTCCACTTCTCCATCGCTGCCCAGTGGCCACTGAACTTCACTCAAGTGAGCTCCGCCGATATGCCGTGGGTTGGTGTCGGTGAACATGGCGACATCGACCAGCGTTAAATCTTGATCCGGAGTCAAGCTGGGAGCTGGCATCGATTCCGGATAAAGCACCGTGGAGCCAGCGGTCGTAACGTTGATCACAATCGAATCGCTGATTGCCTTGGTGTCGCTCAACACACTGGCGCGAACATAGTGGCTGCCGACTTCGTTGAAGGTACGTGAGGCCGCGCCCTTTAGCAGTACCCAGTCTCCGTTGTTGTATTCGAACAAACCAAGCGAACCATCGCCCCACTCGATAGTGGCCACCGTCCACCCTCTCGCGCCAACGGTCGAGGCAAGGATGTTTTGCCCCGTATAGGTCAATTGTCCCGGTGCGTAGGTTCCTGTGGGCTGAGGAATATTCAAACTCACGTCGGGCGCTTCAATATCGACGGGAGTGAATAGGTAAACGACCGGATTTCGGTCAATCGCACAGCCGCTGCTGGTTGGGTCCGGGATCGCGTAGTCAAAATAGAGATGCGATTGGATGACGTAGCTGCCGGGCCGCGCGTAGGTATGCGATGTGCTCAGGGAGCTGCCCAAGGTGGCTCCCGCATAGTTAGAGTCCTCGCCCCAGGAAACGACGATGCCGGATTGATAACTGACCGGCTGTTCGTTGGTTCCAGGTGTGGGAGTTGAAGTTGAGATGGATCCCAGGTTGCCAACCAACGGTTGACCGGCGATGCCGAAGAGTGTTGTGGGAATGGCCTGGACCGACTCCTCCAGTACCTCAACTGCAAACGCGGCGCCGCCAGTCATCATTCCACCAGAGTCGGTGCAGGCTCCGCCGCCGAAGTATTGATTGCCTGGACGTGGTTCGATAATGTCCGCCTCCACAATGGTGATGCTGTTTGACAGTTTCGCGCGGGACAAGGGGGCGTCCGTTCTGCCCGGGAACGTTTCCAGGATGTCCACGGTAATGCCGTAGCCTCCGGGCCGAACGTATTTGTGCTTGCCATAGATGTCGAATATCTGGTTGTCCGGCTGGCTGGCTGGATTGGGCAGCACATTGAAATCGCTGCTGGTCAACGAGACTTCCTGACTTCCGTCGCCCCAACGAATCATGGCCCACATGTTGCGGGGGTCAATCGGATGTTGTGGGTCGACTGCAAAACTGCCGATGTAGCCATCGAACCACTCGGTCGTTTGTCCACTCACTGTCTGTTGTGACATCGCGTACGGTACAACGTTGGTGATTGGAGTGACGTTGACGAGGAAAGGTGATTTGACGGTGACCACGTCTTCCCCGTTGTACTGTATGTCGACTTCAATAAAGCCGCTGGAAACCGACTTGAACCAGACATCCGAGTTAGCCTTTACCGTGAAATTCCCGGCACTAGTGGACTCAATCTTTCCCTGGGCTGCCGCTGCGCTGGAGCCGGCATAGCCTACGCTACCCGGCCAGCGAATTGTGGCTGAATAGCCGCTTAATGGGCGACCGACATTGGTGTCCATGAATTTAGTCAGCACCGCATTGATCGTCTCACCTTGATTGACCAGGACATTTTCGGGCAGGGCAGTGACAGATGTCTTAACATGCTTCGCCGTGCGGGAATGAATGGTGGCCGACGGGATGGGAAGCAGCTGAGACTCGCTGGGCGAGTCGTTGACGACATTAAAAACAGACAGCGTGTAGTCCAGGCTGTCAGCTTGTTCAAAGTGGCGGGCTACATAGACACTGAACCCCACATCGTCGGCACGCACAAAACCCACATTCTGCACGCCATCTTCCCAATTGACCATGGCGACAAAATCATCCGGTGTTGAGTCGCCTGTGGAAGAAAACTTGGCAACTGGAAAGTAGCCGCCATCATCCTCGTAGACGTCGTCGGGAAAAGCTGGTTGCAGTCCGAGGACATCGCCAGCGAGCAACGCTCTTGTTTCAAGCGATTCCAACTGAAGAGCGCGTTTGAACGCTGAACGTTTCTTAGCCTTGGGGAGATCTCTCGTCTTGAAGAACGCCAGCATGTTAAAGATTCCTTGGAACGAAAGTTTCGAGAGCGAGGTAGTAGTGGTTGAGCGGCAGGGGCAAGTGTAAATCGCCCTAATTGTGGAGAACACCATGGTGCAGCTGGGCAGAGGGCGCGTGTGGAGTACGAAGCCCAGTAAAGCACGTCGTGCGCCGCAAAGACAAAAAAACGACTCAGAGCGTAGTTTGCAAACTCGTCACAAGCGGAAATTCCGTGAAGAAGCCTATGTAGAATTCGCCTCTAAAAAACTTTCTCGACCCTCATGATCGATGCATCCGAACATGTCTCGGGGCGCTCGATTTTCTGGCGCGCGCTCGAAAACCGAGCTAAGTTGTTCGGTTTTTCGGCGCCTTCCTTCGTGTTTTCCGTGTGCCAAATTTGTTGTTGCTGTGTCCAGTGATCGAAACGAACGTTGCAAACGCACAGTCAACGCGTCGTGAAGGGAATAGTGAACGAGAAAAGGCAGCTGCGGCACGCTTGTTGCTTTGTCGATCGATGGCAGGAGTGGACTTGGTTGGTAGATCAGCTGCATCCTGCTGTGACATTTGATTGCATCAGCACGAGATCGTACCAACGCCGGATAGCGGTCCACTAATGCGCTGTAGCGTGGCGAGGCTGATGATTGATTTGCGCAGTCTTCATGGTTGCGGAATCGTGGCCTTAACGAATTTTGTCTACCGAGAGAAGCTTCAAGTGCTCAATCCTCGCGCATGCATCGTCTTGGTTCCGTTCCGGGGTGGCATCGCACCCGAATGCGATCGTTCGCTGCGCGCTTTGGAAAAAATGGGTTATGTGGTTAAGCGAATTGGTGGATATGCCGCGATTGACCAAGGTCGTTGTCAGATGGCCACGGACGCTTACTACGCGGGTTATGAAGAAACGATGTGGATTGACTCGGACGTTGCGTTTGAGCCGGCGGATGTTCAGCGGTTACGTGAACAAGACGAAGCGATCATCTGTGGTGCCTATCCGGTCAAGGGCAAGCGTGCATTGGCCTGCCATGTAATGCCGGGCACGCAAAGCGTGACCTTCGGTCGTGAAGGCAGCACGATCGAGATTCTTTACGCTGGTGCGGGATTCTTGTTCGTCAAGCGCTTTGTCTACGAATCTATGCTGCGTCGCTTGAGGCTGCCCATTTGCAACCAGCGATTTGGCAGTCCATTGGTCCCGTTCTTCGCGCCCATGCAGGTGCCCACTCGTCAGGGACTTTGGTATCTGGCGGAAGACTTTGCCTTTTGTCATCGCGCGCGGCAGTGTGGTTTCAAGATCATGGCGGACACGCGAATTCGACTTTGGCACATGGGAACACAGCTGTGCAGCTGGGACACACCCGAATGCAGCGGACCGCGGTATGACACGTTTACGCTCAACTTGACCGACGAGCGCAGCGACCCCGAAAGCAACATTCACGGGCAGGCATCTGAGTTCGGAGCAATCAATCTCGATTCGAAAGACGCAGTTCTGCTGCAGGATGGAAATCTAGATTCACTGAGCCGGGAGCACGCGCATGGATAGGCGTTTCATCATTGGAATCGGTACGGGGCGGTGTGGCACGCGCACGTTGGCTTGCATGCTCAACAGCCAGCCCAACACATGTTTTACGCATGAGTTGCGACCGTTGCTTAACTGGGACGTGGGCGTCCAGGATCGAAGGGCGTTGGCAGTTGCTCGAGTAGAGCAAATCTTTCATCGATCTTCAGTACCGATCGTCGGAGATGTGGCCTCGTTCTATCTGCCGTACTTGGAAGACATGTTGGCAGTTCAGTCGGATATGCGAGTGATATGGCTTACGCGCCCCAAGGATGAAGTTGTGGCAAGCTTCCGAGATTGGCTGCAACGGACGGAAGCCTTACCAACGAACCACTGGCAACCTACACCTTGGCGAAACCAACCGCAGCGTAGTTTTCACTCAATAGTCTGGTCGCGAATTTTTCCAAAGTACCAGGAGGATACTTTGGAGAAAGGAATTGAAAGGTACTGGAATGAGTACAACGAGCTGTCAAGCAGACTCTGCCAGGATAACTCCGACCGATTCTTCACTCTGGCCACAGATCAACTAAACGATTGCGAGACGCAGCAAAGACTTTTCGAATTCTGCGGCATTGACGTCGAACACAGGCAATTTGGTAGCTGGCACGAAAACGCGAGCCACAATGTCCGGACGCGGCACCGCAATACTACCTACGAAAACTCCGGCGCGCCAGGCAACTGCGTAATCTTGGTTCCTTTCGAAACGAACATACCCGAGTCGTGCGAAGCCGGATTGCGGGATTTGGAAAACAACGGATATGAAGTCAGACGCTTTCGCACTGGCGAAGACGAAATGTTGGATCGGAGCCACGCGGTTATTAACGCGTTGTGCGACGGGTTCTTGGAAACGATGTGGATCAATTCCGACGTGCAATTCCATGCGACGGCAGTCGATGCCTTGCGAGCATTGGGAGCTGACGTGGCTTGCATGCCAGTCTTTCGGAATCGAGGAACGCGAAGAGCGTATAGCCGAGATGACCAGGATTCTCCGGTGCAGTTCGGATTGCATGGAAAGGTTATCGAGGTTGACTCGGCAGGCTTCGATTTTTTGCACGTCCGGCGACACGTCTACGAAGAAATTGCCTATCGACTCGATTTGCCGCTGATTGACGATCGTCAGGGGGAAATGGTGCCATTCTTTGTACCGTCATACGATCGGCGCGATGGAGGCAACTATCGCTATCTGAGTCCCGCTGAAGCGTTCAGTCGCAATATTCGCCAATGTGATTTCAAGATTCTGGCAGATTGCCGCGTCCGTGTTTGGGGCCGTGAGCACTGCGCCTATGGCTGGGAAGACAGTGGTCGATCGCCTGAGCAACACAACAATTTCACTGGAACGATTGGATAGTTTCATTTCAGGATTGCAACCCATGACAAGAATTTGGCTGATGAAGATCAATGACCATGTATTGCTGCTACTGGCTCTGGCGGTAACCGTTGGTGGCATATACCTGTGCTTTAAGAGCTTTCCGCAGCGTCAGCCCGTTGGCTTGCATGCCGCTGCATGCTCCAGTCCCGATGCAGGTTTTTCTGATGCACACGCATTGTCTACTACGCCTTTGGTTGATAACTGGGCTGGCGGGATGATTTCAGAATTGTCTTTGGTCTGCGAGAGTGCTCCACCGATGGTTGCGGCACAAGGGATTCCGCGTGCGGATTCTATCGAAGTCATCGGAATCGAACTGGACGGAAAAGCTTATGCAGTCGCTAAAGAAGGCATGATCTTACCAGAGTTCTTTGCCATCTCGTTGATTGGCGACGAGAATCAAGCAGCGATAACCTACGACTGCTATCGAGCTCGTGTACGGGTGTTTATCCATCGCAATGCAAGCGAACCGGTAGAAATCGGTGTTGCAGGAATAACCGACAGTTGTGACATATTGTTTAGCGTCGATGGCGAGGGATATCTGCAAAATGCCAAGGACTTCCCTTTAGAGCCTATGCCGTTTTCATTGACCAGTTTGGCAGAATGGCGATCGATTCACCCTGAGACACTCTACTTCGCCGGTGAATTATCTGAAAAGTACGCTGTCCGCTAGAGAGGTATTCGGTCACCCCCCCGCCGATACGCTCGCTCTTCAATCATCAGCTAAACGCAATCTTCTCTAAATTCTAAGAAGAATGTTTGTTGTATCATCGCTCTACCTATGCTAGCTTGGCGCTCCGCCCCACCCTAGTGTACTTAAACGTTAGTGGCCCGACGAGTTTTAGTTTGAGGTGCGAGCGAATGCATTTGAATTCAGACATGCTTTTGATCAGTAGCGACCAAGGGTTGATTCAGGCGTTAACCGAGCATGCGACAAAGAGAGGACATCGGTTGCGGTTGTTGCAAGTGCTTGACGAAATCGATTCGTCAGATGCCACTTCCCAACCAGCGATCGTGTTCTTAGATCTTCAGTGGTTGGAGGAATCTGGGAGCCAATTCTCATGTCTGCGCTCTCGCATGCCCGACGTCCCTTGGATAGTCATTGGAAATGGTGCTTCGATACATGTGGCGATCGAGGCTATGCAGAATGGCGCGTTTGAATGCCTGGTCAAGCCGTTTTCACAAGATTCGATTCGTGGAGTGATCGAGCGTGCGTTGTCGATTCCAAAGCTTGTGGATGAAGGCGTGCAATTGACGTTGGCTGCCCAGGAGGAAGGAGCGAAGGAATTGGTGGGTAGGTCGATGGCGATGTGTCGCGTTTTCAAAGATATTGCACTCGCTGCATCGCAAGATTTTGTAGTCCTCATTCGCGGTGAGAGTGGTACTGGCAAAGAGATAGTAGCGCGTACCGTTGTTAGCAATGGTTTGCGTCGGAAGAATGTGTACTCAGCAATCAACTGCAGTGCTATTCCCGCAGACCTTCTAGAAAGTGAATTGTTCGGACATGAAGCCGGTGCGTTTACTAGTGCGGATAGACGCAGAATCGGCAGGTTCGAGTATTGCGATCAGGGCACGCTCTTTCTCGACGAAATTGGCGACATGCCGCCTTTGTTGCAGTGCAAGGTGTTGCGGGTATTGCAAGAGCAGCAGTTCGAAAGGCTGGGAAGCAATGAGTTGATCACTACCAATGTGAGAGTGATCTCAGCTACTCATCGCCCGTTGGAGCGAATGGTCGCAGAAGGGCGGTTTCGCGAAGATCTCTACTACAGATTGAATAACTATACGATTGTCATCCCTCCGCTGCGCGAGCGACTGGAAGACGTGCAGCCATTATTAGAGCACTACCTTGCAGAGACTCAGCGATTGCGTGCTGGCCCTAAAATTGACCGCATCACCGAAGAGGCACTAGATGTGCTGCACTCCTACCCTTGGCCCGGCAACGTCAGGGAATTAGCTGCTGCGGTGAGACACGCGGTCGTTAGCACAAGTGGCCTGGTGATCGGTTTAGATAGTTTGCCGGAAGCGATTCGCGGTCACGCTCAGCAATCGGTTGTCGCGCGAGGATTCGATTGCTTGGACTATGAGTGCAGCCCGTATGGTGATCCGGACGCAACGGGAGACAGTGAGGATGCACTGGTGGCAGGCGGTACGATTGACGTCGCAAAGCTTGTCCAGGAAGGTTTGGCGGCACAATCGCCAACTTTGCATCAAGATATCATGCAGTTGGTGGAGAAGGAGTTGCTCGTCTATGCGTTGAAGCAAACTCATGGGAATCAGACTCAAGCGGCCAAGCTCTTGGGGATTACGCGCGGAAAGATCAGCGAACGAATCAAGCGATTCAAGCTTGCTGAGGAGTAGGCCACCCTCGCCCCAGGCCGTGACAGCAGTGGAGCGAACAAACTATTGCACCGGACTGGTGTCGCTTCCTTCTTGGTTGAATCCGTAAACTTCGCGATTTGTGATGGCAGTCTTAGCTTTGACCCCGGGGAAGTAGACAAGAGTCCTGACATCTTCGTTTACCCTGAAGCGGGTCGGCAAGGGGGAATCTCCCTCCCCGTCGCTGGGGCTCCGACCCTCCCTTCCGAAGTGACGTCGAAAACGACGTCACTTTCGGTGGGAGGGTGAGTTTCGATGAAACCTTAGTAAATATTCGCCGAAGGGGTGAATGGAGCAAAGGATCTGGCGGCTCAGCACTTTGGTAAAGCAAGGCGGCGACCGCTCAGCGGCTTACGAACGATAGTCAGAGGGCTTACGCACTGATGCTGAAACTGATGAAAACACACTTTCGACGGAGCGAAAGGCGACTATGGCAGTACGCGAAATGACAGAACGCGGGCGAAAGTCGCTACACGCGGTAACCGCACGTCGCGCAGATGTCCCATCGACCAGCCATCCTTTGCGTTCGAAAGCTGCATCCGACCAACGGATGCAGCTCGATCATCTTTTCTTAAGATCGAGTGATTGTGCTGCATATACGGCGCGGCAAGCTATTTGCGTGA
>JAGQPR010000128.1 GCA_020426625.1 Planctomycetales bacterium
CGACCCGCTTCGCGTGTGCTCGCTCGCGACTCTCCCAAGGGCTCCCAAGGGAGAGTAAGTTGAATTGGTGGCGATTAGCGAGAAGTGTCAGGAAACCACGCAGTTTCCAAGCAACGGGCTCGGAGAGTATGCGTTGTATGCGGCGAGTTCGAACAAACAGACTCATCCAGTCGGCGATCCTGCCACGCGGAAGAAAAGCGACTGAGCAATTGAGCTGATAGGCTGGGTTCGTGTTGGTTGGCAGATAGATGGGCGTAGGTGCCAGCATTTAATCGCGGGTCCCGCCCTGAAGGAGACCTAGTAGGAGGACGGGTTGGGGCTTGCGTTGCCGCATTGCAGCATTCACTTGGCTGCTTCGCCGGGATAAGCCCGGACGGAAGATTGCGGTGGATCGAAAACACAGGAACTAGCCTTGAAGTAGCTGAGTGACGTGCGTGCCGTCGCTCCACTTGAGCGGGCGTCCAATGGGCGTAACCAGCTCGGCAGTGTAATCGATGTCCAGCGCGTGTAGCAGGGTCGCGTGAAGGTCGGGAACTGAAACTAGTTTTTCTGCCAACCGGGAAGGGTCGATCGCTCGTTCACGCTGGCTCTTGAGTAACGTTAGGTCAGGGTTTGCTGCGGTACTACCATGCACATACCCACGGCGTAACTTGCCTCCGGCCAGCAGCGCGCTGAAGCCATGTGGCCAATGATCTCGCCCTCCGGCTGGGTTGATCGTTGGCGTCCGACCAAACTCACCTCCGCAGAACACGACGGTCTGATCGAACATCTCGCGACGTCTGAGTTCCACTAACGTAGATGCCAAAGCCCTGTCCAATATGCTAGTTTTGATAGACTGGATCTCGTGATTGTTGATGTGCGAGTCCCAGCCCGACAATTCGACTTCCACACAGCGCACGCCAGCTTCCAAGAGCCTGATTGCAGCTAAGCACCCGCGACCGAAGGCGTGATCACCAAAGTCGGCTTGTAGCGCATGCGATTCCTGCTGAATGTCAAAAGCATCTAGCTGTTGACTGCTCATCATCCGCAAAGCATTCGTGGTTGCAGTTCGATGCAAAGTCCGGCTTTGATCAAGGTCTGCAATTCGCCCTCGCTGAAATTCGTGTTCCAGGGCTCCAAGAAGTGGACCAGCCCTCTGCTGCAACTGTGTTTCGGAAACGCGGCGAGTCAGATTGGGAATGGGATCCGCCGGGTCGCCAATCTGAAATGCGTCAAAACTAGGACCAAGGTATCCCGCTCGCGCTGGCCATTGTGTGGGAAGAATCGAAATATGCCTTGGTATTTCCAGGTTGTCTTTTGTGTGGTGACACACTATCGAGCCAATGGCCGGATGCACAATGGTTGGCTCGGGCCGCCAACCGGTCTTCAAGTGATAGGTCGCTCGCTCGTGGTCCCCTTCCTTACTGATCAACGAGCGGACCAAGCTCACATGTTCCAACTGCTGAGCCACCGCTGGCAGCGTATCTGCGATTTGTATTCCGGGAATGGAAGTAGCGATTCCCTTGACATCCCCGCCGATGAGTGTCCCCGGATGAGGATCGAATGTTTCCAGCTGACTTGGCCCTCCCTGCAGCCAGATCATCAACAGCGATTTCGGGCGATCCCGCTTCGATTCAGCGGCCCGGCTTAGCTGCTCGGCAAAGGGCGTGAGCCATGCAGTACCGATGCCTGTTCCCAGTGTGCCCAGCCAGCGTCGGCGATTCATTTCAACATATGCGGCGCAACCAGACTCGCGGGGGTTGTTCATAGCTTTGCTTCCGCGCCTTCCAGCAAGGAGTTGTTTTGGCATCCGCAATACTGCGAAATTATTGGCTGAAAACTGACACCACTATGTTTTAGTGGTTCCAGGAAAACTCGGTCGAGTTGATCATGGCCCAGTAGATATCACCCAAGGCTTGGCTACGAGCGTCGCCGCGTTTGTCTTTTAGATAGTCGACGAATTGTAGGCTCTCGATCTCGGAAGGACGCCGATTCAAGGCACATAAAAAGGCCAACTCGATTGCCTGCGCGGGATCTGGCACCAAAGCAGCGATTCGGCTGGACGCATTGTTGACCAGATCTACTTTCGTTTGTTCGGTGACCAAGTTTCCGTTCATCAGCAGCAATCGCTGGGCAATCGTCACGGAATCGCTGTCAAATTCATCGTCGCCTCGATCTCCGAAGCGCTTTAGAAAGCTTCGCGTATCGCCAAATATCTTGAGCCGTGTCAGGATGGAACTTGACGAGTCAAGCGCTGTCAGTTTGCTGGCCTGGAATACACTGCCGACCACTTGCTCGGGTCGTAATTGTGTGATGGGAAAAACGGCCCAACATTCTTCGTGTGCGAGGGTGATCTCGAAATCCGCCCGACTCGAACGTCGAAACGCATCCGTTTCAGCGATCAAATAGATCAATCGACGCAGGTCGTAATCGTGTTGTGAAAAATCCGTTGCCAAGGTATCCAAGACAGGTGGCACCGAATCGTCCAGCGGAATACTATCTACCGGCGAGACCAACGGACGGCCAAACATTAAAGCCCAAGTGCGATTGACTACGGACCTGGCAAAAGCGCGATTTTCGGGATGTGTGACCCAGGCAGCCAATTGCTGCCGTCGACTGCCTTCGTTGTTGAGAATCGACTTAGCGAAAGGGACATCTGGTGTGAGCGTCTGCTTTCCAGGTTTACTGAGGAGTTCAACCTCATAAGCTTGGCCATCATCTGTGATTCCGCGCAATGGCATTTTAGGTAGCGCAGCCTCCGCATAGAATGCTGCCAATCGATGAAAATGCTCTTGCCGACCAGATACGACGTCTTGCTCATCGCCAAAATTGAGCTGGCCAAGAAAGTCATCGTGACACTGTAAGCAGTCGATGCGCTGAGCTAGAAACGCTCGTGAGGTGCGTCCAGCCAACCGCACTGGATCGGCTCGTCCATTACTGCTTTCGTCCATGGTTGCGGTGATGAAGTTCACTTGGGGTTTGTCCGTCCAAAGCCCTTGAGCACTAATCATTTCCCGGACGATTTCAGCGTAGCTAGTGCCCTGGTCGAGTTGATCTGCAAGCCAAGTGTTGAACTTCCTTTTTCTAAATAACAAAAAGGCACCGTCGTTCGTGCCAACAAATGCGCGAGAAAAACGCTCAGCAAAGTAGTCTGCCCAGCGTCGATCGTTGACTAGGTACGAAGTAAACCACGTGATTTGTTGATCTCGGGGGATATCCTCCAGGGCGCGCATTTCTTCCAGGCTCATTCCGCTACCAACCAGGGCCAAGGATAGCCTGCGAGCGATCAGCAGATTGTCGGCAGCCGGAGCCAGCTGGCCGTCGACAGCTTCGGCCAGCTCCTGCAATTGCCGATTGGCTCTTGAAAGCGATTGCTGAAAATCCTCACTGAGCACAGGTGCAAAAGCATGTTCTGGATTCCGGATCGCGGGCCTGGCCTGGAGCGTCGCGCCTGCCAAGGTGAGGGCTACGGCAACAGCCGCACACAGCAGCGATGCCTGCGCAAATCTGTTTTGGCTCCACTTGCTTTTATTCTTAGCGACAGTCACTGCATCGCATCCTATTGGACAGCGAGAAATATCAAATTGTCATCCAGAGGAGATTGTTTTGCGGTTCTTTGCAACATCGCGCTTCCGCGATTCGAGCCAATCAGTGCCTGGGAAAGATGTCTTCGTCAGCTAACTTGCCTATTACATTCTGGATGTAGCCGGATATCGAGTCAAAAGCAAGGTAATCAATAGTGCTCGACAGCAGCGGCGAGATTCTTTGAGTATATTCGAAAGGAAGCCTTCGGCCTTGGCAAGATTCAGGGGAAAATGACGAAAGTGACGTACACTAACCCGAGTTGACCGTCGTCCTGCCAGAATCTGCCCGACAGAATTTGCACAAGGCTGGCGGACTTGTTGAAGATCGCAAACCACAGATCGTAAAGTGAGCGGAGGCATCGCGGTGCCTACAACCCGGCAGAACGTACCCGAGCCAATGGATTCGCTATCAAGCGATATTCCTATTCCTCCGGTCGTGCCGAGTGCAGCCACTCGCCTGTTGGACGCCAGTGCTGACAACATGGCCGGGAGGACATCCCACGCCGAGGATGTACTATCTGCGGTCGTGTTGAGTCACTCCCAGGATGACACGTCATCTGACAAGAATACGCATGGATTTCTTGTTTGGATCAGGCGGCTCTATCGAGGTTGCATTCGCTTGCCATTGGCGATCCTTGGTAGGCTGTGGGACCTGGCGTCACTAACAGTGATGTTGGCTGTAGTTGCTGCTCTGCCCGTTTTGCAGCTGGCTAGTCTGGGGTATCTACTGCATGCCGCTGCTATTCTCGCTAGCGGTGGCAAGTGGTCCTCAGCACTTCCAGGTCTCCGCACAGCGGGAAAGCTAGGCGTGTTCATTCTGCTCGCGACAGTGACTTGGCTGCCGGTATGGTTTGTCACCGACCTGTCATATTCGGCCCAGCTGCTAATCCCCGGTTCGCGATCCGCCGCAGTTTGGCGCATCGCAGCATTCGCGATTACGCTGGCTTGGATTGTCTTGGTTGCCTGGGCGGCGATGCGTGGTGGTCGGTGGTGGCACTTCGTGTGGCCAGCACCGATACGTTTTGTCAAGCAGTTTTTTCTCCCCAGCACATGGCAGCGGGCAAGCAGGGACCTGTCGCATCTGGTCGCGTCATTGTCATTCCTGCAGCTCTGGTGGCTGGGCGCACGCGGAGCGTTGGGGGCGCTACTATGGACTTGTGTGCCGGTATCACTAATCATTATCGGACTTCGCGCCGATCAATTTCCACTCGCCATTCCCATAGGAGTTTTGGGAGTGGCTTCTATGGCCGCCGTAGCGATGTACTTGCCGCACTTGCAAGTTCAGATGGCCGTGGACAACCGGCTGCTGTCCATCATGCAGATTCAGAGAGCGCGTAAACGTTTTAACTATGCCCCGCTGGCCCACGCGGGTGGTCTGCTACTGATGTGCCTTCTCTCCATCCCGCTCTACCTACTGCGAATCGAAGCCACACCGGCAGAATTGCTTTGGGCCCCCAGCTTGATATTCGTACTGTTTATGTTGCCCGTGAAGTTGGCTTTGGGAGCAACGATTGGTTACGCCGAACGGCGTCGCGCTGAAGGGTTGCAACCGCGAGCATGGTGGGTCAAGTGGCCGGGTCGGCTGCTAAGCCTGACCAGCATTACCATTTATGTGTTCGCCTTGGTGCTTGCCCAGCTGTTCGCTGGGCAAGGAGCGTTGACAATGTATTTCCAACACGCGTTCCTGGTTCCGTCACCTTTGATTGGCAACTGACGAGAGCAGCTACGAAGCGCCCGCCAATTCTTTCTTGCTGCGAGCAGCAATAATGGCTTCCTGCACGTTACCCGGAACTTTACGATAGGCCAACAATTCCATTGTGAAGGTTCCCTGTCCCTTGGTCATACTGCGCAAATCGGTGGCATAGCCAAAGGTCTCCGCCAACGGAACTTCTGCAATGATGTAAGAAATTCCGTCGCGAATATCAGTGGAAGTCACCAAGCCGCGGCGACGGATGACGTCACCCACGACATCGCCCTGGTAGTCCTCGGGACATTCCAGCTCGCATTTCATGATTGGTTCAAGAATCATTGGTTTGGACTTTTGCATTGATTCTCGGAAACAGCCTTGGGCTGCGATCTGAAACGCTCTCTCGGACGAGTCCACGTCGTGATAGCTACCATCTCGCAAATCGATTCGCACGCCCACAACTGGGTAACCAGCCAACGGGCCTTTGGACATGGAGTCTCGCATGCCTTTTTCTACCGGAGCGATAAACTGCTTGGGAATTCGACCGCCGACAACATGGTCTTCGAATTCGAACGTCTTTTCACCTTCGGGATCGATCGGCGTAAATTCACCTTTGATATGAGCATACTGGCCAGATCCACCCGTTTGCTTCTTGTGCTTGTAATCAAACTCGACTTTGATGCCCGGCGTCTCACGGTAACTGACCTTGGGAGCGCCTGCCTCAACTTCGATCTTGTATTCGCGTCGCATCCGCTCGATGTAGATTTCAAGATGCAATTCGCCCATACCACAGATAATGGTTTCATTCGTTTCTTCGTCGTTATAGACCTGAAACGTAGGATCTTCTTTGCGGAATCGTTGCAGGGCTTTGGTCATCTTGTCAGCATCTGCGCGAGCTGGCGTGACGGAAACTTTGATGACCGGTTCCGGCACAAACATGCTTTCCAGCGTGCAATAATCCCGCTCGGAGGCGTAGGTTTCACCGCTGGCACAATCGATACCCATGATCGCCACGATGTCGCCAGCTTCCGCCCCTTCGATCTCTTCCCGTTCGTCCGAATGCATCCGCACAATGCGGCTAAAGCGGTCCTTGCGACCGGTCCGTTGATTGAAATACATCTCACCCTTCTTAATGCTGCCCTGATAGACTCGCAAAAAGGTGAGCTGTCCATACGGATCTTCGACGATTTTGAACGCCATTCCAACGAAGGGCTTGGACGGGTCAGGTTCCAATGACATCAGCTGGGTTTCGTCACCAACTTGACGGGCTTTGATTTCCCTCTCCAGCGGGCTAGGGAGATAACGTGTGACCGCATCAAGCAGGGGTTGCACTCCCTTGTTCTTGAACGCGGAACCGACGAACACCGGCGTAAAACCTTGATTCTGAACGGCGTCGCGCATCACTTTGTGAATTAGCTCTTCAGAGACTTCCTCTTCGCTCAACAACAACTCCATCAGCTCGTCGTTGTACATCGACATGCTTTCCAGCATTGCGTGGCGATAAGATTGTGCATCTTCCAGCAGATCAGCGGGGATTTCAGTCTCAACTACTTCCGTTCCTTGGTCGCCTTCGAACGTGATCTTCTTCATGGTGACCAGATCGATCAAACCAGAGAAGGTTTCGCCAGCGCCAATTGGCAGTTGGACCAAAACGGCGTCGGTGTTCAACTTGTCGCGCATCATACCGACGACTTTGTCCGCGTTCGCCCCGGTGCGGTCCATTTTGTTGATGAAGGCCAGTCGAGGAATGTTGTAACGTCTCATTTGACGATCGACCGTTAGGGACTGGCTTTGAACGCCACCCACAGCACAAAGCACCAATACGGCGCCATCGAGGACCCGCAGACTGCGTTCGACTTCGATGGTAAAGTCCACGTGGCCGGGGGTATCAATCAAGTTGATGTGGTAGGGCTCTTTGATGTGATTGCTGTTCGCTCCTCCCCAGGCCACGCTGGTGGCGGCGCTGGTGATCGTGATTCCGCGCTCTTGCTCCAATTCCATGTGGTCCATAGTCGCGCCATCACCGCCGCCTTTAACTTCCTCAATCTTGTGAATACGGCCGGTGTAGTACAGAATGCGCTCGCTCAATGTCGTTTTGCCAGAGTCGATGTGAGCGCTGATACCGATATTGCGTACTTTTGCCAGTTCCATAAGTCACCTAGAAGAAAACCGCACCGAAATGTACAAGTCAATGTGAGGGAGCCGACACCACTCGGAAAACGCGGCAATCGCCGATTCCACGACTGCTGACAGTTGCTCGGTCGAATACCGAGAAACCTTCGGCATCCAAACCTCCCATCATTCCAGCCAATCATCAAAGTAAACCCAACCGGGCCACTTTCTCGATCTGGAACGCATATCTTACAAGTTCACGTTACCGGCGAAAGGCCAAAATCGAGGCAGCCGATCGAGTATTGGCACAAGATTTGTTGAGGGGATGCTCGGTCGACGATATTGCTCGTCCCCCAGAAGGACCGCCAGGCACCTGGTGTGGTGATTGTTAGGGCTGCAAACTTGCATCGAAAATGTTGTCAAAGCCGCCTGCAACGACCAACCTCTGCGCACGGTCTGAGGAGCGCGAATTGCGTATCAAGCAGCCGGTAAAAACGCTGCTGCTAACATCATCCAGGTAGAGGCCAATTTCCGAGTCCAAGATAGTTAGTGCCGACACATTCATTCGTTGGCAGCGTTGGAGCGTTACTGCGGGCTGATCGTGATTGATATCACTGATGTGTATGCCAACTAAAGTGCAATCCTCACAGTCTTGAATCAGGATCCGGTTCTTCGCATCTTGGGAGTGGCCGTAGGCGTAGCGTGGATTGCGATCAAAATTGTTTGGCCCCATGATTATGTGAGAAGATTTCGTAACCAACAGATTGTGTTCGAACCCCATCCAAAACGTATTGCCGGTTAGCGTCACGCCCCGACACGATTCTAGATGGACGTTGGTCTTGACGTCACTCAACACATTTCCGCTGATGGTGATGTTCCCCTCGCGATTGGAGACTCCGCCTACTGTCGGATCGCTCTGACCAATAATGCGAATGTTGGCTGACCCCGCCGCAGCGTCCGAATGCTGAATGGTGCAGCCAGTGATTGCGACCTCTGCAGTACCATACTCACTGCCCCTGCAATCGATCAGGATGTTGGCTGTAGGGTCCTGATCGGGCGACATGTTGCCTTCGATGTCGCATCCGGTGATGTGAATGTTGCGAACATTGCCTCCGCGACTGACGATTCCGCCACCACCACAGTAGCTGACATGGCAGCCAATAATGTTCGACTGGTGTAGATTTACGTCGTCGTACAAGATCCCCACGCCGCTGCATTCGTAAATGTGGCAATTTGCAAACAGAATATTCCGGTTGTTCTCGACTAGGCGAACACCATGGCGCACTTTGCGAATATGCAGACGGGAAAGCGTGAGCTGCATCGTACCCACCGCTTCTATACCGTCGGCCTGTGCATGTTTGCCTTCTATGGCAATTCCCTGAAGTGTGGGCATGCGTTCTGCCTGCCAAATCTGCTCGGAAAAACCAGCCGGGTCGGCTGACTTGAAATGCGTACCTTCGATTCGAATCGCAGGTCCAGGTCCAAACATTTGTAAAGTACTGGTGGCGCGACCGCGTAATTCAAAGGGCCCGTCGTCAGGCAAATGAATGACGAGTGGACGACTGATGCGAAACTTGCCAGGTGGCAATTCTACAAAACCGTGAGATTCGTTGAGCGCAGCTTGAATGGCCTCTGTAGCATCCCGTTGACCGTCGGCCAATTCATCCAACGATTGCCCGCTCGAAGTCCCCAGACCGACTACGGCAATTGCTATCCAGCCGCTTAGCATCGCTACTATCCCGGAACCTGGCCCCATCACCCGGTGCTTCAGATGCATTGAGTTGCAAAGCGACAAACGTTGCATCGTTGGAATCTCCTAATTTGCTCGAGTTGGCCTAGAATCTCGCCTGTGAAATTTCGGTAGCCTCGCCGATAATCTGAGAATCGGTGCCAGCGTTTATCGAGTTCACAAGGCTAGTGAGGGCAGCACACGTGAAAAGTCAAACTCTCCCGAAGTAAAAACAAATTGTCATTCTCTATTTGGTGCGGCGAAATCGCAAATTCCAGCTCGCCAAGGCAAAGCAGATCAAGACAGTCCCACTAGGCTCGGGAACGGCTGAAACATTGACGCGAAGATCCAATCCACCAAATGAAGGTGAAGGGTCTTGATACGAGCCCACATTCATATCGTTGATGTCGGCACCAAGCGTAAAACTACCCGTCCAGCTAATTAGCGTAGCAGCCGAAAACGTGACATTGGAAGTGTTGTCAACACCGAAACCTATTTCGTCGTCGACGTTAGATGCATTGCTACCATCGTCGTCAATTAAGATTCGGTCGATCGCATATGCCGTTCCGCCAACGTTTACGGTTGCTCCACTAATGGCTTGCTGAAACGAGCTGATGTTCGTCTTAAACAAATCTGCAATATCCATCCAGCTATCAGTTTCGGCGAGACTACCGGACCGGAATGTGCCCGAAGATGTCGACGTATCGCTCCCAGTCAAAGTCCACGTCGTTTGCCCGGAGCCAGGTGCTCCAACGACATCAATGATCAAATCGGCTTTCGCGGAATTCGCAAGTGACGTTAGCAACAATGCTAAACCCAATACATAAATCAGACGTGTCATACCGGGCTCCATTGGGATTTAGAGTAGCACCAAACTATATCGCGTTCAGCTAAGCTAAAGTCGCGATGTACCAGCTGCTCGCTGACGGCTTCAAACAACACAGGCATAAGTTAATAGTCGAAGAGTTGATGTAAAGCCGTAAAAACAGGAGATTGCCTAAACTAGGGAATCTTAACATTCTGCAAAAGCGGGAGGGTTTAGCAAGGACTTGTTTCGACTGCGCGCAACAAACAGCCTCGCGAGCCCCTAAGTGACTGGCAATTCCCCGGAAGACGCCGCTAAGGGACCTGAGGGGAAAGAACACATCCTTCTCCCCACGCGCGGGAGGATCGGACGCAATGCGGCCAGAGAGGGGCGCCGGTACCTGCAAACGCAGTGCCCGCACCCGGCCCAACAGCAGGGCTCACCCCACGGTAACCCGCTTCGCACGAGCGGGAGAGCTGCTCAGCATCCATGCAGAAGCTTTTCCGCATAATTAGCCGCTTTGGCGTTAGCCACGGTTTGTTCAAATATCAGAAAACTTGTGCGTTGGTGCTTAATTAAAGTCTTTCGTTTATCTCAACCTAAGAGCTGCACGACCTCAATAAGGCTAGTGCTGGTCATCGCCGTATTGCGTTGGTCCGCACCGGAGCGATTGAATGCCACTGAGCGCGACTTCAGGGGACTGGTCATGCACCGCGCGGAGGGCAAGTCGCAATTGGCGCACTTGACTTTCACGAAAAGCAATGGCCACTCCAGGTTGAGGTATTTCTGGTACCAATCCCTCAGCGATAAGCCGGATGAGCGATTCGATGCCGATACCGTTAACGCAACTCAACCTCACGCTCGGCACCAGTTTCAAATCGCTTGGTAGGCTGTCGTAATTCGCTTCCATCAGATCGCATTTGTTCCAGGCAATGATTCTGCGGCGAGGCGCTTGCTGCAGAAGACGAGCATGCACCTCCGTCCAGCCGACTTGCGCATCGACCATGATCACCACCAAGTCGGCTCGCTGCAACTGAGCTGTTGCAAGTTCAATGCCTTGTCGCTCAATCTCATCTTTAGCAAGGCGGATTCCTGCCGTGTCCGTAATGGATACCGGCCAACCATCGATCGCCGTGAGCGTCTCGGTCCAATCACGCGTGGTGCCCGGCTGCTCATGGACAATCGCGCGCTGCGATCCGAGTATCGCATTGGTAAGACTGCTCTTGCCAACGTTGGGAGGACCGGCCAGCACAATTCGCCAAGGCCTGGACAGGTGCAATCCGAAATCCGCCCACTTAAGGAGCTCTGTGAGCATTGAATCGGCCTGCGGTAGGAGATTCGATCGCAATGCCGCGACCAACCTATCTAGCGCTACTGACAGAGACCCATTCAATTGATCCAAGAGAACTGCTGCGGCTCGGTCCGTCGTGGACGCCAGTAAGTCCGATTCAGCGGCTCGTCGAATGGGGCACGCTTCGGTACTCCACTGGGAAGCAGACACGGAGCGGCATCCTGCATGAATTAACCCGAGCAGGACACGGCGGCTGATTGCTGGACCACCGTGACAATGGATTTCAACTTCTGCCGGTCCCGTGCGGCAAACGACTACCTGCTCAGCTGTCGGTTGGCTGGAATCCAGCAACCAGCGTCCGTAATAGATTCGTCCCGTTTGCAGCTGGGATGTGTTGATTTGGACGCAGGATCGCACAATGGAAACCGCCGTGGGGCCACGAATCCCGATAGTGGCGATGCCAGCAGGCAATGGGGCGGTGATCAACGCCGCTATGGTGTCCGATGCTTCAGCCGAGTTGCTTGGATGCCCGCTCATGTAGGCAGTTACTTACTAAAGGCAGGCGTGCTGCCGCGATAGGGACTGAAGAATTCGCGGGATGCCGGATGCCAGGCAAGTTCGGGCCAGTGCGCGACCTGATCGGCGCTGAGGATACCGCAGGAAGCCACCATCTCAGGCGTAAATAGTTGATTTAGCACGGCTGTCACTAAAGCCGAAGGGGTATCATGTTTGGCCGCCAGGAAAGCAGTCGTGGCGACGGTAACAATTCCTTCCACGGGAAGCCCGCAGTCGGGGTAATTCTGTTGCTCTACCGGATGGACATGAAAGCTTGGTTCATTGAGCGCGAACTGCCAAGCATTTGGAATGCCCAGCAAGCGATAGTGTCCAGACAATAGCGCATCGCGAACGGTGGCAGAACCAAGCCTGGACACCACGATTGCCGCATCCACGGTGTGTTCCCTTACTAAGCTACTGCCATCACCGACGTCGGCATCAATATCGTCAAAAGTCAGACCTGCATGTTGCAACAGGATTCTCGCGATTCGATTGGAACCCGTTTTCTCGGATCCGACCAAGACTCGACGTCCAGCCAATTGTCCGATATTGGCAATGTCGACGCCTTGTCGTATGAGCACATGCACTACTTCAAAATACAATGGCGTAACCACTGCCACTGAAGCGGAATCCACTGCGTCGGCCTGCAGCAACGCCAAGTCGACTTCGCCCCGGTGCAGGCGATGCATGTTGTCGGTCGACCCTGCCGAAACGACGACCTCTGCCTTGCAGTCGTAGTGTTTTTCCAACACGTCGCAGATCGTCGTAGCCAGCTGATGATAGCCGCCACCTTCGACGCCAGCCGCCACTCGAACCAGTGATGGCATACGGTTCTTGTACCAGACACTGGAAGGGATGAGTAGCAAGAGCCATGCCGCGATAACCATCACGCCAACGGAAATCATTCCGCGCTGCACCCATCGATGAGCATCGGTGGGTTCGACCACGCGATGATCGAGTACCGCGCCGAGTATGGGCACGCCTAACAGCCAATACCAAGCGCGGCGGAAACTGGACATAGGTCGAGCTTGGATCGGAGCTCCAACTAGATAGCGCTCCAGATCGTCTGCCAGAGCTCCTGCCGATGGATAACGCTGGTCAGGAGATTTCTGCAGACAGACATCGATGATGGTTTCGATATCCTCATCAAGCGCTGCATTGAAAGTCCGAGCTCTGGGCGCGGGCCGATGGATGACTTGCATGATCGTTTGAACGACCGAGGACGCTTTGAAAGGCGGGCGTCCCGTGACGATCGTGAACAGTACCGCCCCCAACGAATAGATGTCGCTGGAACAATGTTGTTGATCGACGCTGCCAGCGGCCTGTTCGGGTGACATGTAACTGGGCGTGCCAAGCGCTGCACCAGTAGCCGTCAATCCCGATTCGTGTTCCATGGACTTCGCCAGTCCAAAATCCGTAATGCGCACATGGTCTTGATCATCGACTAACACATTAGCTGGCTTGAGATCCCGATGCACGATACCGCGGGCGTGGGCGTATTGAATCGCCCTGGCTGCGTCGCGAACGTAGCGCGCCGCTACCTTGCCATTCAGTGGACCTGCCTCCACCATTCGCGACAAATCCAAGCCGGGAACGTAGTCCATAGAAAAATAGTGATGTCCATCTTGTTCACCACATTGGTGGACCGTGACGATGTTCGGATGATCCAGTTTGGCTGCGCTGCGGGCTTCGGTATAAAAGCGAGCCACCTCTTCCTCGCTTGCTAGCGCACCAGAGCGAATCATTTTGATGGCTACGGGACGTTCCAAGTGAGTTTGATGACCAAAGTAGACCACTCCCATGCCACCACGTCCCAACACTCGCTCCAAAACGTAGTCACCAAACTGGCAAGGCAAAAGCGGTTGCGATAACTCAGTGCGTCGCTCGTCGGCTCCAGCAGCCTGCTTGGCTGCGTCCCGGGCAAATGTGGGAGTGTGAACCAGCGTTTCTTCAGTTTCGCCAGCCAGCAGCGTGAGACGATCCACTGACTGCAGGACAACGCCTGACTCCTCGTCGGCCGCCGTTGGTCCCGCCATGGATTCGATCCAGTCAGCGGCGTCCAACAACTCCGTCAATTGTTCCCGCAATTCCGGATGTCGGGACAAAAAGGATTCTCGGTCCGGCAAATCGCCAGCATCGCACCGCCGCATATACTCAGCCAGCGCCGCTTCGACCTGCAATTCAGATTGATTTTCTTCTGGCAAGGCTGATTGGAATTCCAAAACGATGGTATGAGAGATCGCCCAAGAACTGTTGCGAGACACTAGAACAGTTCTATTCTAGCACATTCGCAATACAAAGCGATTTCTTGGTGTTCCCGGAATTGGAATGCCTAATGAAGACCAGGTGCTAGTGAATGGCCGCAAAACGCTATGGTTTATGGTTTGCGCCTGTCGAATTCATTCCGCTTGGATCGCAATTCTGCAGGGGAAGGTTATGACGTACTCTGACTTGTCAGAGCTTTGTTTTTCCTGACAGGCTTGTTGTGTAGACAGCTCAGGTGCGTTTTGGGCGAGGAACCTTGCCGCCCTTTTTCCGTCCGCGCCGACGAGCTCCTTGCGGTTGAATGCTGGCTTTTTCTTCCACGTCCAGCGACTGGCCGACTTTGTCCTGAAGCGAGTTCAATTTGTCACGCAGCGCAGCGGCGCGTTCAAATTCCAGGTCTTCGGCAGCTTGCAACATCTCCTTTTCCAGCTCTGCCAAGTAGTCGTCGGTGACTGTTTGACTCTCGCGGGCGTCACTGCGGACTTTGTCTCGGGCGTACTGATGCGCTTTGACAGCTGATTCAATGCCAGCGCGGACATTGCGGCGAACGGTCTCGGGGGTAATGTTATGCAGTTGATTATGTTCTTGCTGCAGCTTCCGCCGACGCTCGGTTTCGTCAATTGCAGCCCGCATCGAATTGGTGATTCTGTCGGCGTACAGTACCACTTTGGAGTTTACGTTGCGGGCGGCGCGACCGATGGTTTGAATCAACGAAGTTTCACTACGGAGGAAGCCCTCCTTGTCCGCGTCGAGAATGGCTACCAAGGAGACTTCCGGTAAATCCAATCCTTCCCTGAGAAGATTGACGCCTACCAATACGTCGAATTTTCCCTGCCGCAAATCGTGCAACAACTCGACGCGCTCAAATGCATCCAATTCGCTATGCAACCAGCGGCAGCGGACGTCTTGCTCGGACAGGTAGCCAGCCAGATCTTCGGCCAGGCGCTTGGTCAACGCCGTAACGAGCGAGCGCTCGTCGCGGGAGGCGCGCTCGCGCACTTCAGCTAGCAAATGAGCTACCTGTCCGCGGGCTGGGATGACTTCAACTACTGGGTCGAGCAAGCCGGTAGGTCGGATGATTTGTTCAACCACTTCGCCGCCGGTTTTCTCCAGTTCATAATCACTGGGTGTGGCGGACACAAAAATCACTTGATGTGTCTTCTGCTCCCATTCCTCGAATTTCAACGGGCGGTTATCCAGAGCACTGGGTAGCCGAAAACCGTGGTTGACAAGCGTGTTCTTGCGGCTCTGGTCGCCAGCAAACATGGCTCGGACTTGAGGAACGGTCACATGCGACTCATCCACAATCAGCAAGAATTCCTCCGGGAAAAAATCGTAAAGCGTGTCGGGCGTTGCTCCGGGTGGCTTTCCAGAAAGCGGTCGTGAGTAATTCTCCACGCCGGGACAGTGTCCCACTTCTTGTAGCATTTCCAAGTCGAAGCGAGTGCGGGCATTCAGCCGCTGAGCCTCGAGTAGCTTGCCTTCCTTTTCGAATTTTTCCAGCTGTTCCTTCAGCTCTTGCCGTATCAGCCGAATGGCTTGTTCAATGCGTTCTTCGGGTGTAACGAAATGTTTTGCCGGGTAGATGTAGATTTCCTCTAGTCGCGTGATGACCTCACCGGTTAACGGATTGGTAATCGAAATCTGTTCGATTTCATCGCCCCAGAGTTCGATGCGATAGGCGAACTCCTCGTACGAAGGCCAGACCTCCAGGCAATCGCCACGCACGCGAAAACGACTCCGCTCGAATTCGATGTCATTGCGTTGGTATTGGATATCAACCAGTTGCAGCAGCACATCGTCGCGATGTATGGATTCTCCCACTCGCAGGGGAACGACCATCTTGCGGTAGTCTTCCGGGCTTCCCAAGCCGTAGATGCTGGAAACACTAGCCACGATAACCACGTCGTTGCGGCTCACCAAAGCGCTGGTTGCCGCCAACCGCAATCGATCAATTTCTTCGTTGATCGAGGCATCTTTTTCGATGTAAACGTCCCGTTGGGGGATGTAGGCCTCGGGTTGGTAATAGTCGTAATAGCTGACAAAGTAGTGCACTGCATTGTTTGGGAAAAAGCTTCGAAATTCGCCGTACAACTGCGCTGCCAACGTCTTGTTGTGGCTAAGGACCAGAGTCGGTCGCTGGATTCGCTCGATCACATTGGCCATCGTGAACGTTTTGCCAGAGCCAGTAACACCCATTAGGACTTGCTCTTTGACGTTGGCGCGCAATCCGCGCACCAGCGCATCAATGGCCGCAGGTTGATGTCCTGCCGGTTTGAATTCGCTGACAAGTTCAAATGGAGTGTCTTTGCGGGTCTCAATCGACATTCAGTACTTTCCCAACCAGGCTCAATTAGAATTCGAAACCATTACACCTGCTAGCTACTGAGCATTCTCGTCCCACATCACTTCGTCGGGCCATTTCCTCTTGCGAGCCACATCGCTTCTGCAGACTCTTCGCTGTTCACGTCGCCCAAAGTGAGCAGGGCCCGCAGGCGGTCCACCGTCTTTGGTCCCAGGCCTTTCACCGATTGCAAGTCGTCAATGCTTCTAAAGTCGCCATGCACATCTCGATACTCGATGATACGTTGGGCAAGCGCTGTGCCTACTTCAGGTAGCGCTCGCAGCTCGCTCAAGGAAGCTTGGTTGATGTTCACCACGAATCTCGGTTGAACCGGCTCGGCCACTCGCTCGAAAAACTTGTTAGTTGCGAATCTCGCCGTCGATATACCAAACAGTAGCAGCACGAGTACACACCAACCCACCGCAGGTTGAGTCGGTGGAGATACAACGGCCTGAGCATCCAAGCTTTCATCCGCTGCCAGCTGAGAGTCTCGGGCGGATAACATCTCTAGCAATCCCCTGCCATAGTCATCATGAAATCGGACCACGCATTATAGAGCTTTTTTCGACACTTCTCGCTAATCGCCACCACGGTTTCATCGCAACTCACCCTCCCACCGAAAGTTACGTCGTTTTCGACGTCA